>JAKPPS010000012.1 GCA_029547225.1 bacterium | reverse complement strand
AAATTCAACGGAGTTCCGAGAAATAAGTTCATTTTACATTTAAAAGAATCTGAGTGGCGTTTTAACCACAGAAGTGATAATATATACAAATTGTTGATGAAAGAGTTGAGTAAAAATCCTCTCTAATCTTTACAAGACCCTATTTTTTCACCTGATATTTTAATAATATCTCTATAAATACCCATATACGAAATATAATAAACTTAATTATGTAAATTATATCAGAAAAAAACTTCAAGTGCAACCTATAGTGTGGTGCCCAGTGAGCTTGAATTATTATGTCACTCATTGTGTGATATTTTCTTATGAATATAAAACCATATTTTTTCATATTCAATTTATTTTGATTTCTATGAGGACAAACCCATTGTAAAGATATAAATATATATGTAGAATAGGAGGCATCTGTTTTTATATTGTCTTAAGCTTTTTTATTGCAGTGTCAATAAATATTTCTCAGTTGTATCTAGAAAATCATTTTAATAAATGTAATTTGGGTAGTGCGTATTATATTATCGTGATCTGTTTTTGAGAAGTAATCAAAACGTTTTAAGTATAATACTAAAATAAAATAATAAATAAATTTATTTTAAAAAATATGGCAACAAAAATAAATAATTCAAAAAACCAATCAGCTAGGGAGACTTTAACTAACAAAGACTTTTATTTTTTCTCAAAAGAAAAAACAGAGTCACCAAATACAAATGAACCAAAATATATATTAGGAGGAAAAGGCTACTCATTAGTACAGATGACGGAAATGGGGTTACCGGTACCACAAGGTTTTGTCATATCAATACAAACTTGTGAATATTATTATAAAAATGATAGACAATTTCCAGCCGATTTTACTGAGCAAGTAAAACAATATCTTCAAAAAATAGAAGAGAGTACTGGAAAGAAATTTGGTGATCCTCAGAATCCATTATTGCTTTCAGTAAGATCCGGTTCTGCCGTATCAATGCCAGGAATGATGGATACGATATTGAATCTTGGTCTTAATAAGGAAACATTGCAGGGCTTGATTGCTAAATCTGGAAATGATCGTTTTGCATGGGATAATTATCGTAGATTTATACAGATGTTTGGGGATGTAGTGATGGGTGTTGAACACGCTAAGTTTATGGGTATTTTGGATAGTGCTAAGGAAGAATTCGGAGTATCGTTAGATGTTGATCTCACTGCAGATAATATTAAAATCATTGTCGATAGATACCTTGATCTTTACAAGACAGATACGGGTAAAGAATTTCCTCATGATCCATTTGAACAGTTAATGTTGAGTATCGAGGCAGTCTTCAAATCGTGGAATAATCCTCGAGCCATTTCGTATCGTCGTATAAACAAAGTTCCTGCAAAGATTTCTGGTACAGCTGTTACAGTACAAGCTATGGTTTTCGGAAATATGGGAGAGAATTCTGCTACTGGAGTAGCTTTTACTCGAAATCCGTCTACTGGTGCCAAAGAATATTATGGTGAATATCTCGTCAATGCACAGGGTGAAGATGTCGTCGCAGGTATCCGTACTCCTAAACATCTTGATGATATGGCAAAAGAGATGCCCGAAATCTATGAACAAGTTAAAGAGATTTTCGCAAAACTCGAGATGCATTATAAAGATATGGTTGATCTCGAATTCACTATCGAGGAGGGTATTTTGTATATGTTGCAATCGAGAGTTGGTAAGCGTACAGGTAAAGCTGCAGTAAAAATCGCTGTAGATATGTTTAATGAGAAATTAATCGATAAGGACACTGCTATTATGCGAGTTGATCCAAATGCTCTCAATCAGTTGTTACATCCAGCTATTGATCCTAAGGCTCAAAAAGAACTTATTGCTAAGGGACTTCCAGCTTCACCTGGTGCATCTACCGGTCAAATAGTCTTTACTGCAGAGGATGCTGTTATCTGGGCAAACCAAGGAAAGAAAGTGATCCTCGTGCGTATGGAAACTTCGCCAGAAGATATCGAAGGCATGAATGTTGCTCAAGGCATTTTAACTGCAAGAGGTGGTATGACAAGTCATGCGGCAGTTGTAGCTAGAGGTATGGGAAAATGTTGTGTTTCTGGCTGTTCAGATATTGCTGTAAATGAAGAGAAAAAAAGCCTACACGTGGGTAAAAGTATTGATCTGGTGGAGGGAGATTGGATTACTCTTGACGGTTCAAATGGTGAGGTTTATCGAGGAAAAATAGATACAGTTGAGCCGACTCTAGAAGGCGAGTTTGGTATTTTGATGCAGTGGGCTGATGATGTTCGAAAATTAAAGGTTAGAACCAATGCAGATACGCCAAAAGATGCTACAGTTGCCAGAAAATTCGGTGCAGAAGGTATCGGTCTTTGTCGTACAGAGCACATGTTTTTTCAGGAGGATAGGATTTTTGCTGTCAGAGAAATGATTTTATCTGATACGAAAGAAGAGAGAGTTAAAGCTCTCAAGAAGATCGAAAAAATGCAGCAATCAGATTTTGAAAACATATTTCGTCAAATGCACGATTTACCAGTTACTGTAAGACTTCTTGATCCACCATTGCACGAATTTCTACCTCACACAGATGAGGAGATGCAAGATTTAGCAAAAGCTATGGAGGTTGATTTCGAAGTTTTGAAAGAACGAAAAGAATCTTTGGCTGAGTTTAATCCTATGCTTGGTTTTAGAGGTTGTCGATTGGGCATGGTTTATCCAGAAATAACTGAGATGCAAACCCGAGCTATTATCAATGCTGCTATTGTGGTTGCGAAAGAAGGTATTTTGGTCAAGCCAGAGATAGAAATCCCTGTTACTTCAAACTATAGAGAGTTGGAAGTGTTAAACCAAGTAATTAAAGATATTGCTGATCCAGTATTACAGCAAGCAAAAGTTGACATAAATGCTACAAAAGAGCTTAAACTGCTCGAATATACAATCGGTACAATGATAGAGTTACCAAGGGCTTGTGTTACTGCCGATAAATTTGCTCAATATTCACAGTTCTTCTCGTTCGGTACAAATGACCTTACACAAACAACTTATGGATATTCGAGAGATGATGCTGGAAAGTTCATTGGTAAATATATCGAATTGGGTGTTTATATGGATGATCCATTCCAGGTAATTGATCAGGAGGGTATCGGAGTATTGATGGAGATGGCAGTAAAAAAAGGTCGTGAAGTTAATCCAGAAATGGAAATTGGAATTTGTGGAGAGCATGGTGGTGAGCCAAAATCCGTTGAGTTTTGCCATAAAATTGGACTTAACTATGTAAGCTGTTCACCATATCGTGTTCCAGTGGCAAGATTGGCTGCAGCTCAAGCAGTAATACGAGAGAAGTTAGAAAAATAAATACTATTTACTTTGATAGTAGATTTTTTATGTATCCGATCTCTTTGCAGGAGGCGATCGCTTTACCATCACTATAAGTATCGTCTCCGCAAACTCACTTTGACATATCTAAACAATGTGAATAAAATATTTTTGTATAGAATAGAAATTGCTTGGGGATCAATTGTGTCCGAGAGAGTAATTATTCTTTAGCAATCGGATATATTAATTATCATTAATGATTGAAATGGTAAATAAAAAGGGAATTGCACCTGTCTCACAAAAACCAAAAGTACGGAAAAATAATTTATCAAAAAAAGTTATTTTAGTGATCATGGATGGATGGGGAGTAGGTAAACCTGATAAGTACAATGCTATCGATAATGCTCAAAAACCTATTTATGACAAGCTCGCGCGTAATTATCCAAACACTTCCCTGAAGTCTGATGGATTAAGTGTAGGTCTACCAGAGGGACAAATGGGTACCTCTGAAGTGAATCATCTGACAATTGGTGCGGGTAGAGTGATTTTGCAAGATCTACCTCGTATTAATAATTCTATTGAGACAGGCGAGTTTTACAATAATGAAGCTTTGGTTAGTTTGATGGAAAACTGCAAAAAATATGGATCAAATATTCATCTTGCAGGTATTTTGAGTGATGGCGGCCTACATTCTCATACAAATCATCTTAGTGCGATCTTTGAATTTTTATCAAGGCATCAGTTTGAGAATAAGATATTTGTTCATTCTTTCACTGATGGGAGAGACGTACCCCCGATTAGTGCTGAAAACTATTTTAAATGGCTAGATGGTCAAATAAAGAAATACAGTAATATAAATATAAGTCTGGCTACGGTACAGGGAAGACTTTATCTTGACAGAGATAAGGATTGGGATAAGACGAAATTTGCTGTAGAGCTTGTGACAAAAGCTGTCGGGAGAAGATTTAACGATTGGCAAGCTGTATTAAATTATGAATATAATCAGAACAATAAAGATGAATTTTTCGAACAGTATGCCATTGGAGACTATTTTGGATTTACAGATGGAGACGGCCTTTTTATGTTTCATTATCGTACCGACCGGATGCATCAGTTTTTAAAAGCTATTTTTGATAACACTAGCAAAAAATCTATTATTGGCTCATTTGTTTCACCAGGTGAGGAGTTTACTCGATTACTTGTTGCGTTCCCGAGACTTAAGGTTACCGATACTATGTCTGAAGCGATATCAAAGGCAGGAAAGAAACAGATTCATATTGCTGAAACTGAAAAATATCAGCACTTAACTTTTTTTCTAAACGGTGAAAGAGAGCAGGAGTTCGAAGGAGAAACTTGGGAGATGTGTGATTCAAACAGATTTGTAAAACCACAATATAATTATGAACCAAGTATGCGTAATTTTGATCTTACTAAACGAGTGATCAAAGCAATTGACGATGAAGAATATGATTTTATTGCCGTTAATTTTAGCAGTACCGATATGGTCGGTCATACAGGTAATTATCCTGCTGCTGTCATTGCAACAGAATCCGTAGATTACTGCCTTGGGAAAATATTTGAAACGATAGAGAGTAAATTAGATAAATATGCACTTATTATTACTGCCGATCATGGAAATGCTGATATTATGTGGGACTACAAGAATAACCAACCTCATACTCAACATACTTTAAACCCTGTCCCATTTATTGTGGTAAGTGATTTAGATTGTACACTCGATAGAAGAGAGTCTTTGGAAGACGTAGCCCCAACGATTTTGGACTTGATGGGAATTGAGAAACCATTTGTAATGACAGGTACATCACTAATTCTGCGTAAGTAGTAATTAGTAGGATCAATCGCTTCAGGAGAATATCTAATCTGTTTGAACCGTATATTATCCTCGAGTTCACGTTATTTCTAGGCTTTTTTCGCATATTTTTTAATAATACATCATTAATCTGTTTTAGTCTTTTTTTATGTGTTACTTCTTAAGCACCTATATATACATATATAACTTCAGGGCTTCCTACCTCAAGTGGGGTATCAATCGAACAGAAAATGGTAGGAAAGTCGGCCTTTTTCATGTGGGAAACTACGGGTTTGACATTGTGGATAGATTATGGTAAAATCCCCGAGATTACAATTCCCAGAAATATGATAAAAATATACTCAAAAGCGGACAAAATAACTCAAGCTGTTATACACTCCTTTTTTATCACATACATTGTGAATTGGCAAGCACCTATTTTTACATCACTAAACAACTCTTTTATTACGTTGAAATCAATTATTAATACGGTATCTCCATCTTTTGTAATCGAGATGGTATCCGCGTGAGTTAAAAACTCATAATTTATGATTTAATATTTAATAGGGTCTTCTTTATGTCTAAAAAAGAAATGCGCCGAAATAAGGCATCCCGTATAATCTTGGGTAAGAATACGCGGGAGATTTTAGCCCCAAATCTTATCGAAGCACAGCATAAGTCGTTTGAATGGTTTTTGGAAAACGGTTTTAAGAAGCTGTTTGATGAGATAAATCCTGTAAAGGATTCGATGGAGCGAATGTGGACTTTGGAATTTAAGGAATTTAGGTGGGGTAAACCAGCTCGCACTGTAAGAGAAGCGGTGGACAAAGGTTTATCTTATGAGTGTCCTCTATATGTAAAAGCACAATTACTTAATAACAAAACTGGTGAGATAAAAGAACAGGAAGTATTTGTTGTTGATGTCCCCTTAATGACAAATGACGGTTATTTCGTTATCAATGGTGTTCGTAGAGTTGTTGTTCATCAGATATTAAGAGCAGAAGGTGTACTTTTTTATGCAGGAGAGAAAGCTGGCTTCAGACAGTTATACAATGCTGTTTTAATGCCGGAGAGAGGTGGTTGGTATGACTTCGAGTTGACAAAACATAATGTTATTACAGTAAGACTAGTTCAAAAGAGACCAAAGATCTTAATTACTGAGTTATTAAAAGTTCTTGGTTATGAAACAGAAGAGGATATCAAGAAATTATTTGCAGATGTTGATACTAATAATGAAATAAAGTATATCGAGTCAACATTGGCAAGAGACTTTACTAAATCTAAAGATGAAGCAGTAATTAGTATTTATAATAAGCTACGCCCAGATGAATCAGTAACACTTGAGAGTGCCGAGAAATATATCAAATCTCTATTTTTCAACAATCGTAAGTTTGATCTAGGTAAAATCGGTCGTTATCAGATAAATAAAAAATTGGGTACAGAATATCCTTTAGATACAGATCATTGTAAATTGTATCTTGACGATGTTATTTTGATTATCAAACGATTAATCGAGATTAATAATGGTGTTAAACCTGCTGACGATATTGATAACCTTGCAAACAGAAGGATTAGAAGTGTTGGTGAGATATTAGTTGATCAGTTAAGAATTGGAGTTCGCAGGGTAGAGAAGAATATTAAAGATAAAATGAGTATGTATGGTGAAGATGCAAAATTGACTCCAGCCATGCTTGTTAGTACAAAACCAATTTCAGCTTCTATACTTTCATTCTTCGGACAAAACCAACTTTCTTCATTTATGGAGCAGGTTAATATTTTGTCAGAGGTTGAGAATAAGCGAAAGATTACAGCTTCTGGTCCGGGTGGAATTCTTAAAGAGAGAGCACCTTTCTCACTTCGAGAGGTTCATCATTCACAGTATTCAAGATTTTGTCCTGTTACTAGTCCAGAAAGTCAATCAATCGGTGTTGTTACTCAATTAGCTTCTTATGCAAGAATCAATGATTTCGGATTTTTAGAAGCACCTTACAAGAAAGTTGCTCAGACAGCAAAGAATAATGGTAAAGATGCAGTAAATCGAATTGCGGCTGAAGACCTAATGTTAAATAAAAAGGTTGTCGTAAAATCCGGTGCAATGATTGATGAAAAGAGTGCAAAGGCCTTGATGGCAAATAAGGAATTGAAAGAAATCCCAGTATCAAGTTACATTACCGATGAAGTTGTATATATTGATGCAGCAGTCGAAGAGGAAAGCCATGTCGGTATGTCAACAATTTCTCGAGATGATTTTGGAAACATAACGGAGCTACTTGCTCCTATGAAATACCATGGTGAATTCTTACTTCAGGATGTTAGACAATTAAACTTTGTTGATATCTCGCCATTCCAGTCAGCAGGATTGGGTATGGCATTAATTCCATTTGTTGCAAATGATGATGCTAAGAGAGCACTCATGGGTTCTAATCAGCAAAGACAGGCCGTTCCACTAATTAGACAGGAGGCACCTGTTGTCGGTACCGGTTTTGAAGAGGTTGTTGCACGTCAATCAAACTGGGGAATATTTGCTGAGGATGATGGTGTGGTTGAATATGTCGATGGAAATATTGTTTCAGTAAAATACAAGAAACTTGGAATTAAAGATTATCATATCGTTAAATTTGAGAGATCAAACCATGATACAGCTTTTTCACAATATCCGAGAGTATCAGTTGGGCAGAAAGTTGCAAAAGACGATCTTTTAGCTGATGGACCTTGTATGGTAGATGGTGAGCTTTCATTGGGAGTCAACCTCAAAGTAGCACTTATGTTCTTTGAAGGTTATAACTATGAAGACTCCGCAGTCATCTCAGAAAGATTAGTTAAAGAAGATTTACTAACATCAGTACATGTTAAAGAGTATGTGATCGAACTTAGAGATACTGAATTAGGTGCTGAGGTTTTAACTTCAGATATACCTCATGTAAGTGATAGAGTGCTTGCAAAACTTGATGTACAAGGTATTGTCAGGATTGGTGCGAGAGTACAAGCAGGTGATATTTTGGCAGGTGTAGTTGGCCCTCGTGGAGAGCAAGAATTAACTGCTGAAGAAAAATTGCTTCGTGCTATCTTTGGTGAATCTGCAACAGATGTTAGAGATGTGTCTTTGAAATTACCAAATGGTGAGAAGGGTATTGTAATCAAGACTCAATTATTATCCGCTGATAAGGGTGATAGGCTTTCACCAGGAGTATTAAAACAGGTAAAGGTTTGGGTCGCAGAAACAAAGAAAATTAACTATGGAGATAAGATCGCAGGAAGACACGGAGATAAAAGTACTATTGCAGCGATACGAGCTCCAGAGGATATGCCATTTACAGAAGATGGTGAACCAGTTGATATTGTTTTGACACCAACATTCATTAAACGTATGAATATGGGACAGGCAGTAGAGGTTCATGCAGGTAGATATGCAGATATTCTTGGTGAAAAACTTGCATTCCCACTTTTTGATGAGATTGATTATGCTTGGTTAGAAGAACAGTTAAAAGCTAAGGGTAAAGATCTGAGTCAAAAAGAAGTACTTTATGATGGTAGGACAGGAGAGAAATTTCCAAAACCAGTTACAGTCGGTATTAAATACGTCTTGAAATTAAAACATATTGCAGACGAAAAAGTACATGCTAGATCTACGGGTCCATACACGTTAGTAACTCAACAGCCTCTTGGTGGTAAGGCACAAATGGGTGGACAGAGGTTTGGAGAAATGGAAGTCTGGGCATTGGAAGCTCATGGCGCAGCATATGCATTGCAGGAAATGTTAACAATCAAATCAGATGATCGTGATGGTAGAGCTGCAGCGTATAAAGCAATCATACATGGTGAAAAGATAGAAAGTGTTAATGTTCCAGAGTCATTTAAAGTCTTGATAAGAGAGTTAAATGCACTCTGTTTAAATATTGATCTAATTTCTCATGAATTACCAAATGAAGAAGAAAACAAATAAAATCGCAATGTTTGATTCGTTGAAGATGACGCTTGCTTCGCCAGAGCAGATTATGGATTGGTCATATGGAGAAGTAACGAAAGCTGAAACAATCAACTACCGTACATATAAGCCAGAACCAGATGGTCTTTTCTGTGAAAAGATTTTCGGTCCTACAAAGAACTTTGAATGTTATTGTGGAAAATATCGCAAGATTAGGTACAAGGGTATTGTTTGCGATAAGTGTGGAGTAGAAGTTACACGTAAGGATGTCAGACGAGAGAGATTGGGTCATATTAGTTTAGTTGTCCCAGTTACTCATGTTTGGTTCGCATATGGTGTTCCAAATAAGTTATCTATTGTTTTAGATATCTCTCATAAAAAATTACTTGCTGTCATCTATTACACAAGATACATGGTGATTGAAGTTCAAGAAGAGCTTAGAGAATCAAAGGTTAAGATGGTTAATGAGCTTTTGATGGCAAAAAAGAGTGAACTCGACACTGAATTAGATGCAGAGCTTTCAGCTTTAGAAGAAGCTCATCAAAAAGATATCAAGGCACTTAAGAAATCTGATAAAGATAAAACTGCAGTTGAATTCAAACTTAATCAAGCTGACCATGATCATAAACAATCTATCGCAAAAATTCGTAGAGATTTTGCAGATAAAGCAAATAGTATTGATGAATTCTACGCTAGATTACTACAGTCAATTAACAGAATTGCTGTAGGTGCAATCTTAACTGAGGATGAATACTTAGACTTAAGTGAGAATGATTTGATCTTCTTTGACGCTCGGATGGGTGCAGAAGCAATTGAAGAATTGCTTAAGAAACTTGATCTTGATGCTGAAATATCAGCAATAAGAGCATTGTCTACCAATGAAAAGAGTTTGGAAAAGAAATTGAAGATGATCAAAAGACTTCAATATCTTGAGGGTTTCAAGAAGAACGGTTTAGATCCTGTTTGGATGGTCTTGCGAGTAATTCCAGTTATCCCTCCAGAACTAAGGCCAATTATTCCTCTAGCAGGTGGTAAATTTGCTACAAATGACCTTAATGACCTTTATCGTAGGATTATAAACAGAAATAATAGATTAAGGAGATTGATTGAGATCGGTGCACCAGATGTTATTTTGCGAAATGAGAAGAGAATGTTGCAGGAATCAGTTGATGCACTCTTTGATAATCAACATCGTCCAGGTAAACCTATGTTAAATGGTAAGAAAATGCCATATAACTCATTGACAGATCTTCTAAGAGGTAAAAAAGGTATCTTTAGGAAAAACTTGCTCGGTAAACGTGTTGACTATTCAGCTCGAGGTGTCATCGTAGGTGATTCTTCATTGCTATTACATCAATGTGGTTTGCCAAAGTCTGTCGCTCTTGAGATTTTTAAACCATTTGTTATCCAGAAACTCTTGTCCAGAGAGATTGCGCCTAATGTTAAGGTTGCAAAAGATATGATTGATGAGAAGGGTGACATAATCTGGGATATCTTGGAAGAGGTAATCCAGAACAAACCAGTCTTGCTAAATCGTGCTCCAACATTACACAAATATGGTATTCAGGCATTCTATCCAAGACTTGTTGAAGGTGAAGCTATCCGTATTCATCCTTTGATCTGTAAGGCATTTAACGCAGACTTCGATGGAGACCAGATGGCAGTCCATGTCTTGCTTACTGACGAAGCTATTGATGAGGGACTTGAGAAAGTCATGTCAACAAAGAATATCATCAGTATTGCAAATGGGAAATTACTTGCTGGACCTTCAAAAGATATGGTATTAGGATTCTTCCTCATGACCAATATGAATGAAGTTGAGAAACCAAGAATTTTCTCGTCTTTCGATGATGCTATCAGAGCTTATGATAGAGGAGATATTCAAATTGATCAGGAAATCATTGCAAAGGGTAAAAATCAAATCTTACACACTTCTGTCGGTAGGATCATTTTTAATAATGTACTACCTGAAGAATATCCATTTGTAAACTCTAGAGTCGGTGGTTCAGAAGTTACCGGTCTTATTGAAGATATTAAGGATAAATTCCCATTAGAAGTTGTTATCAAAATGCTCGATGATCTCAAATCAATCGGCTTTAAATTCGCAACAGATCTTGGATATTCATTCGCAATGGCAGATTGTAACTTACAATATGATGTTAAATCTAAGATCAAAGAAATTGAACAAAAAGATATTCAATTGCAGGAATATTATCTACAAGGCTTAGTCACAGCTGAAGAGAAGAAAAAGAAATCAGTTGAAATGTGGAATAATCTCGCTGATTCAATGCAGGATGAAGCTTGGAAGACAATCGATAAGAACAATTCGGTTTACAATATGGTTGAGTCTAAAGCTAATGGTGCTAAGGTTAACGTTCGACAGGTTATTACTATTAAGGGTATGGTTAAAGACTCTGAAGGTAACTGGGTCGCAATGCCTATTAAGGGGAATTATCGTGACGGCTTAAATGCTTTCGAATATTTTGTATCCGCAAGTGGTGGTCGTAAGGGTGTTGCCGATACAGCTTTGAGAACTCCAGCATCAGGTTACTTAACTCGTAAATTGGTTGATGTTGCTCATGATATTATTGTCAGAGTTGATGACTGTGGATATGATGGAGATGGTGTTGTAGTAAAGCGAGTTGCTGATAGAGGTCTTAGCTTCGCAGATCGTATATATGGTCGAGTCGCAGCAATAGATATTGTCGGCGAAAAAGGAAAAGTAATTGTTCCAAAGGGTGAATATATAACAAAAGAGAATGCAAAGATTATTGCTTCAGTCGAATCAATTAATGAAGTAAATGTACGATCTGTACTTGGTTGTCATTCTCCACTCGGAGTATGTCAAAAATGTTATGGATACGATGTCGAGCAGGGTGCTCCTGTTGAAATCGGTAAGGCTGTTGGTGTTATCGCAGCACAATCTATCGGTGAGCCAGGTACTCAGTTTACATTAAGAACATTCCATACTGGTGGTGTTACCAAGACAGATATTACTCAAGGTTTACCAAGAGTTGAAGAATTACTTGAAGCTCGTGCTCCAAAAAATGCATCTCATATTGCTAAATTCCCAGGTGTTGCATCTGTTGAAGAGCAGGACGATGGTTCACATGTTATTAATATTAAAGGTGAGAAGGAAGTTGTCAGATATTATATTACAAGTAAAGCAAAGAAAGTATCTGTATCAGATGGAGTCGATATTAAACAAGGTCAGTTATTGTTTATTGATTTTGATGAATCTGAAAAAATGTCTCCTATCGCAGGTACTGTCAAGCTAGATAACGGAATAATGACTGTTCGTGGTCATGTAAAAGTCGAAGAGACAATTACTATCAGTGAAGAAGAGGAATTATTGATAAAAGATGGTGATAATATTAAAGCAGGTCAACAGATTACTGCAGGATCAGTAGATCCTAAAGAGCTCGAGGATGCCGCAGGTACTCTTGCAGCTCAGATGTATATCGTTGACGAAGCTCAAAAGGTTTATAACGAGCAGGGTGTTGCATTATCTGATGTACACTTTGAAGTAATCGTCAAACAAATGGCAAGATTATCTAGAGTATTGGAGAATGGTGATTCACAATACTTGATTGGTACCCTCGTTAATTCTCAAATAGCTGAAATTAAGAATCAGCAGTTGAGATTACAAGGAAAGAATGTTGCATTATTATCTCGAAAATTACTTGGTATCAAAGCATCATCTCTATATACTGAAAGCTTCTTATCAGCTATGTCGTTCCAAGAGCAGGTTAGAGTACTCACAAGTGCTGCGATCTATGGTAAAGTCGATTATTTGAGAGGTATGAAAGAGAATGTCATTATCGGTCATAGGATTCCACATGGTCAATCAGCAGGTATCGATGATGAAGCAATTCTTAACTTACCAGAAATCGGTGCTATCACGACAAAGAAAGTTGAAATTGAAGAAGTTCCAACAGTTGTTAGTGATACTGAAGAGGGTGAAGATGTGGCAGTGGAAGAAAACTCTGAAGCTCAATCTGAAGAAGTAAACGAAGTAGCATTAACAGAAGATGGTGGTGAGATTAAAGCAGATGATAGTGAAATCCCAGTTGAAGCTGTAGAGGAAAATACTCAAGAGGCACCTGCAGATAACACTGAGTTTGACGCGTAATTTATTACTGGTTGGGCGGGGATACCGCCCGATCAGTCTGTGTATTGTGATAATTAATGTTAGTTATTGAAAAAGAAATTAATTTGTAGTAAAATATGCCGTATGCCGACAATAAATCAATTAATTAGAAAACCTAGAGAAGTAAAAGGTGCAAAAAATAAACATGTTGCACTCTCAAGGAATCTTAACAGTATAAAAAATAGATATAAACTCGCAAATAATCCTTTTAAAAGAGGTGTTTGTCTTGTTGTTAAAACATTGACTCCAAAAAAGCCTAACTCAGCTTTGCGAAAAGTAGCAAAAGTTAGACTATCAAACGGTTCAGAGGTTACCGCTTATATTCCAGGTGAAGGCCATAATCTACAAGAGCACTCAGTAGTGCTTATCAAGGCTGGTAGAAAACGAGACCTTCCAGGTGTTAAGTACACAATTGTGAGAGGTAAATATGATACTGCTGGAGTAGAGGGTCGTAAAAAGGCTCGATCTAAATATGGAGCTAAAAAAGAAGCAAGTAAGTAATTTAAAGAAATCGCAACATGAGAGGTAAAAAAGCTAAAGTTAGAATAATGCAACCGGATATCAAGTACGGAAGCGATCTTGTAACAAAATTTATCAAAAAAATAATGCTTGATGGTAAGAAAAGTCTTGCTCAAAAGATGTTTTATGAGGTTATTGAAGGCGGAGCAAAAGAGCTTAATATCGAGCCTATGGACTTTGTCAATAAAGTAGTCGATAACTTAAGGCCAGCATTAGAAGTAAAATCACGAAGAGTCGGTGGTGCAAACTATTCTATACCTATGCCAGTTTCACCAGCACGTCAAGAATCATTAGCAATCAGATGGATAGTTGATGCCGCAAGAATGAAATCAGGCGACAGTTTTACAAATATCCTTCGAAAAGAGATGATCGATGTGTACAATGGTCAGGGTGCAGCATACGAGAAGAAACTCAATGTTGAGAGGATGGCTGAAGCTAACAAAGCATTTGCTCACTTTAAGTGGTAAGAGATTTTCATTTGTATTTCCAGGCTTAGTAGTCTACGCTTTTTCAAGCTATTTTAATATTTTTCGTAGAAGTTGGTTTTAGGTATGCCACCAACCAAATAGCGTCCCAATAATATCATTCCATGACTACCCATGCTCAGGCTGATCTATAACCTTTAGCACGACTGTAATAATACACAGCATGTGAATCGGGTGATATTAATGTACAACGCTTGGATTGTAATGGTGACGGATAATTTTGAAAATCAGCGCATGGTTATAAAATACTACTTGATTTCACAATAAAGAGCGGAATTTAAAAAGGTAGCTTAGTGTGACTAATACAGTATTCCGAGAAGACTTGGAAAATTGCGTAAAATAAAAGCTATTTAGTACTTTCGATTCTATCCCAACCTGTTGCACTCATGCCTTTTTTGAGGATGACTCTTTCATAGAAAATTCTTATCCATTGAATAATCCTTAGAGGGTAGAGTAATAATGACCAAAAAAATTCCCTTATGTTTTTTGCATATGCGATTGGGAACCAAAAATACCTTAGTTCATCGAGAAATGTTCGTGTAGTCTTCATACCTTGTATTTCAGGATATTTTTTTAATTGCTGATAACCGCCGTGAGAACGGACTTTCTGTTTCATGTAATCCTTGTAATTGTCAGGATATTTGATATATGCTAATGCCTGTGGTGCGTATCCGATCAATTTGCCACTTTTAGCTATGATATAAGAGATATATGCATCATCGGAAAGTACATCTTGAGGTATTGCGAGTTTAATCTTTCGAAATGCCATAATGTATCCACTCATCGGGAAGAATTCGTTTTTATTCGCTGTAGAAGTCCTTTTGTGATGTGCTGAATCAGCGAGTAAGTTGCCGATATATGACCAAAAAGTATCCTTGCTTTGCGCAGAAATAGGGCGGCCAGAAACACCACCTATTCTTTTATCTTCAAAAGCCTTTACTATGTGTTCGATGGCTTTTTCGCCGAAATATACATCTCCGTCAGTAGTTATGATAATATCACCTTTTGCAATATCAATTGCCATTTTATATGCGTATGGCTTACCTTTTTGAGGATCTCTTATCTGAATAAATTTCTCAGCAAGTTTTAGCTTTTGAGACATTTTATAGCCAGCTTGCAATGTTTCATCATCAGGGCTGACTTGTATGATCTCAAAATTATCTGGTATACCTGAATAAGATACATCTCCAACAGATTGGATAGCTTTGCCAATAGTTTTCGGCTCTTTCCAAGAGGTAATAATGACAGTTATCATTAGTTTTACAATTCTTATTTCTTATCTTCTGTAGGTTCTTCCTTAGTTTCAGCTGCTTTTTCGTCGGTTGCTGCAGGAGTCTCCTCAGTAGTAGTTGCTGTGACTTCCTCACTCTGTAACTCAGTGATAGTTACAATTGTTGAATGTAGATCTTCTTTGTGAACAAGTTTAATAGCTTCTGGCATAGAAATCTCACTTAACTTGATTGTCTGACCAGGTCCCTCAAGTTTAGAAATATCAACTGTAAAGCTAGGTACGAGGTCTGCGACTTTACATCTAACTTCAACACTATTCATTGTTTGTACGAGAGCACCAAGATTGTTTTTGACTGCTGGAGCAATACCTGTAAGGTAAATAGGAATCTCGAATAGCATTTCTGCTTTCTCATCGATTTTGAAGAATGAAACATGATTGATTTCGTTAGTGATTAGATCTCTCTGAACCTCTTTAATTAATGCCTTGATTTCTGCGCCGTCAACATCCATATCGATAATAGAAGTTAGTGTTGCAGTTCTGAGGACTTTTTCAATCTCTCCATAGGGGATAGTGATTGATTGGCTGATAGTATCTGAGCCATAAATTGAAGCTGGAACAAATCCATCTTTTCTGATATTTTTTACTTTTTTCCCGAGTAGGTCTCGTTTTTTAGCGTTTATCTTGTTTTGCATAATACGGTATTGTATCAATTTAAAGCCATTTTGTCTATAGATTCCGCAAATCTAACATTACTTCAAAATGCAGGCTTATTATATCACTATTTTCTGATAATCGCTACAGTAAAATATCGAAATATTATGTTAGTGATTGGTGATTATTATGGTATGCCACCAACCAAATTGCGTACCAAGAATATCATCCCATGACTACCCAAGCTAATTCTGATTTAGCACCTTGAGCACAGTGTTATTTCATGAATACTAGATAATGAGTGTATGGTAATTTCTCACTATCGTGCACTATGTAACGGAATAATAAAGAGTAGGATAGTGTTATTAAGCCATCTTTTTTACTAATTCTTTCTTTTCTTATTAGCAGTCGTTGTCTCTACTTGACAAAAGTTAAAATGTTCGATAATATTTAGCAGTCAATGTCGTAGAGTGCTAAAGGATTGAAAGGGCACTTATTAAAGGAATTGTGTGTTAGTAGCTAAATTGGGTCATAACATCATGGAGTTAACTCATCGACAGTTAGAAATATTAAAAGCTATTATCAGCGAATATATCGAAAATGCTGATGAGGTAAGCTCGCACCTGATAGTTGACAAGTATAATCTCGGTGTCAGTTCGGCTACTATCCGTAATGAAATGATGAGATTAATGGAGCTTGGCTATTTGGTTAAAAGCCATATTTCTTCTGGCCGATTGCCAACTGATCAGGCTTTGAGGTTGTATGTTAAGCAGCTTGGTCTTGATAAAGCATTGGATGCACAGGAGGAAGCAGTTTTAAAGCAAGAAGTTTTTAGAGATCGCTTTGAAAGAGAGAAGTTGATTAGATCGATACTTGATATTTTGGCGAAATACTCTAAAAGTGTCAGTTTCGTACTTACAGAGGGTGGTGTCAGATATTATGGTGTTTCTTCTCTTATGCGTTATGAGGAGATGAAGCAAGTAAATGTAATGCAAAGGATCTTTGACATTCTTGAAGATGAAAAATTATTGAGATCTCTTTTTGAAAGATACCAGTCTGAAGAGATCGGTATGCTAATTGGTGAAGAAACAGGTCTTGATGATTTGAGCGATTGTGCAATAGTATTTGGCCGTATGCCATTCTGGGATAGAGAAGTAATATATTATGGCGTGATTGGCTCGAAAAGATTAGATTACGCTAGGTCTTTGAGTACGATGCGTCTTGTAAGAAACGCAGTTGAACAATCTTTAAGAGGTTGGAGATAATTTATTTTATTGATGGATGATATGGATAACAGAGATATAAAGAAAGAAGAAAAATGTAATTGCAGCGAAGATTGTCAATGCAACGAATGTGAATGTCAGGAGTGCAATTGTTGCTCTGATAATCAAGGTGGTAATAATAATTGCTCAGATAAATCAAAATGTGAAGGGTGTCAGGATTGCGTAAAATCAAGTACTGGTAAGGATGCGTCTATTAATCGGGAAAGTCGTCAGAGTAATACAAGTAATAGTAAAGATGTAAACGAACTACAAAAAAATCTTGATGAAGTCGTCTTGATAGCGCAAAAGTTACGTTTTGAAAATGAAAAAATTACTACTCAACTGAAGAAAGCTCTTGCTGATTATGCAAACATGCAAAGAGATAATGATAAGAGAAATGAGATAGTAATAAAACAACTTAAGGCTAAATCAGCGATGGAAATAATAGGGATTATTGATGAAATAGAATTGGCTTATCAAGCAAAAGAGAAAATGCAAATCGACCAATCAGTATCTGCTTGGCTGGATGGTATGATCGCAACGATGCGTAAATTACATCGCTCTTTGGAAACCTTAGGCGTAGTAGCAATGGGTTGTAAGGATGGAGATGTTTTTGATTCATTAAGACATGAGGCTTTGGGAGTAGTTTATGAGGGTAAAGAGGGACATATTGCTCAGGTAATGCAAGATGGTTACATTATGTCTGGTACTGATCTTATTGTTCGTCCAGCAAGAGTAATTGTAAGTAAGAGTAAATAATATTGGTTATGAACCGGTCATTAGATCTCGGATGATTTCTATCAGACCGCATAATAGTAGTTAATTTTTTATTAATATTTAAAATGGGAAAAATAATTGGAATCGACTTGGGTACAACAAACTCAGTTGTAGCTTATATGTCTGGAGGTAAAGCACAGGTAATACCAAGTGCTCAGGGTTCTAATCTTATACCTTCTGTTGTCGCTATTGATGACAAAGGTAATGAATTAGTCGGTGCTCCAGCAAGAAATCAGGCAGTAGTGAATCCTACAGGGACAATCTATTCTGTAAAAAGGTTAATAGGTCGTAGGTGGGATGATCCTGAGGTTAAAAAGGATAAGGCTAACTTACCTTTTGAAATGCAAAAGTCAAGTAATGGCGGTATCGAAGTGAAAATGGGTGATAAATGGTTCACTCCTCAAGAGATATCTGCAAAAGTCTTAGCCAAAATTAAAAAAGATGCTGAAGATTTCTTAGGAGAAACTGTATCAGATGCAGTAATTACTGTTCCAGCATATTTTGATGATTCTCAGAGACAAGCAACAAAAGATGCAGGTAAAATTGCAGGCTTTGATGTCAAGCGTATTGTTAATGAACCAACAGCAGCTGCATTGGCATATGGTATGGATAAAAAGAAAGATCAGATGATAGCCGTATTTGACTTAGGTGGTGGTACATTTGATATCTCAATCCTCGAGGTAGGAGATGGTGTGTTTGAGGTGTTATCTACAAATGGTGATACACATCTTGGAGGAGACGACTGGGATCGTACAATTATTGATTTGCTCGCAGAAGAGTTTAAGTCGAAAGAAGGTATTGATTTAAGAGAGGATAAGACAGCTTTACAGCGTTTGCGAGAGGCTGCCGAGAAAGCAAAAATCGAGCTTTCATCTTCTGAATCAACTGAAATCAGTTTGCCATATATTACTGCAAATGCAACTGGTCCAAAACATATTCAAAGAAGTATGACAAGATCAGAATTAGAGAAAATAACAGCATCTCTTTTAGATAAATCTGTTGAGCCATGTAATAAGGCAATTAAAGATGCAAAAATCAAAAAAGAGGATATTGATGAAGTATTACTTGTAGGAGGTATGACAAGGATGCCTGCAGTCATTCGAAAAGTTAAAGAAATCTTTGGGAAAGAACCAAATAAAGGAGTTAATCCGGATGAGGTTGTTGGTATTGGTGCTGCAATCCAAGCAGGTGTGTTAGGTGGAGAAGTACATGATATTACTTTGCTTGATGTTACTCCGTTATCATTGGGAGTTGAAACTCTTGGTGGAGTAATGACGAAAATTATTGAGCGAAATACCACAATCCCTGTGGAGAAAAAACAAGTATTCTCAACCGCAGCAGATAATCAACCAGCTGTTGATATAAATATTTTGCAAGGTGAAAGAGAAATGGCTTCTGATAACAAAACATTGGGTAAATTTATTTTAGATGGTATCCCACCTGCACCTAGAGGGGTACCTCAGATTGAAGTTACATTTAATATCGATGCAAATGGTATTTTGAATGTAACTGCACAAGATAGGGCGACAGGACGAAAGCAGAATGTTACAATCACTGCTTCGACCGGCCTTAAAGACGAAGAGATCGAAAAAATGGTTGCAGAGGCTGCAGCTCACGCAGAAGAGGATAAAGCTAAGAAAGAGCTTGCTGAAGTAAAGAATGATGCTGATTCTCTCTGCTTTAATACGGAAAAATTGATTAAGGATAGTGGAGAAAAAATCGATAATGCAGACAAAGAAAAAGCTGAAGCTTTAGTCAAAGAGCTTAAAGAAATGATTGCAAAGGATCCGATTGACAAAGATGCAGTCAAATCCAAAACCGAAGAGCTTACAACTGCTGTTCAAGAAATTAGTAAAAAGATGTATGAACAAGCAGCAAAAGAAGTAAAGCAGGAAGAAGCGGATAAGAATAAGGATGGTAATCCTGACGAAGCTTCAAAGGACTCAGACGAAAGTAAAGAGACCAAGGCTGCAGAAGATGTAAAAGAGGGTGAAGTTGTAGAATAATTGTCTTTTAGAAAGATACGTATTTCTGCGTAAATATATTACTCGGTTTAGGGCTCCGTGCGTAAGCACGGGGCCTTATTGGATATTTATTAATTGAACAAGCGCCATTTCCTGCTATGTAATATGTTCAAAATATCTTATCTAAATACAGTATATTTATACAAATTGTAGGGGATAACCGATTATGCAAAATAATTCAGATTTTTATTTTTGTCCATTGTGTAGTATAATTATGCATGGCAACGAGAGTACCTAAAAAGATATTGCATGGAAATCAGTCGTTTGTTCAGAGGATTTCTGATACATTTGATAAGTCACCAGTTACTACATTTATCGGGTTTCCTCAACAGACATATTTTGATGGCCAAAATAAAGGAGAGAATATTGTCTTGATATTAAGGCAACATCCTGTAACATATCTTCCACAGATGCTTTTTATTATTGCTTTAATAGTAATTGTAGTTTTGCTAAATTTTTCCTGGGATACAATAAATTCAATTTTGGGCGTTAATTTAGCTTTTATTGTAGGTTTAAATATATTCTCAATTATTTTAATTATTACGACAGCTTTTTTCTCTTTTATTAGGTGGTTTTATACAGTTAACATTGTTACTGATGAAAGAATTGTGGATTTAGACTTCAATAATATTATGTCTCACAAGTATTCAGAAGCCCAATTAGAAAGGTTAGAAGATGTGACACATAATGTTAATAAGTTTCTTGGATTAGTTTTTGATTTCGGTACGGTTGTAATTCAAACAGCTGGAAGTAAACCGGAATTTCAATTTGACAATGTACCGCGACCACGGGATGTTCAGGATACTATCCTGGATCTATTAGAAATGAAACAGAAAGGTCAAATATGAGTTCAATTTTTTCAATAATTTGTGCTAAATTTTTTCAGTTTGGGTATAATTTTGTTCCAGAACCTGATTTAAGCTTCGTTAATTTCACATGGATATTTAAGATTTTATTCTTTGTTATTATCTTCGGATATATTTTTTTCGCATTTCTACTTACATTTAGAGTACGTATACTGGCAGATACTGTCAATACACCTTTTAATAAAGTCGTTCGTGCATATTCGGTGATTCATCTTGTTATTGCTCTGATTGGTGGAATCCTCGCTTTAGCTATTATTTTGTTGGCATAGTACTTTCTTTCTAGATCAGCTATTGGGGAGCAAATTCTCTTTTGATAACAGATGTAACATTTTTTCTTCTCAATATACAGGTAAATGTTTAATGACTGCTTATCATTAATCTCTTAGTATTATCTTTTAAGAATTCATTTTAATGGCATATTTCGATAATTGATCTCTCCGCTTGTACTGTTGGCAAACTTATATTAAAGTATATGTAAGTACAATATTATTTATTTCTGGAAAATATGTATATTAAAGGTTACACATCAAATAATACTTCTGTATTGCGATATCTTCCAACAAATCCTAATATTTTCTCAGCAAAGGGAGAGGTTATAGCACTAATTGGTGTTGATCCAATTGCAGATTATCCTGTAGACAGAATAATAAAGTTCGTCTGGGATGCAGTTATTGAGAAATATCTTTCAAGTCAATTCGGACCTTTGGATTCGCTTAAATCTGCATTAAAGGCAGGTGAGTATGAACTTCGTAACCTTATTCGTGGTGATGAGTATCTGGAAAATACAGGTGTTAATCTTAATCTTACGATTTTATCAATTCGGGGCAATAGCCTTTATGTTGCAAGATTGGGTGATCAGCAAATATTGCTTTGGCGAAATAATAAATATATAGATGTGGGAGAAATACTTGATAATCATAAGGTTGTAGCAGGTAGTTCGGCTATAGAACGAGATGATTATCTTATTGTTGCTACTAAACTTGCTGGGGAGAAAATAAAATCTCAACAATTTTCCTTAGATACAATGGATAAAATTGCAGATGAAGTGTCAGAAGATCAAGGATATTTCATTTCTTCAATGCAGGAACCTTTAAAATCGCAACTTGACTCATCAATAAATACTATCGAACCTACCAGCACCGAAGAAACACCGAAAGTTGATGAATCAATTAACCGAATAATAGATGGGAATCATGACCTGAGAGATAATGATTTTAACAACAACCTGACAGGAGAAAAAGTCCCAGATCTTAACCAGCCAGATAATAGTGTTGACAAGGAGGATGAATATGATAGCAATGGCGAAATATCTGCAAAAAAGAATAAAGAAGATGAGGCCATAGAAGAAATAATAGAAGGTCCACTCAAAGAATCAGAATTAGATGGTAAAGATATCGTAATTACTCAGTATACTGAAATGAAAGTTGAAACTGAAGTTACTCGAGAAGGTGTTGAATATGATTTTATTGATCTTGATAAGCAAGAGAGTGAAATTGATAAAAATATCGATGTTCATGAAGAGGATGACGATTCAGAAGAAGGTCTAGATGATGAAATAGGAGATGGCGAATTTCACAATCCATCAGTCAAGGATTATCATGAAGTAGATAATAAAGAAGATCTTGCTTTTGAAATTCCAAGGTATTCCGATGAGAAAACAACGAGTTCAATTGCTGATCAATTATCAGAAAGTGACCGTGAAACAGGTAGTGTCGGTGGTGATATCGAAAATCCAAGTGACATATCGCGTGAAACAGTAGGTGAGAAAATACTAGAAAATGGTGAGGTTCGTGAAACAGGTGCTAATTATACTGATAATCCAACGGAAAATCTGTCGGTTACTTCTGGGACAAATATCGCTGAGGAAAAACTAGTCTTGCCAGCACCATATGTCGGTAACAGTAAATTTAAAAAATTCATATATAACCTACGAGTTTTCTTTATCAAGATTGGGCATGCACTAAAAAAATTCTGGAATTGGTTGTTGAAAATATCAGGAGTATTAGGCGGTGGAGTAGGAAAAGTTGGAGAGAAGATTGATAATGTTGGAAATAAGGTTAAAGTATCTATTGATGACAAGTTGGGCCGCAAGATGTGGTATAAAAAGTTGATGGCAAGGATATCTCAAATGCAGATTTCAAGGCCTCGTGGACAAATCAAGGGTATGAAAATAGATGGATACAGATATAGTGATCAGCGAAAGAAAAGAATTGGATTAATAATCATTATTTTGCTTGTTGCCATTGTTCTGTTCTTTGGGATTAGATTTATTATAATTTCAAAAAATGAAAGTGAAGTTCATAAACAAGTAGATCAGTTTTATCAGGAATCAGTGACTCTCGTTGATGAGGCAGAAAGAGTAGTTCGTGAGAATCCAACGCTTGCTCAAACTAATATTATAAATGCTAATAGTAAGATTGCGTCAGCAGAAGAAATCGTGTTATGGGAGAAAGATATTCAAATAATAAATGATCTTAAGGCACGAGCGACAAAGGTTGAAGATATAATTTATCGAAGAGTCGGTATTTCTGAAGATAGCGGAAACTTTGAGCTATTTATCGATGCAAAAATTACTTTTGGAGATAGCGCTAATCCAACTGATATGATATCCAATAAGAATACTGCAGGTAATCAATTTCTCTTTGTAACAGACAGAGGAACTAAATCTGTGTATAGACTATCTTTGTATGACAAGAAGCTTACAAAAATAAATGATGAGGGTGCGATTGTTGCTTCTCCTGAGAATATCGATATTGGTATTGATGGAGATGTTTTTGTTTACGATAAATCTGCCGGCATGATAAGGTCGAGCCTCGGAGAAGATGGTAATTATACTAATTTTGTTTCTTTGTCACCTCTGACGGGCAGCTCATTATCAGAGAAGGGTATTACAGATTTAGCAATTTTCGGCGGAGAGGATAGTATTTTCTACACTAGCCGTACCGACAAATCGATATATAAGGCTCCAAATGTCGGAAATGCTTATGGATTTCCTCAACTCTTCGTTTCTGATAGTAGTTTTGCTCAGATAAATGATCTTTTTGCAGATAATTTTATTTATGCGTTCTCAGGTGGTTCTGATGCGGTTAGCAGGTACTATTTTTCAGGAGGTGATGACTTAGGTATAGCAGTAAATGGTGTTAATCCACCAATACAAGATATTACATGTGCATTCTCGTTCTGGACAGTCAATCATAAAATGTATTTATGGGACGAACCTAATAAAAGGATAATTGTTTTGGAGAAACCTAACGATGAGACAGGTCTGCATACAGATTCACTTGTTTTTATTAAACAGTATGTTTATAGGGGAAATCGCGATGATGTTTTTAACGATGTTAAGGAATTAGTTACCGATTGGGATGAAAATTACCTATATGTTCTTGATGGTTTAAGAGTTTGGAAAATTAAACTGTAGTATTTTCCTCTTTTACTTGTATTGGCAAACTGTGATAAAATCGAATATATGCAGTCAATTATTAATCGAAAAGCATTTCACAATTATGAAGTATTGGAGACCTTAGAGGTAGGTCTAGTTTTGCATGGTAATGAAGTTAAATCAATAAAAGGTGGTCAGATCTCCTTGAATGAGAGTTATATAAAGATTATAAATGGTCAGATGTATTTATGGAACGCAAACATACCCAGATATGTCAATGCTGCACTAATAAATTACGATCCAATTAGAAACCGAAAAGTTTTAATACATAAGTCACAGATAATAAAATGGAGTAGTAAGATGAAACAAGGTAACTTGACGATTATACCGTTAAAAGTATATTCAAATGATGGTAAAATAAAAATGGAAATAGGTCTTTGTAGAGGTAAAAAAGTTTACGAGAAGAAACTACAGCAGAAGGAAAGAGATCTAAAAATCGAACTTCATAGAGAGAAGCGTAAATTTATGGTATAATACTAAAATGCAAGCAGTATCAACAAATACTACAAATCCACAACAAAACAAAGTATTGGGAGCCTTCGAAGTTAACGAATTTGCTTCGAATCATGGTATTGAAGCTTTACGGAAAGTTCCTGATGTTTTTCAAGCTCGAGGAATTATTGGACAACAGGAATGGGATTTATTGGATGATGATCAGAAGAAATTATTATTACAACAAGCAGGTATTGATCCTAATAGATATATTGAAGTATTTAATGCGCGAAGGAGTGCAGAACAGAAGATAGGGGAACTTAGTGATCAAGAACGCCAGGAAATAAACAGTCTACAAACTGCTTTTGACACAACACAAAGTGTATCAATAGCTCAAGATATATCAGGTGAAATAAATAATGATGAAAGAATTCAAGGTGACCTCGAACAGCTTGAGAATCCTTCAGAAGTATCTCCTTCAAACCTTGGTGATGAGAAACCGGATAGTAGTATATTGAAGTCAGAAATTTCTGACGAAGACATGCAGAATTATCTCGCTATTAAAGCGGATATAGATAATCAGATCTCTAGTGAAAAGGCTGCAGGAAACACTATTTGGGCTGAAGATAATAAAGTCGAGTCATCAATTAGTGCTGAAGATCAGAAGAGAATCAATGAAGAGATAGCGTTATTGGCAAATAACAGAGATTTAGCATCTAGCGCTTCCAATGGTAATCAAGCCACACAAACGACACAGCCAACTAAGGATGATAAGAAAACTAATACTCCTTTACTCTTGCCTGTTAATCTTGCAGATGGCCAAAAAACAGCTGCTTTTATTCTATCAGGATATCAACCTAATGAAGAATTGATTGAGAAAGCTGAGGATAAAGCTAAAAACGGTAATATTAAAGATTCTGAAACTTGGGTGGCAACAATTATTAGAAAATTAATACTATCCCTTAAAGAATAGTGATTTTTATGCTATCCTTGTGTAAACTAACTGTCCAATGAATTTTATGAATCCAACTGTTATTCAAAACACATTGTATGCACAAACTGTTGGGCCTGTCCCATCTACTACAACAACTACGCGTGAACCGGTAGTAACACCTGATAGGGATTATGGATATTTATGGGGTGTAATACCATTAATCATTATATTAATAGCTCTTTGTGTCTTTCTTTTCTTTTATATTGTACGTAACATGAAGAAAAAGGATCGTGCAGATAAAACAAAGAAGGGCGTTGTAATGGAAATTAAAGTTCCAAGAGGTAATGAGATTGAGATTGGCGTTGCTGAGCAAATGTTTGCGAATCTTTATGGAATGGGTGGAAGAGGTAAGGGTATTTTGAAACATTTGACCGTAAATCATTCTATTAGTTTTGAGATTGCAGCTTTTCCAGGTGAGATTCATTTCTATGTTTATGCCCCGAAGAAACTTGCCGATTTAGTTGAAAAACAAATTCTAGGTTCTTATCAGGATGCCGAAGTAAATATTGTTGATGAATACAATATTTTTAGTTCTAATTCAAAGGTCTCATATGCAAGTTTAGTTTTGTCTGATGAAGTTTATTATCCTTTAAAAGGTGCTGAGGATTTCAAAGGTGATCCTCTTGCAAATATTCTAAGTACAATTAGTAAATTGCAGGAAGGTGAGGGAGCCATGATACAGGTTGTTATTTCACCGGCAGAGAAGAAATGGCAAAAAAATGGTAGGAAGTTTGTTGAACGAGTCGAATCAAACAACTCAGATCCAGAAAAGGAGAAAATCCATGTCAGCCAAGAACAAATGCAAGCGGTAAGTAAAAAGACTTCTAAAATAGGCTATTATACGGCGATAAGGATTGTTACGGTTGCTCCTCAGGAGGATATTGCTGATATGCATCTTAATAATATTGTTGGAGCATTTAGTCAATTTACTAATCCTGGTATAAATGAGTTGAAGAAAGATAAGCTCAATCGATTAAAGGAGAGGGATTTTATTGAGAATGTTATTTATCGAAGATTGCCTTTGAGTGTTAAAACAATATTGAATATTGAGGAACTTGCGACAATATACCACATGCCGAACAAAAATGTTACAACACCAAACATTAACTGGTTGTTATCAAAGGAAGCTCCCGCTGCTAATTGGATTAGCTCTGAAATCGGTTCAAAAGATACTATCTGGTTAGGAAATAATTATTATCGTGGAGTTAAGAAGCAGATCTGTTTCGAACGGAGAGATAGGCGATATCACTCGTATATCTTAGGTCAAACTGGTTCTGGTAAATCTCGTTTAATGACTCGTATGATGTATCAAGATATTATGAATGGTGACGGTCTGTGCTTTTTGGATCCCCATGGAACTACAGCTGAAATGCTTTTAGAGAGAATCCCTTATGAAAGGATTGAAGATGTAATATATGTCAACGCTGCAGATTTTGATAGACCATTTGGATTTAACATGATGGAGTTTAAAAGTGAGCAGGATAAGCATAGGATAATCAACGGTTTTATTGATCTATTAAAAAAGCTTTATGACCCTCATAATCAAGGTATCGTTGGACCTATACTTGAGAGAGCTGTTCGTAACTCTATGTTGACAGCTATGTCTAAAGAAGGTTCTACATTGCTTGAAGTTTTAAGAATATTAACAGATCAAAAATGGGTTGATGAAAAATGGTTACCGATTATTAAGGATGATCTTGTTAAAAGATATTGGACTGACCAGATAGCGAAAACTAATGATTTTCATAAATCTGAGACACTTGGCTATATCACGTCAAAATTTGACCGTTTTGTAACCAATCTTGCTATGCGTAATATTATTACTCAGTCTAAATCATCGTTTGATATTCGTGAAGTTATGGATTCGGGGAAGATACTTATTATTAACCTTGCTAAAGGACTTATGGGTGAAGAGAACTCCCAATTTCTTGGCTTACTGATAATCTCAAAGATTGTTTCTGCTGCATTAAGCCGTGAAGATATTCCTGACGAGAATGACCGTAGAGACTTCTTTTTCTATGTTGATGAGTTTCAAAACTTTGCTACTGAAGCCTTTGCTTCGATATTGTCTGAAGCTAGAAAATATCACTTAAATCTTACCGTCGCAAATCAGTACATTGGTCAGCTCGAAGATAATATTAAAAAGGCGATTTTTGGTAATGTCGGTACCATGCTTATTGCTCGTCCTGGTCCTGAAGATGCTGAGTTTCTTCAGCAGTATTTCGAGCCGATTTTTACTTCTGAGGATCTCATGAATCAAGCTAATGAACATTACTATGTCAAACTCTTAGCTTCAGGACGTTATCCTAATCCGTTCTCTATGGAACCAGGGTGGGGATCATGGCATCCAAAGTCTGGTTTTGATATGAAACCTGACAAAGAGATTGCAGCTACAATCAAGCAAATATCTCGTCTTAAATATGGTCGAGATGTGAATGTAGTAACTCAGGAAATAAATTCTCGATCCGAATTGGCTGTAGTTGAGTCAGCTCCTACGGAATCTGCAAAGCTTCCACCTTTGCCGTCTTTCTAACAAAATTTATGGTGCATAATTTCTGCTCTGATAATCTTTTTTAGTAAATGCGTTTGAGCGCTAAATTAAGTGCAGTTCGGTAGGATAATTACAACGGTGTTACAATCGATTATCATCTTTGGTTTAAATAGCTTTGATCTTTATCGATCAGTTTTTTTGTTGTATAATACGGAGTATTTGGTAGCGAAAATAACATTGAGATATGATATATCAGCGCTATCGCTTGAATAAATAGGGGAGTGTAGCTCAGTCGGTTAGAGCGCGGTTCTTATAAAGCCGTGGTCGACGGTTCGATTCCGTCCACTCCCACCATCCTTTCCCCAAAAAAGAATTTTCGCTTATGCAGAGTTGTTTGCTGGATATCTCTATACCTTCTTGTGGGATTATTTCACAATAGATTCTTTTACAATAACAAAATCTTAACTATTTATAGTTGTTTATCTCTTTTGCGATGCTCATTGCAGTGTCAATTTTCTTATCATTGTCAAATTGCTCGCCAGATTGTTTTATCGAGATAACTTTGCTCTCAGACAATATTAAATTGATAGACTGAATTATGCCATCTGGGTTTTTTATGATAAAGTTGGACATAGGTATTTGTGCTATAGTCTCGACACGATTTCCAGCGTCAGCTTCAGATTTTTTAGTTTCCTCAATATTAGAATAGCTTAAAGAGATAATGATATTTTCTGCGTCAGAAATTGAATATTTACATAGATTATCGTTTTCATTGTTTGTTGGTTCAGTTACTCGTATCTGAACTAATGACATATTCTCAATGAATTGCTGTGTAAATTGGCCGCAAATGTCCTCGACGATGTAATATTTATCATCTTCTCGAGTTATCTCATCTGGGTATTCGACAAAACAGCTAATTAATTGTGTGCCATTCTCAGTATTACCTGTGATTTCTTTACTCGAATATTGGCATGGTTGCTGATAAAGTGCTTCTAATTCCTCTTGACTCTTATGATATTTATTTGTTGAGTCAATGAGCTTTATTATTGACCCGACAATCAATACCAAACAGAGAAGCATAATTAATGATATGATTGTTGATTTCTTCATATTTTTCTCATGCAATTTAATTTATCTATTATATATCAAATTGAGTAGTACTAATAGTCGATTTGCGTTTGAACGGTTTTTGCACTTAATGCGGTTTATCAAGACAAACAGATGGTTGTAAAATCAGTTTTTCTTATAAGCCTTCAAGCAATTATTCTTATTCGACTTCTTCTAGCCCAAGGAAATGCAAAGCATCATTGTTTGTTAGATTATTTGTTATCAATAAGTGCTTTTCAAATGTCTTTGCTAAAAACCTGTTATAACTATCTGCAACATAATCGATTTTTTGAGCTAGATCTCGCGATGGGATAAGTATTACTTGAACTTTAGACATTAATCCTGCAATCATATCGTGACTACTATCACCAATATATATGACGTTTATAATATATCCGTCATCTGAATAGACAGGTTTAAAGTCTGGAAATTGCGCTATCGATTTTTCTATAGCAATGCGAATAATCTCGTCTCTTGTTTTTGCTTCTTCTCCGAATGCTCCAAACAAACCAGACTCACTTGTGAAATACTTTCTTACATGTTTGCTTAATCTTATCTCAATAACTTCACGAGGATTTCCTGTGACTAATATAGATTTATGCTTTTCACTGGTGTGGATCATATCTAAAATTTGTAAAGAGTCAGAATGGTATGTGTCATGGATTGTATCCCCGGTTAATCTTGTAGCCTTATACCAATTTGCCCTTGCTTTGATAAAAGCACTTGTGAATGTGTCCAAGTCAGCTTCCTTAATTGTATATAACTTAGCAATTTCGTGAATAAGGTTGAGTTCTGTGGTTCCCCTTGTAAGTGCAAACAATGAATCCCAGTCAACATCAAGATATATGCTAGGTACTTTAAAGAAAATTGCTGCATCTTTTGCCGCGTAGATAATACTATCGTATGAATTTGGATTAGTTTGACATAGAGTACCGTCGTGATCGAAGAGGATTAAAGTTTGATTACTGCTCTTTTTCTTTTTAACTTTGATTATCTTATGCTTTTTCATCTCTTAAGATTTTGGGCAGAGCTTTATTTATTATTTATAGCTCCTTTAGGCTTTTTTCATCATCCTTAGTAATTTTCTCTAAGATGTTAAGATATTTTTCTGTTGTAGAAATTCTTTTGTGTCCAACAATTTTTGAAACCGTTACAAGACTGACTCCATTTGCTAAGTGATGTGCGATAAATGTATTTCTTAGATCGTTAACTTTTGCATCTTTTACACCAGCCTTGATAAAAGCTTTGTCGATAGTTGTTCGAATATTTCTTATCAATAATGGGTTTCCTGTCTTTGTGACGTATAGGTGCTCATCTTCAGTTTCTGGTCGTACTGCAAGATAATCTTGAACAGATTTAAAAGCCGATTTGTTTAGAGGTACTTTTCGTGAAGTGTGGCTACCATAATCTCTAATATATAGATATTTTATTTTACCATCTGGTGAGTTTCTTACATCATCTAAAAGCAAGTTTGCAAGCTCACTGATACGAATACCTGTCTGTAATAAGATCTCAACGATAGAGTAGAGTCTAATATCGACACGGCATACATCTCTTAATGCTCTGTATTCCATTTCGGTTAGGACTCGTGGTGGTTTTGTCTCAAATTTCGGGTGAACAAGTTTCTCAGATGGATTTTCAGCAATAACCGCAGTGTCTACTAAGTACCTATAAAAGGTTCTTATACTGTTTATCTTCCTTGAAACACTTTTTGGAGTGTAGTTCTCCTGTTGAAGTGATCTCTTGAAGTTCTCAAGATCTTCTAATCTAACATGTTTGATATCGGATACTCCAGTGCGAGTAAAGAAATTGAGTAGTTGCTCAATATCTTTTGAATATGCAATAACAGTAGACTCTGATTTACTACGTGTTTTTAAAGTCTGAATAAAATCATTATGATGCTTGGCAAAGTTTGGATTTTGTACTGTTATCAACTTTTTATTATTAACAATTTATCACTTCTTTTTTTCTACTAGGATTATAGCACGCCGTCTTATAGTGGTCAACACAATGCTATGTTTTCTTTTTATAATTTTTTGTTCGAGGACGACTTGTATTCTTGCCCACAAAATCGTTTTTCATATAAAATTGCAAGTCTTTATATTCTTATTAATAATTGATACTATTAATTATTAATCTAACTTAAAGTGTTCGTTTTTATACATGGGAAGTAAAATTAATTCTCTAAAATTGAAGGAATGGCGTTCAAACAGTGCAAATTTTGCACCAATCAATCCTGATCAGAAATTTTTGCGCCCTAAAATTGACAATGGAAGCTCTGGAAGTAAACTAGTTAAAAACATTTTTACGATAATCTTTATCGGCATCTCGCTTTTTATGTTTTATAATATTTTCAAATCATTGAATATTGCTCACCAAAAGAATTTGATTCTTGAACAAGCTAAGGAGGAAGTCACTCAATTGCGCATAGAAAATGTAAAATTAGTCATGGAAAGTACATCGGTCGGTACGGAGGATTATGTCATAAGAGAAGCACGAAATAGACTGAATTATTCCAAAGAAGGCGAAATTAGGGTAGTGATACCTGAAAATGTTATAGCTTCGATTAGAGCAAAATATGAGAATATCCCTGACGAAAGTAACGCCTTATCTGGCAACCTTAAGGATAATCTCTTGATTTGGCAAGATTTTGTAATTAACGGTATTTAAATGGGTCATATATTGCTCACCGTTTCGTCGTGTCCAGCTACAAACAAATTCTCTCTTATTTTTCACCGAGAAGCCTAATATTTATTGTGTATAGCTAGCGAGTTCCTCATAAGGTTGTACGACTACAAAACCTTCACCTGAAAACTCCATCTGAATTGTTTCACCACTTCCTCTTCCAATAAAGGTCCCAAGAGAAAAATTAGTTTTAAGATTGGTAGTTAATCCAGTTGACCACGCAATTGTGGCGTTAGGATCTGTATAAACTGGAGAATCTGGTGTTACATGTAAAGTTAATGGGTTACCCTCTGAAGTTATCGCAACACAACCAGAGCCGTCGATTACTACATTGAAAAGGCCACCGGCTGCAAAAGAGGATATTCTACGATTAAGTTTAATATCCCAGTGTAATGTAGGGGCGAGTGCAAGAAGATCATTACCGTTTACAGTAATAGAATCATCTGTAAGGTCGAGTATTGTAATCTGTTTACCGTAATCAGCAATATATACTTTTCCTTTACCAGTAGCTTTCATTAAGGTCGCACCTTCGCCAGTAAACTGCTTTTTGATGAGTCTTTCGATACCTTGCTCCATCAAACCTTCGCGGTGGAATTGAACATCTCCACGATAGGCAACCATACTACCAAGTTTCAACCAAACTAAATTATGGTCAGCTCCATCAAGATTTATTTCCAACATCTTTTTACTCTCTAAATCAAAGAAATTGAAACCATCGTCTTTTTGCGCTGACTGAGCGATAAATTCCTCTATAGAATATTTTGACATAACAATCTGAAATTAATTTAGGGTCTTGTAAAGAATAGCACATTGCAAATGTGGTAAAATACTTTACAAGACTATGAAAAACAAGTATACAAATCGTTCAAAAATTTCTGAAGCTAAATTTAGGCAAATTCTAAGGTATTTTACAGAGGATTTTGACTC
>JAKPPS010000005.1 GCA_029547225.1 bacterium | reverse complement strand
CCAAAAGCCCCTTTAATGTTTTTTATGGAATCACCAATATAATATTCTCCTAGTTTTGTTTTATATAGTTTATTCATTTTTTATCCTCAAGTCTTTTTAGTAGAAGGCTAATTAAAGATAAATAATCTAATGCTTTTTGCATATCCCGTAAGCTTACAATATCATGTCCTTTGGGATTTCTAACTCCCTGCATCACTCCCATAAAAATATGCATAAATCCTTCTTGTTCATCAATATCAGATTGAGATTTAAGGTCATTCAGCTTAATTTTAGGATTAGTCTGATTAAAAGCACTCGACATTAATGACTTACCATCCAATTCCAATTTTGAGTATTCTTGTACTTTTTTATTTAATATTTTGCAGGCTTCAAAGATTGATTGGGAATAATGTCCATCTTTAAACAGCTTTTGACTTGAAAATACAACAGCACTATGTAATTTTCTATCGTTAAAGGCTTTCTGATTAGTTTTTACATGATCAATCGTAACGATCTTTAACTTCGCCTTTAGATCTGAAAACGATTGTCTTGGGAACTTGTAATCTTTATCATTCTTTTTAAAGTAAATTGAGTCCTTAGATATCACCTTTTCAACGACATAATCCAGTACATCCAAACGACCAAGTTCTCCAATTTTTACCATCTCATCGTAAAGGTATTCCTCTTTAGACTTTTTAGAAATCTTCCAATCCTCAGAAGCTGTACTTTCTGGAATCCAGCCAGAATCTTTGAATAACTTTGTGAATTGGCTTCCAGAAGTAGCCTTTGAAATAATATATGCAAGTAATCTAATGTTTTCTTTTGTATAGTCAAGTTTTTTCATTTTAAAACCTTTTTCTTATATATTCAGTTATCTCACTCCCTTTCTCTAATGGCTGTGATGTATTCCCACTTCTGATATAAAATCTCTCAAACTTCCGCCCATGTTCATCCATAACTTCTAGGAAAACAGGCTCCTTACCTGCTTCTACATCTATTCTACAAATTTCTTTTCCATCCAAGACAGGAAATGTAACTATTAAATTAGTTGTACTAAAAACTGTGCCAAACGTTTTATTAAGTTGATTTCTTAAATGTATTTCAAACTCATCCTTGTTCCCATCTTTTAAGGTCAAATAATCTTTATCAAGACCCAATGCAACACCGTTATCATCAACCCCAATTATTAATGTTCCACCATGAGCGTTATTAAAAGCTGATATTGTTTTAAAAATGATTTCTTCCATTTTCTTATCTTGAATATCTCTGTCAATATCCCATCTATAAGAGGATTTAAACTCAAGCTTTGAATTTTCGCCAAGTGCAATAAGTTCTTCAATTGTATCTGGATTTGAATCATTTGTTGGGTCTTCAAATATGGTTTGTATCTGACTGAGGATTTGTTTCTTTCTTTCCTCTAAAAATTCATAGTAATCATCTTTATTAAAGGACTCTTTAGATAATATTTCTATTGCTTTTTTGCTAATCTGATGAGAGGCAAAAAGTTTATAAATTTCATCTGCATTATTACTACTAAATAATTTGGGCAAGTATTCATTAGGTAATGTATCACTAATTATGTGTCTGTTAGTTGTAGGTAGTAAAGGCGTTCTATTAAGTATTGAATTTATATCCTCACCAACAACATCCTTTCCCCATGAGCGTGGAACAATATGATGATCATCAAGTTGTGAATAGTCAGGTAAATCAAGTGTCTTCCAGTCTCTAGCTCCATTAATGATATAGAGATTAAAAATTGCATTATAAATCGCTGAATTTTGTTTTGTTTCTCGGGTTAGGTCTAAATTTTGATATGAATCTTTAAATCTCTGTACGATTTCTGGTATTGCATTATCGTCTTCAAACCACTTAATCATCAATTTGTAGTCTTTTGCAGACTGTGATTCAACCGAACTAGAGTAGTTTTGTGTAAAAACTGATGCCCAATACCACTGTCTAAGCTTCTTGATTGCCGAAAGATGATTCTCTTCTAAATTATTATCAATGTAGGCTTTAAGTGCCGAAAATATTGGTAATATTCCATTGTAAGGGAGAAATCTCATATCGATTACTCCATATTCACGAGGGTTTCTAAGCGTTTTAACAGCATTCTTATATGCTTCAATTGAAGCATGCCATTCCTTCTCAAAAGTAACTGCATCTGCAACAAGTATCTTCTCTTCCTTAGTATTGTCTTCTAACCGAATTGTTTTCTTTGCATTCGGAACAAGATAGTACAAATATCTTGGAGAGCAATAGTCTTGTAGTTTTATAGACATATTCTGTAAAAGGTGAACTTTTGTTCTTGCTTCATCAACAAACATTAACTCATCTTTTATAATCCTCCAATTTTCTTTTAGATTGATCTCATGAGGGCGTAAAATTGCATTGAGAAGGTCGAATATACTTAATGGTACTCCTTTGCTGTTAATCTTTGTAAAGATATCACATACTTTTTCAATAGGCATATTCCTGTCCAATTCAATGTAGCTTATGCTGTATTCGCTTAGCGTTACTTCTACTATTTGCTTTAAAGCATCATATATCTCGTTTACTTTCTCAGCGTCTACGCCTTGTTTTATAAGGAATTCCTTATATCCGTTAAGCCAAGTGAAGAAAGCAAAAGTCTCTGTTAGAACGGAGATTGGTAAAATGTTGTTCTTGTACTGTTGCTCTGGATTACTTAATAGACTTTTTATACTTTTAGATTCCCATTCATAATAAAAGGCTTCATCGAAATCGGAATCTAACAAGTTGTTAATATCAATAAAGAAATGGCAACTTGATTTTCTTTTGGGGAAAGGAATGTCCTTTGCAAAAAAGGCGTAATACAAGGCTGATAGACGTTGCTGACCATCTAGTACAATGTGTCTAGGATCACCATTACTTCTATAGCCATATATTGGCTCACAATTAAGTATTTTGATATTTTCATCAGAAGCTTTCCAAAAAAGAAGAGTACCTACATAGTAGTCCATGAAAATGGACTTTAACAAATCTGCTACATCCCAAGGATTCCACTCAAACTCTCGTTGGAAATCAGGAATTACAAATTCCCCTTTGTGAATCTGAGAGAGTAAATTTTGTAATGATACTTTTTCAGTTTTTTCTATATGCCTCATAAGATTAATTAATAAACTTAAAATAGTCCTTCCATCTTCTTCCAACCATCCAGATTGCCTACAGTATATTGATAATCTTCATTATCGTTGTAATACCATGTACCATTCTCAAATATTGCTATGCCACCAATATAGTCTTTACCAAGCTCCTTCAATTTTTTAGCTAGTGACTCAGCTCGCCCTTCTGTATCGGTAGCCGTTCTTCCTGCTTTGGTATCAAATATTCCGATTCTGCCATCTTTAAACCTAACTATCCAATCTGGATAAAACAACGCATCTTCTTGTTTAGAGGTATTGAAATATTTAACTGCGAAATAGTCTTTTCCGCTGTCTCCATTCTTAAACCACCATTCAAGATAATCCATTTTCGTATCGAGATATTTCATAAACTTTTCTTCATTCTCTCTACCGTCATAATCCTTTCTGATATAGTACTTGTCCAATACGCAAAGCCTTTGTTCCAATTCCTCGTAGTCTTCTGTATAAGCATATTCCTCTTTAATAGAAAAAACTGGGGTTTCATCTTTTTCTACTTTGGCTATCTTTTCCTTTAATAACTCTTGAAGTATAGGGCGATACTCCTTTAATGCTTGAGTAATTGCCTGTTTAAAAACACTACTTTCACGCTTTAATACATCGTAAATAAATACTTTGTAGTAGTATGAGCTATCCTCACTAAAAATACCTTTAAACCAAACTCTTATTGCTGATTTTAATGGACTCCAAGACCTTGCTATATTAGTTATTTTGGCGTCTTTCTCTGTTTGCTCCTTTAATATTTCAAAGCATAGATAGTTGAATGTTTTTTCTACGTCTTGATGAGACATTTCAAGGTCAACATCTTCACCTGCATTAGCAAATTCAAGGTTAATTTGGTCAAAATCTGTAAATTCAGCATTGACTATGATCTTATTTGTAAGTATTGGATTTAATTCAATACCTTCTTGCTGTAACTTATCCTTCGCTTTCCCTAAAATATCGTCATTAGTGATTCCGAAATAATTATTCATCGAACCAAGAAAACTCATTTGGAACTTTGATGAATTGCTCAAGTCCCCATAATCAACCCTTGTAACAAAAGCAGATTGAATTTCAACATTTGTGATATTTTTCTTCCTTTTAGCGACATAAATTAGTGGCTTATTAAATGTTGATTGATCTGGAATTGTAACCTCAGTTCTCTTATAGTTTGTGTATAGATATCCAGTTCTTAGATCAGAATAGTCCTTGTAATCCTCGTTGTTTTCAGGATCAGGCATCCTTAGAATTCTTCCGATTGTTTGAGTATAAAATGTAGGAGAAGTAATTTCCCTAAACATAACTAAAATGTGTGCTCTCGGACAGTCCCAACCTGTTCCTGCGGCTTGTTTAAAGAGCATAAAATCTACATCGCTATCATTCTCAGTAATAAATTCCATGTTTTTCTGTTTTCCATCAAACCACATTGCAACACGATCTTCTTTAATCCCTTTTTTGTTGAGCGTTTCTAAAACAACCTGTTCTTTAGTTTTTTGTCCGATTTCAATTAGCTTTTTATCGTCATTAGGTAGTTGGATTAATATAAGTGGATTGATTTCTTTGTTTATCTTTTTATATTGATCGATAATTTCAGATCTCTTCCTAATCGCTAAATCAATAAGTACTTCATCTAAATCCTGTCCTTTGAACTTCTGTAAATCTTCATCTGTTTGAACAACAATCTTTTCCTTAATTAGCCCCTCCTCAATAACTTTTTGTCTTGGTACTTCAATATATCCTGCCTCATTGTTCTTGACTTGAGAAAAAGAAGGTTCCTCTTCTGGTGTTGCGGAAACTTTAACAATTACTTTCGGATTAATATAATCAATTATTTCCTGTGCCAGATGTGTTCTACTATTTTTATGCGACTCGTCAACTACGAGAATGATTTCTCTCTTGGCTTCATGAGTCGCATCTATCATATCTTCAAAATATTTTCCACTTTCTTTCTGCATTAACTCATCTTCTGGTCTCCTTAGGACTCTATTCTCAGCACTTTTTGAAACAACTTTCTGCCAATTTATGAATAAGATATCGTTTTTCAAAAGTATCCCTCTGGAATCAATATCCTGAACGGTTAATAATTCATTTTCAAGGGTATTTTCAAAATATTTGAAGAATTTTTCCTTACTCTGCATCGCTAACTCATCACTAAAAGTGATCCAGATAAAAGCTTTATCGGAATCCCAATTTGGTAGATGATTCAATCCTTTGATAAAATGTGCCATCATAAAAGTCTTTCCACTACCTGTAGGGGATTTGAAGACTAAAGGAAGTTGTCTTTTAGGAGTTCCCCATATCGTTGTAAGTGAAGTTAGGAGTTCTTCTACTGCAGATTTTTGAAATTCTAATAAATTGAATTGTGCCATAGTTATTTCGTATTCAAGTTATAAATTTGTTTATAAATTTCGAGAATTGGTGCGGGTATTGTTTTCACTTTAGCATCCTTTATTTCTGCGAAATCATCTGGAAATTCGTTATCACCCCAACTAAATACATAGATTGAGACAGGTTTATCAAGTTTTTTAACGGTACTCTTAAACTTCTCAAAGTTAGTCATTTCCTCCCTGAAATAAATAGCTGTATATCTATCGTTACTCTCGTAAAATTGCATCCAATCATCTTTATTGATCAAATCTAGAGTGTTTTCAGATAATGCGAGTAATTCTCCTACATTGTGTGCTAAATCAACCTTATCTTCATCTTTTATGTTTAAGATATTTCTATTACCAACAAAGGATGTTTTATAAAACTTTAAAGAATTCCCCAAGCCCTCAATTTTGTTACTTCGTCTATTTTCGCCAATTATCTGTAATTCATTTCCTACAACCTTTTTTATAAGCTTCTCCCACTTGTTTGTTGAAGTTTCAGTTATAAGGTTAACCTCCTCATCAATTCTTTGAGCATTTGCTAAAGTTTTAAATGAAATCTTTTCTCTAAATAGAACCTTTTTAATTGTTCCCGAATAAGTATAACCTTCAACGACTTTTTTTTGTCTTGGATAACACACATCTGTCATGATGTTGTTCTCGTTATTTGTTATTAATATACATTGTCTATTCAGACCATCATCTTCATTTAGTTCCATAACAGCTTGCCCTGTTGTTCCAGATCCTGCAAAAAAATCAAGAATTATTTGTTTTTGTTTAGATTTCTTTTTTTTACTTGAAATGGAAAGCAAGTATTTAATTAATGCTACAGGTTTTGGTTGATCAAAAACCTTCCTTCCTTCAAACATATAGTTTAGTAATGAAGTTCCATCCTTATTAAAACCGACTATATCAGATGGGAGTAAGGTATCTGGTGGTACACCTTCTTTAACATTTCTTAGATACCTTTTAGCCTTAGGTTCTTTTCCAGTAAATATTATCAGTCCTTCTTCATACATCCTTAATAAGTTCGTTTTTGAATACCTCGGATAGTTTCCTCTCGGTGCAGACCACTTTACCCCATTCGGAAACTCTACTTCATATGGTTCATAGAAATTGCGGGCATAAATAGGGTCAAGCTTATATTTACCATTACCATCGTTATCATCAAAAGGATAGCTTGATGATTTGTCCTTAAAAAATCGTAAATAAGTGTCTGAATCGCCAGCAACAATCAACTGAGATTTGTTTTTCGCGTATACAAGGATATACTCGGTGTTTTGATTGAAGTCTTTGCTTGAGTTCCTTGTTGTATGCATCCCTCTCCATATAAGATGTGCAAGAAAGTTATCCTCACCAAAGATTTCATTGCATAAAAGCTTTAACTGGGCGAACTCATGATAGTCGATGCTAATAAAAATAATACCATCAGAGCTAAGTAGGCTTTTTGACAGTTCAAGTCTTTTGTGTAGAAAAGATAACCAATAACTATGACGAAAAGGGCTGTTAACATCAACGGTCGTTCCATCTGGATATTTGTCAATAACTCTCTTATCCTTATACTTAAAGCCATCTGACGTGGTGTTGTAAGGAGGATCGATGTATATCACGTCTACCTTCCCTTTATGAGTGTAATTCAAACAGGTAAGGGCATGATAGTTATCGCCTTCAATTAAAATATGAGTAGGTTTTCCATCATCGTTTTTTATCGCCAATTCAGGTACTTCCTTAAGTATCGGTAACTTGTTTTCAACGTCATCCTCAAATGCCTCTGGAACATCCATCCATACAAGTCCATACTTTTGTTTCTTAACAGACTTTTTAAGGCGCTCAACCTGTTTTTTTAGTTTTAAAATTTCATTTTGATAATCGTTATTATTCATTTTTATTGGTTGGGTTGTTATCTAAATTAATCTTGCCTAACAACAAATCCACCGATGCATCTAATGCATCAGCTATCCGCTTGATAGTTTTAACCGTTGGGTTTTGAACACTACCTCTTTCGATCTTAATCAATGTCGTATAAGAAACACCAGATTTTTGAGCAAGTTCTTCTTGTGTCATATCTTTCTTTTTTCTTAACTCTTGTATGATCTCACCAATATGTTGAGACTTTTTCATTCTCGTATTCCTAGCAAAGTAAGGTTACAAATAATCTATCATAAAGTGTAGAAGAAATAAAGCCAACTTTCTTTGCTTACTTTCTATTTCGGCTAGAGATAAAGAAAGTAAGTCCTTATCATACAAATTTGAGGGTTTAACCTTTCAACCCTCAAAGGTCAAGAGAATTAATCTACTAGATGGATTTGCCTATCTTCAACATCTTCTTCATAATCGACTAAATCCATTAATTCATCATAATTTTCAATTTGAGCAAGTTCGCCATCATCTGGTGTAGTACTCAATTCCTGCCATAGTTCTCCGCCTTTTTCTAAGTGTTCAATACATTCAATTAATGCTTTTGCTATTGGGTATTTAATGTAATCCATTTTTATTTGTTTGATAATTTAATATTTTGCAAGGGCGGAAGCTATTAACCTCCGCCCTTAACCTGTTATACTTGTGTGAAGCACTCCTCAGCTATGAGCATGTCGTCTTTTGCGAGATTGAATTTTGCTTTTGCTCTGTTGAGTGCTTCTTTTTCATCTTTTGCCCCTTCAATCAATCCGATGAAGGTTTTTTCGTTTATTTCTTTAATGAATTTATACAAGCGATTTAGAATTAAGTAGTTTTTCATATTTCGATGTCCTTATAAAACTTATTTACACATTGGATTAATTCGTTTCTTGCCTTGTCTCCGATAACATACTCAACAAATTCTTTTGATTGATGTTTCAAGTAGTAGGCGTGGTCTTGTTCAATAAAGCCTGTCAGCTTATATTGTGTATAGATAACTGTTGCAGTTAAATCCATTCCGCAACCTCCAAGACCGCAGAAAATCAATCCATCAACCTCAATAGGAATCATTCCGCACTCTCTAACGATTTGAGCGTTTCGCTCTGTCCATTGTGTTTCATCAAAGCACCATAATGTATTCCACATTATTTCCTCATCTTCTAGCAAAGTATCCCAATAATATGGATTGATTTTTTTAATCCAATCAAGTGATAAAGTAGTAACCATTTTAAAATTTGTAATAATTTATACTTGAAGGTTTAACCATCCCACCTTCAAAGGTTTTCTTTCAGTCCATTAGCTCCTTTAGTGATTTAGGCTTGAAATACATATCTCTTTCAATCGGTAAACCTAAAGCACCTTTTACGCTTTTAAGTTCTGAAAATCTGAAATAACCGATTTCTTTTTCAAAACCGTCAACCAGTCCGAAAAATAAATCTTCACCGTCAAACTCTGTCGCGTACCATGTCCAGTTACTATCGGGAGTAAAAAACTTGACTACTGCAACCGCATCAAGTCCTTTTTCTTCCTGTGAGTAAAGCGGAGGTAATTTCTTCAATACCTCTTTAGTAAGTAAGACCATAATTAGATAAATAAAAAATTAGATATAAAACTCTCCTTAACCTTTCACCTCGTAAGCTATGCAATACGGTTATTAGCTATTAGTTAAGGCTATTCAGTTGTCAAAGAGCTTTCTTTCAAGTCAGGGATGTTTTCCCTTTCTTAATAGAGAAAAAGCGAGCCGAAACGACCGTAGGGAGAGAAGGCAGTATAAAAATACTGATTTGACAAGGAGGAATTCGCAGAAGCCAATCCTTGCAAACCCAGAGGGTAGCGAGCGTATGCGATAGCAGAAGCGAAGCTATCAAAGGATTTTTATGCTAGTATTTTCAGAAGAAAGGGAAATAATCAAAAACAAAATAAGCCTGCGTAAGCAGACCAATAATAATATTTGTGTTTTATTGATATAATTCAATAAGTTGAAATTCGATATAATAATGGGAATTATTGATATAAAAACAAAATTAATAAGCATCTTCCGATCGATACCTTTTTTTTCAAGTCTAATAAAGAATAAAGAGTTCTATAATCGAACACTTGATTCAATTAAATTTCATAAAGAGCGTGATCAGAAAGATGATGAGAAGACTTCTCCAAAGAACGATAATATAAAACTCCATTGTATTTGGGTTTCTGAAGTCTTCACTCCAAGCACCCTAGAAAGTTTGATTTCTTCGCTAGGAAATATGGGGTGGAACTATTGTGACAATGATCTGGGTGACAAAATAGCCTTGTCAGAATGGATAGTTCAGAATAGAGCAAACCTTATGGGTAGTGGATGGATAAATGGAGGTATAGTTTTAAACTACTTAGACAAGGGAAGGTTTATTGGGGCAGGTGTTAGAAGATCTAACCTTCCTAAATTTGTCGATTACTGTCATCTTTCAATAAGAAATATTACTTCCAGTTTGACTATCCTAACACTACAATTTGTTATTAAAGAAGACTATCGTGATTTAACAGCACTATTTAAAGAGGGAACCTATCAAACAAAGGTGGAGTATAAGAAATCTGGTATTTTTTATAGAAGTGCTTCATATATAAATATTGAGCAACAAAAACGAACTGCTTTAAAAGATAAACTAGATCAAATGAATGATGAATTGTACTCTTGGTTCTCAACAAACTTGCCTGGACTATATTCCCAAAACTCAATTAATCATCCTACAGTTGATTTAATAACTAGCGATGAATATAAGCTAGTAGATTCAAGCAAACATACACAAAGTTATATTGATTTATTGTTTCCGTATGGAACAGAAATTTGGTCTGCTGAAAAAGACTTACCAGTATCTTTAATTTCTAAAAACCTTACTTCGTCACCTGATCCCGTACTGTTCTTCGGCAATTTTAAGGATTTGACAATAGACAATAAAAGCTATGGAGGTGAAACAACTGAAGGGCTTGTAAATAAACTTAACTCATATCTGGAAAGAAATATTGATCTCCTGGCATTACATACATCTCTTGTCACTCATGAAAAAATACTTACTAGTATAAGGGATAAATCTCTTTCCGAAACTAAAGGTTTAAACCAAACAATTAAAGATCTAAGTAAAATCAAAACCAGTTTTCTTTCTGTTAGTAATGACATTCAACTTATGGCGGATGATGTTCTTGACTTAACTAATTCAAAAAATAAGTACAGTTACGATTGTTTAGACTTTGAACCGCCAAAATACTATAAAGGACAAAGATCTAACTTATTGGAAGTATTACGGCAACAAGATGAAATGAGAATTAAGTTCTTAAGGAATTTAATTAAAGCAGTAGGTAGTAGCATCAATTCTGATATAAATCTTAATTCAACAATTATTAATCTCAAGATTCAGAGAACTACTATCGTTCTAGCATTATTCACCATTTTGTTATCAATACTAGCACTCTGGAACCTGATTTCAGATCTATTCAATTGGCTTATTAACTAATCAAATCTGGCCAATATTATGAATACTCTTTTATTTGATGAATAAAACTTACATGTATAAATCGTCAGATACTCATCACTCGGATTATTTGTTCCTTCAGTAATTTCCTTGATTTGGTATTCGTACCTTTTACCATTCCATATAACAAACACGATATCTCCTTCATTCAGCTTATTCACATGATAAAGTGTTAGTTTCATCTTTTGATCGGGACTAAGAGTTGACCATCCAAAGCGATGAATTGCAATCAAGTTTGGAAGATTATCTGAATCAATTCTTTGAATCCAACCACCATAATCTAAAAACTCTTTGTCCTGACCAATTTTCATATCAACACCAATTGAAGGAATAATAAGTCTGTTGATTGAAAGATCTTCTTCTGATTCAATCATTTCAATAATTTTCGCTTCATTCGGTGGATTGATTTTGTATTCAATCTCAGGAGAGAAAACTTCATAGATAATAAATAAGCCAATCCCAATCAAAACGATTGAAATGATGATCAGTATTGCTTTAATAAATCTTTTACCCATAATTCATTCAATTTATTAAATAAAATAGGCATTGCTAGAAATGATTCAATCTCGATTGATGTTATGCTCTTGATGTTTTCACACCTGCCGACACTCATCCAAAGTAAATTCTTTGATTTCTCAAGTAATCCTCGTGCATCAATGGCTGATTGGGGATCTGTTTCGGGTTCAATCTGTAGATTATCCAATCGTTGTTTGGTTCTTTCTGAAAGAAAAAGAATTTTAGGATATTGATTGAATCGTTTTTGCCAATCACCATAAACAAAGTATTCAAAGTAGCGTAAAAATTTCCTTGATAACTGCTCAATATCCATACTCCCAGTATCGTATTCAAGAAAATAATTGAATACTTTGTTATCAACAGTAAATTCGAAATATGAATCAGGGGATAAAACTCGTTTTATCGTTCGTCCAGATTTATCTGATCTGAATTCATATTGAAGTACCATTCGCTGATCGCCAATCCAGTCATTCAATTGAATGTGAGGAAAGGATTTCAAACCAATCACAAATTGCTCATAAAGTTCACCGATTTTGACTGAATGTTCTAACATAGCAAACTGAACTTTTTGCCCTTGATTGGGAATTGAAATATTTTCTAATTCAACACCTCTAACATCTGCAAGTAACTCACCACCTTTTTTTGTAAGATAAACAACCTTCCAATTATTACCATAGTAAAAAGATTTCAATAATCCTTTACTCTCCAAACCAATAATAGCTTTCTCCAATGACTGCCTATGAGAATATAATCCCTTTTGTTTTGCTATTGTCCTTAATACTTTGATTGGTAAGTACCTGAATGATTCAATAATATCCAGTATCCCTATTTGATTGTATGTAATTCTAATTTTATTCATAAATTTATCCCTGTTCCGACCGCTGTATTTTCACACTCTGTGTAGGTCAAACATACACATGTTGACCGTAGTCGAGGGAGTGATTGGGTGGAGTCCAAAGGAGTCCACCCAATCAGTCAACACCGAGACTGAAATAGGCGGTCGGAACACATTATTATTAATTTATGTAAGTAAAAGAGCGTAGTTGCTTCTGATTTCCGAGCTGAAACAGGTTTGCAACTATTCAAACTTGCATCCGTCAACAATCCAAGTCCTTCTATTTTTGATTTCCTGCTCGATTTCTGACTTATGTTTTCCATATTTCTGATATGAGTTATCAATAAAGTTATTTACATACTCCTTGCTAAAAGATGTTTCTCTTTCCTGTGGTATATAGATTGAAAAAACATCTTCACCTGCTTTAACATTCGCATTGAATTCAGGTACTTCCATAACCTCCTGCTCAAGCACTTTGCCCTGTAGCTCC
>JAKPPS010000059.1 GCA_029547225.1 bacterium | reverse complement strand
TTTACATCATCTCAATTGTTCAGATGCTTATTGAATATTTTCACTACAAAAAAGTGAACAAAAATGATTACAAGTCTACTAAATAACAAAATCGATAATTAAAAAACGCAAATAAAAATCAAAAGCATCCATACTCTTTCCACATTCAAAATGATATAATGAACAATGCAAGTAATTACAGGTAACAAAGCCGTAATATTGGGGGCATTAAGAGCAGGTGCAAACTATTATGCTGGCTACCCAATCACTCCATCCAGCGAAATAATGGAATACTGGAGTAATGAAATCATCACAGCTAAATCCCCTTACAAATTAAACTTTCTGCAGACTGAAGATGAAATCAGTGCAATTCACTCAATTATTGGAGCTTCACTTGCAGGAGCAACAAGTTTTACCGCGACTTCTGGTCCTGGCTTTTCACTTATGCAAGAAGGGATTGGACTAGCATTTACTTATCAAACGCCAATTGTAATTATTGATTCGCAAAGAGTTGGACCCTCAACTGGCATGCCGACACTAACAGCTCAAGGAGACATAATGCAAACACAGTATGGTTCACATGGTGATTATAAATCGGTAGTCTTTTACCCCAACAGTGTTAAAGAAGCTTATGAATTAACAATAAAAGCTTTTGATACTGCGCAAAAAGTATCTGGTCCGGTAATAATACTTTTGGATGCGTTCGTTTCTCACATTGTAGAGAATGTAGATTTACCAACTGTTGAGGATATTTTCTCAGACATCAAAAATGAAATTGATTCAAACACGCAAGAAAAAGATAAAAGAAAATATTTACCACTAGCTCAAGACAATCACTCAAGATATTTCTCAGGATTAACAACAAAGGATAATCTGCCAGAAACTAAAGATCCTGAAGCTTACAAAAAATGGATTACCGAAAGATTAGACCTTTACAAACAAAATGAAAAAGATCTTGTTGACTTTGAATTATATAGTAGAGGTAACGCTGAGAATCTGATAATTGCTTTTGGTGGTCTTTCAAGATTACTCTATGAGATAATTGACAGCGAACCGACAATGTATGACCTATTCAGACCAAAAGTGCTTTTTCCAACTCCATCAGAACAATTGAAATCAATTGCCAACAGGTACAAAAACATATTTGTTCTCGAGCAGAATCAAGGCCAATATGCAAATGCTTTGCGTGCAGAAACATTGTTAGAAATAAAATCAATTCCTTGTAACCTTGGAGGATATTTAGACATTCAAGAAATAGGAGATTTACTTAATAAGAATACCATTTCAAAATAATGAAAATCGAACCAATACTAAAACAAAATGTAAAACCGATTTGGTGTGATGGATGTGGATTATATATTCTAGAATCAGCCTTAGCACAAGTATTTACGGAGCAAGGATATAATCAGAAAAATACTGTAATTGTATCTGGCATTGGTTGTTCGGCAAGGATATCAGGATACTTTGGATGCGATGGAATACATACAACGCATGGACGAGCAATACCAGTTGCAGAAGCAATAAAAATAGTGCGCCCAGAACTTAATATTATTGTGATTTCAGGAGACGGAGATCTTTTAGGCATAGGACTTAATCATCTTTTACACTCATCTCGTCGCGATAGTAACATTACTGTAATATGCAATCGTAATGAAATTTATGGCATGACTGGCGGACAAACAGCATCAACTACTCCGAAAGGAGCAAAAACATCTACCGCGCCTATTGGAACTTATGATAATCCAGTTGACACAAAGCCGTACATTGTCGGGAATGAAAAACATTATTACGCAAGAACTTCAATTACTGATTTGAACCATCTTAAAAATGCTGTAACAGGAGGGTTAAATTGGAATGGTTTTTCATACATTGAAGTGATTTCAATTTGTCCAACAAATAGAGGAAAAATGATGGGCTTTGCAAATCCTGCACAGATGCTTATGGCAACAAAAAATCTTACACAAGAAGGCAATAAACTTTACCAACTTGAAATTGATTATAACGACAACATCAAAACCCAATAAAATATTTGTACAATTATTTACTTAAAAATAAGTCTAATTACATATGATACAAACTGAACAAAACCAAGATAAGAAAACGATATTACACAACGAGAACTGTATATTTTGTAAAATCATCAAAGGAGATTTGCCTTGTTATAAAATATATGAAGATGATGATTTTCTTGCTTTCCTCGACATTTTTCCACTAACTGAGGGTCATACACTTGTAATTCCAAAACAACATTATGCAACCGTGATAGAACATCCAAAAGTCGGAGAGTATTTTGAGGTTGCATCAAAAGTAGCAAAAGGAATAAAAAAGGCATTCGGCTTAGACTATGTTGATATATGTGTTTTTGGAAGAGAAGTTAACCATGCACATATAAGATTGCACCCATACAATGGAAATTGGAAAGATGCCTTAGATCTTATTGGGACAGAATACGGACCAAAAGTATCAAAAATAAATGACAAAGAAGCAATCAAGATTGCTGCGAAAATCCGAGAATCTATTTAATTGGCAGTTAGTTTGTTAAATAGTTATGCAAAACGACATAAAGATAAAAATATATGGAAAAGGAGGTCAAGGAGTTAAATTTCTTGCAACAACTCTAGGTAAGATATTTGCATCTTCAAAGTATGAACATATCACAGTAAGCGCCGATTACGATACGGTCGTAAGGGGTGGAAAAATTAGTGCGGATTTAGTTGCATCTCACGAACCAAATAAAAGCCCAATTGTTGAATATTCTGACATAACGATATTACTTTCTCCTATCAAGCCCGACAAAAGATCAGACTATTTATTGAGTTTTACCGACAGTTCAGATATTGAAAACCTCGAGACTTATGCAAATACAATATTCACTTTAGAGATTAATCCTTCTGCAAACGAAAGGAATCTGTTTGTACTTGGAGCCACAATTAAGCTTTTAAACAATATTAACAAATTTACTATCGATCAAACTGAGCTCGTCGATACATTACAGAAGGTTCTTCCAACTAACAGGAAAGAAGAAAATATTAAATCGGCTATTCTTGGATACGAACAAAAATATTAGTTCATATCTATT
>JAKPPS010000021.1 GCA_029547225.1 bacterium | reverse complement strand
GGGGATCGTCTAATGGGAAGAACCGTCTCGCTTCGCTCGAGAACCTTGCGATTAGACTCAGTTTGATTTAGTAACTTTGGTTATAACTTTTTGAAAATTTAATATTTATAATCTTGTTATATCTTTGGGGGATCGTCTAATGGTAGGACGTTGCACTCTGGATGCAAAAATTGGGGTTCGAATCCCTGTCCCCCAGCCATGTAGAAATCACAGAGTCAAAAGCCTCAACATTTGCTGTAGGTAAGCCAATATCGTTTAGTTCAAACCTTTCTAAAGTATCGTTCACTACTTCATGATTGTTTTTGAATATATTTAGTACAGAATCCAAGTCATAGCAAAGTATTCCGTTGTTTAGTGTAAAGTTCGTACCTAAGTTAGCAAGTACACTAGTTTTTTCAATATAATCACCGTGTTCTAGTTTATCTACTGCGTAGAGTGCATAATCTAGCCTTTTCTCAGCTCTGTTTATCCAATTGTCGGTGTTGTAATTTACATTGTGTCGCTCCTTTTCCAATCTCCTAATTTCGTCATCAATTGTGTTTTTCTTTTCCTTATAGTCCTCATCTTGTAACTCGCCATCAATCCTCATATCCAAAAGCCTGTTTTTTCTCTTTATTTGCAACTCAATTTGAGCATCAATCCTATCAAGAACGAATTCTGAATTTGTGGATTCAAGCTCATGATCTTTTTTAAGCCATTTTATAAACCATTCGTAAAAATCTTTAGAAATATTTATTTGATTCAAAATGTTATTTAACTGAATTTCAAGTTTTGAAACAGAAAGGGGTGGTTGTTTACACCCCTTTTTGCTTGAACATCTAGCAAAGTAGTAACTTTTCATTGTACCGTCTGCTAGTCTTTTATCCTTTTGATAAATTATCACTGAACTACCACACACAGCGCATTTAATCACGCCTTTATATGGAATATCTTTGTGCTTTTGTGGTCTTGGGAAACCTTTTGCACCTAGTCTATCCTGAATTAACCAAAACTCATCCTCTGTAATCAATCTAGGCACACTAGCATCCAAATCGGATTCCTCGTTGTTCCATACAATCTTTCCGTAGTAGAAAGGATCTCTTAACATTCTATAGAAAGATGAACGGGATAACGGCTTGTTTCCCGTTTTTACTGTTGCCACTGTTCTATATGCCCAATCGTTGTTTAAGATTTCAAGTATATGATCTACATTAGATCCCTCTATGTACATTAACATTGCTTTTCTAATGAGAGGAAATCTATCAGGATCAATTACATGTATTATTTCGCCTTTTTCCTTTTTGTTTAAGTAGCCGGGCTTAGCCATACCCGGATACCAACCCCTCTTTAGTTTAGAGGTCATGCCTCTCATAACATTTGGGGATAAATCATCTGAGTATTTCTTGGCTAATCCAAATTCAATTTGTAGTAGCAACTTGTCATCTGAGCTGTTATAGAAAACTTTGCCGGGAGTAACAATTGCATGTAACTTTTTCAGATCCATCATCTCTATTAACATAGCGCCATCCACTGAGTTCCTAGCTAGACGATTTAATGCCCAACATATAATTACCTGATACTTACCGGATTCAACGCCATTAACCATTTCGTTGAAAAAAGGTCTACCTCTCATCTTTGCTGATTTAGACTCACTGTAAGTTTTCTTTAACCTTACACCGTAATTTTCAGCAACTTTCTTATTTACATCGTGTTGATCCTCTAGCGAGAATGCCTGACGATCCTCAGATTCTGTACTTTTTCTACAGTATTCAACTGCAACTTTATCTTTAATATCTTTATTTACTAAAAAATCCATATTTTCCTTTCTAAGCTTTTTAAGTACTGAATACAAAAAAGCCGTATTGGCTGTTGAATAGATGCACAAGTGCAAATATACCAATACGGCTATTCCTACACTTGTACTATTCAACAAAATAATTATAACTACTTTATCTTTCTCCTTTCAACCTCAGAAAAATCCTCTAAGGTATAGTAGTCTCCTAAAACTTCCTCTATAAGGTCTCTAATTGACCTACCACTCTGTGCACCGAGTACCTTGAGGAATCTGTGCCAAAAGACATCTATCCTTACCTGAATTGTCTTTTTTTTGTCAATTTGTTGACTCATACAAAATTTCCCTCCGGGTTCTAGTTCTCCCATCCGTTTCCTATTCTGTCAGCCTGTTAGTTCCCGTTGTGCTGTGTCTACCCGCTTAGGAAAAAGTCCTAGTCTTGCGGTTTGTTTAGTGTTTCTCAATCAAGTTTCTCTTAATCATTTCTGACATAATGAGGTATCCGTGTGGGACACAGTTAGTTTCCTACTTCTCGTTCAGCTCCCTTTCGGTGGAACAGGCTACTGTGTCGCCCCTGCCTAAGTCTTAATGACTTTTATCAAGAATAATCCTGATAGAAATCATCAATTATTTTTGGCGTTATTTTGAGAGTTTGGTTTAGTAATCAGTTTTAGGAATCTATAAAAACGATTTGCTAGTTCTGTACCTTTCTCTATATCTAGACTAATGCCGTAGTGTTTCTTATAAAGTTCAATAAACTCATTTACAGCCTCGTTATTTAACATGCTTACTCCCAAAAACTATATTCTTAAGTTGTCGCAGAGCTTGTGAAAATTTGTAAGCCGGAACATTTAATTTATCAGTAAGCCAAAGTTCCTCCATTTGAGAACATTTTTCACGATCCTCAAATATGAATGTAAAAACTGATCCGTTTATGGAGTAGTCATATAGTTGCACATCGTTAGCTATGAAAGCTGATGCAAGATGTATATCGTTTGTTTCATATTTCTTATTATTTGATTTCATATATGTCCTTAGGTTTGTTACCTAGGAACATATTTGCATTAAAAATTGTGTTTGTGGGTGTGTGCCGTCTGTGTGCCGTTACTTAGTTGGGATACGCTTTTGGCGTTTTCTGAGATTTCTGTAGTAATCTGTGCAGTCTTTGTTTCCGCAAGTAAATTGGGTCTCTTTTTTAGGAATAAACTTTTTTTGACAGGTAGGGTTTGCACAAATTCTATAATCCTTAACTTTTAACAAAGTTTCGGTAACGGACATAGGAGCTTTTCCCAAAGCAGATATCGCCCACGATATATTCTCGGCTATACCATAACTCTCAAGAGCAAATTTCAACTTTCCTCTACAAGACATTAGTTCAAAGTAGTTGATATTTATGATGTGGGGATATATTTTCCTTGCAGGATCTTGATACCCTCCAATGGCGATGTACTTTTTTTGCATTTCTATTAAATACTTTGTATTGATTTTATGTTTTTCCAATGTCATGTGCAACTCAGGAACTGCGTCCTTATAAGATAGTTTTATTGCATTACTAAAGTCAGCTATTGCATCCCTATAAGATTTTGTCTGCTTTAGACTTTCTTTGTAAGCATTTTCTCCCTTAGTGGTATTTTGAACAGCTAGTGTATTTAGATCTAGAATTACTGCTGTATTTTTAACAAACTCTAACAATTCCATCTGCATATTATCTAGCGCATCTCCATATACGGTTTCGTAGGCTTTGCCAAATAATTGCCATTGTTTTTCATTGTATGTAAAGTAAGTAGGGCTTAGTGAAACTGTAGTCTTTAACTTAATTAGATATAAAGGATAGATTTGGTAAATTGAATAATAAGGTTCTATATCGTTTTCTCTTAGGGTTTCCCACAAGATGTATTTATCGCCAAATTCGTGTTCTAAGGTGTTCCCGTTTAGATTTAATCCAAGAACCGGTATAACAACGCCCCGCTTATCATAGTATTCAAGTTCTTTCTCTGTGACTCTGACATCCCTTTCATTACAGTAGATAATAAAATCCTTAACGGATAATATATGAGAAGTTTCATACCGATATATTAAATCTTTTCTATTTACTTTTTTATTCATATTTAATTTTTATCTTATGTTTATTCTTTTGACACTACAACATCAATTCTTTTACCCTCCTTATTATATAAATCCTCCGGTATAACACTGCCTTTTGGAACAATGTAATTGAAACCTGTAATTTTGGGGGATTCCTCAACATGTGTGTTAACTGTTTGTTTTAACGAGAACTCATCACTAAGTTTTCTCTCAAGATATTTTAATGCGATGTTAGGATCTGTTTTAAGTGCCTCAACTACCGAGCGTCTTGCAAGTAGAATAGGATTACTCTTAAGTAGCTTTTTTTGCTCGGTATATTCAGGGTTTTTCTTTTGGTATTCATATAAGGTGTCTGGGTGAATTTCTGCACAAAAACAAGCCTCAGCATCACTGCACCCTAGCAAGAATGCCTCTCTCAATTTTCCTAGAGTAATGCTATTCATTTTAGGTTTCCTACCGGCTTTTGATTTTCTACTTTTATTAACAGACATATTTATATTATTCTCAACAACTTTGACGATGGCAAATAGGTATATGCTCTACACTTACGCAATTTCCTGTTTTGTGATAATGTAAAAATACACACGAATATGTTCATCTAAACTTTATATTTGTTTATAAAGCATGGTGAGAAAGCCTGATCAGTGAACGGAAGCTCTCCGTTTAGTTACTGATCAGGTCATATCCCGAAAGGGTTATGGATGTCCTGCAAAGGATGTCGACTAGCGGGGAGCTTATGTTGGTTTTATTAGCCCTCATAAATTCCCACAAGATAAGGTATATGAAAAATAAAATAATAATAATCATGCTTATGCTTTTGTTTTTTATCTTAGGATTTATTGCCAGACACCTGATTGTAATAAAACCAACGCTATATGATTGTCTTAAGCTACCTACAGAAAACGCTGTATCTGCATGTATTAAGTTTTATGGGTATGGTCAATGAGCGGTATCAAAATACTTTTAATAGTACTATTTGTGCTTGGCAGTTTGTTTATAAATGCTAGTCATATCCCTGCGTGGTTTTTAAGTGGTAATAAACCCACCCATAAAGGGTGGAAAACATACTTATTCATAGGTATTCTCTTTTACCTTATAATACTAGTACTAGCAAATATCACATTAAATTAAACATGAATATAAAAATTAAAATTGGAGACAATAAAACAGGACAAAATCTTTTCTATAACTTTGAATCAAACAAACACTTGATAATTTCCGGTTGTCCGAGACCGGGTATAGTGGACATGTTACATCTCATTGTTGACCAACTTTCAGCAAATAATACTCCTGAGGAAATTAAACTAGTAATCGTTGATGTTCACAGAATTGAATTTGGTGAGTATGAAAATAGTCAACATCTGCTGTACCCAATCGTCAGAGATCTAGATACACTACCTGATGTTTTTGATAATTTCTTAAATAGCCTAAATCCATCCCCACAGAAACATTTTTTCATTATTGAGGAGTTATGTGAGGTCGTACTGTTGTACCCCAAAGAAACCGAGGAGTTCGTTACTCAAGTAGCTAAATCAAGTAATGCTTACTTAGTAATAGGCATACAAAGACCATCTGAGACTGTGCTTTCTGACAAGATTTTGCAGGCAATTCCGGATAGAATTACTTTTCATCAAAATAACATAGTAGAATCCGAAAGGTTGGTAGGTTGCTCTAATGCTGTAGATCTAAATTGTAACGGAGATTTTATTCATAAAAGCACCAAGGGTTTAACTTACGGAAAATTAGATATTGAGAACAAATCTTTGGATTACATACTAAACAAAGTGTTTGCATCAGAAAGGGTGGGGTTAGCTCATTTTTATTCAAAAGGAGATAGGGATCAGACTTATGCTATAGATAACAGCCTGATTAGTCCCAATGACGACTACAATTTAGCCTCCAATTGTTACTATTCTTTAACAGATATACATAACAAGCTAAATGGTTTATCGGAATTAAATACTCCGATAATTTTTAAGATCTGTGAGGATATTGCTCTTGCATCCTATCTAGTAACAACTATGAGTAAGGCATTAACAGAAAAAGATTTATTACCACTTATCGTAAAGAGAAATTTAGATCTGCTACAAATTGAAAATACCGATGAAATAACCTCAATATGCTTTTCACCTGAATTTAGTGCTATTGTTGATGAATTTTATGGCATTGGCAAAAGTACAGCAACCTATAGCTACCATGTCTAGCATCAGTAAAATTAAAAAACTACTTAAAAAGGCTCTGAGGGAGGAAAAAAATATCTTGGAGCAAAGTCATACAAAAGCAGATCAACCTACAAACTATGGATATTGTCATAGTAAAGAGAAATCATCCCCAAAACCTTTAAATTGAGTTAAAATATACCTGTAATTAAGAATGGATATAAAATATGTTTGAACAATCATTAAAAAATATAGATGATTCTCTACACAGAGATCCCGGATGTGCTACAGAACTTGACTATATAGAACAAACCTCATGGATACTATTTCTCAAATATCTAAACGATTTAGAAAAAGATAAAGATACCGAGGCAAAACTTGCCAATAGAACTTATAAATACATCGTTGATCCAAAGTTTAGATGGGAAACATGGGCATGTCCAAAAACCCCTGATGGAAAAATAGACCATCAAAAGGCTCTTTCCGGAGATGACCTCAAAGATTTTGTTGATGGAGAGTTGTTTCCTTATCTCAAAAAATTCAAATACTCGGCTGAAAGTGCAGATACCATAGAATATAAAATCGGTGAAATCTTTAGTGAATTAAAAAACAAAATCCAAACCGGATATACCCTAAGAGACATCTTAAATGTAGTTGATAATCTTGAGTTTAGAACAGATGCTGAAAAGCATGAACTATCGCACTTATACGAAAGCAGACTTCAGAACATGGGTAACGCAGGGAGAAACGGTGGTGAGTTCTACACACCAAGAGCACTAATAAGAGCCATAGTTAAAGTTGTAGATCCCAAACTAGGTCAGACTATATATGATGGGGCTGTGGGTTCAGCAGGATTTTTGGTTGAATCATTTAATTATCTATCCAAAGACAAGGAGAAATTATCTCCAAAGGAATGGGAAATCTTACAAACAAAAACATTTTATGGGCAAGAGGTTAAATCACTAGCATACATCATCGGGGTGATGAATATGATCCTGCATGGTATTGATGCACCTAATATAATTCACACGGATACTCTTAATAAAAACATCTCCGATATACAGGAAAAAGAGCATTACGACATAATACTTACTAATCCTCCATTTGGATCAGGAATTAAAAAACAGATACAACAAAACTTTCCTATTAGAACGGGAGAGTCGGCGTATCTATTCTTGCAACACTTTATAAAAATACTTAAAGCCGGGGGTAAAGCGGGAATGGTTATTAAAAATACTTTTCTTTCAAATACTGATAACGCATCAGTTTCTTTAAGGAAACACTTACTAGAAACATGTAATTTACATACGGTATTAGATCTGCCAAGTGGTGTGTTTACAGGAGCAGGAGTTAAAACAGTGGTTCTGTTCTTTGAAAAAGGGTCTCCAACTAAAAAGGTTTGGTTTTATCAACTTAACCTAGATAGGAACTTGGGTAAAACAACTGCATTAACGGAACAAGATCTTGATGAGTTTGTTGAGTTGCAAAAAACTAAAGCTAATTCAAAGAATTCTTGGACAGTTGATATCAAAGATGTTGATCCTAAAACATTTGATTTGTCAGTTAAAAACCCTAACGGAGGTGTCGCTCCTAAAATCAAAGACCCGTTAGAAATACTTGATGAAATGAAAAAGTTAGATAAAGAAAGTAATGAAATTTTGAATAGGATTTACGAAAGAATCAATGAAAAGTGAATGGGTACAAACAGATTTTAATGACTGTATTGATAAGGTAACTTATACGAAAAAGGTGTACAGATCAGATTTCTTACCTATTGGAAAATACCCAATAATATCTCAAGAGGCGGAGTTTATAAACGGCTATTGGGATAGAAATGACGATGTATATAAAACGGAAGTTCCCGTTGTTATTTTTGGAGATCATACACAGGTACTAAAATATATTGATTTTGACTTTGTACTTGGAGCAGATGGAGTAAAAATCCTAAAAGCTAAACCATTTTTATATCCTAAGTATCTTTATTATTACATGCAAAGTATGCAAATAAAGAACTTGGGCTATGCTAGACATTTCAGATTACTTAAAGAAAAAAAGGTAACATACCCACTCTCTCTTTCAGAGCAAAAACGCATAGTATCCAAACTTGATGACATTTTCAAAGATGCTGAAAAGGCTAAAGAAATTGCAGAAAAGAATCTACAAAATGCTAAAGATCTTTTTGAGTCTTATTTGGAAAATGTATTTAGTAATCCGGGAGAGGGTTGGAATATTGAAAAATTAGGTAATGTGTGTGAGTTAGTTAATCGTGGTATTTCACCAAAATATATAAATGAAAATGGATTGCATGTAATAAATCAGCGGTGTATAAGAAACCACTATATAGATTATTCTTTGGCTAGGATGCATAACGAAAAAGTTAAAAAGGTGTCAGTAGATAAATACCTTAGAGTTGGCGATGTGCTTATCAACTCAACGGGTGTGGGCACTCTCGGTAGAGTAGCTCAAGTAAAAGACCTGCCTTTCCCTGCAACTGTTGATTCTCATGTTACGATAGTTAGACCTTTTAGTGATAAATTCAATCATCAGTTCTTTGAGTTTGTACTGATTTATTTGGAGAAGTCATTCGAAAAGAGCGGTATGGGAGCGAGCGGACAGATTGAATTATCAAGAGATACAATAAAAAACAACTTTACAGTAAGCTACCCACAGTCAATTTCTACACAAACGGAAATAGCAGACAAGCTAAGATTTCTAGAGGATAGAGTTAGAACAATGGTAACTATATATAAAGAAAAGGTCTCTGTTGTTGATGAGCTTAGAAAATCAGTACTAAATAAAGCCTTTAGTGGGGAGCTATAATATAAATATGCCATTAAACGAATCAGAAACAAGAGCAGAATACATAGATCCAAAACTCAAAGAGAGCGGATGGGGTGAGATTGAGGATTCCAAAATACTAAGAGAGCACCGGTTTACAGAGGGGAGAATTCAAGTTGGAGGAAATAGATCAAAACCTGAAATTGCAGACTATGTATTAGTTTATAAAAACAAAAAACTTGCAGTTATTGAGGCAAAACAAGAGGATTTAGCACCCACAGAGGGGGTAACACAAGCAAAGATATACGCCCAAAAGCTTGGAATTGACTACACCTACTCCACAAACGGAAAGAAAATATATCAAATTTGTATGGCAACCGGGAAAGAGGAGTATGTAGAAAGATACCCCACACCTGAGGAACTTTGGAACTACACATTTTCAGATCAAAACGAATGGAAAGAGAGATTTAACAATGTCCCATTTGAAAATCTTAATGGAACAAAGAGTTTAAGATACTACCAAGAAATAGCAGTAAACAATGCTATGGATGCTATTGCTGAAAACAAGACAAGAATACTACTTACACTTGCAACCGGAACAGGAAAAACATTTATTGCATTTCAAATAGCATGGAAACTTTTTCAAACAAGATGGAATCTAAAAAAAGACGGTGCAAGACAACCGAGAATTTTATTTCTAGCAGATAGAAACATACTAGCTGATCAAGCTTATAACTCGTTTTCAGCATTTCCTGAGGATGCCTTAGTTCGTATTAGTCCTTTAGACATAAGAAAAAAAGGGAGTGTGCCCACCAACGGTAGTGTTTTCTTTACTATATTCCAAACTTTTATGAGCGGAAAAGACAATACACCTTATTATGGAGATTACCCATCCGACTTCTTTGATTTCATTATCATTGATGAATGTCATAGGGGAGGTGCAAATGACGAAAGCAATTGGAGAGGAATTATGGAGTATTTTTCACCTGCTGTTCAACTCGGTCTTACAGCTACACCAAAGAGAAAAGATAATGTTGACACATACAGATACTTTGGTGAACCGGTTTATACCTACTCTCTTAATGAGGGTATACAGGATGGTTTCTTAACACCATTTAAGGTTAAAAGGATTAAAACTACGATAGACGATTATGTTTATACATCCGATGACGATGTAATTGAGGGGGAAGTTGAGCAAGGTAAAGTTTATACCGAGTCGGACTTTAACCGAATTATAGAGATCATGGAAAGGGAAAAGAAAAGAGTTCGGGTATTACTAGATGAGATAGATCAGAAAGATAAAACAATTGTTTTCTGTGCATCACAAGATCACGCACTAGCCGTTAGAGATTTAATAAATCAAATGAAAGATAGCTCCGATCCTAATTACTGTGTTCGTGTTACAGCTAATGACGGTCTAAGGGGAGAACAGTATCTAAGAGAATTCCAAGACAACGAAAAGACAATACCAACAATACTTACAACCTCACAAAAGCTTTCTACAGGCGTAGATGCAAGAAATATCAGAAACATAGTACTTATGAGACCTATCAACACAATGATTGAGTTTAAGCAGATTGTAGGGCGTGGCACGAGGCTTTTTGAGGGCAAGGAATACTTTACCATAGTTGACTTTGTTGATGTGTCTACAAAGTTTTCTGATCCGGAATGGGATGGTGAGCCTCTTGATGAATATACCCCACCTGCCATAAAACCTGAAAAGGTAAAGGAAACAACTATCGTTGACTATGAAAATCCCGAGGAGACTGAAACTAAGGAACCTAGAAAAATGATAAGAATTAAACTTAAAGATGGTAAAGAAAGACAAATACAACATATGGTTTCTACATCCTTTTGGAGTGCGGATGGTAAACCAATATCAGCAGAGGAATTTATACAAAGCATCTACGGACAGTTGCCTGAATTTTTCAAAAGTGAGGAGGAGCTAAGACGCATTTGGTCTGTTCCAACAACAAGAAAAGCTTTTCTTGATAAATTAGCGGACAACGGCTATGGTGTAGACGAGTTAACATCGTTACAAAAACTAGTTAATGCGGAGAAAAGCGATTTATTTGATGTTCTTTCATATGTATCTTTTGAAATAACTCCCTTAGAAAGGCTTGAGAGGGCTAACGCAAGTAAATCTACTGCATTCTTAGGTTTAGACACCAATCAAAAAGAGTTCCTTGAATTTGTATTGTCTAAATATGTAGAAAATGGTTATGAGGAATTAGACGAGGAAAAGCTACCGGTATTGCTAAATCTAAAATACCAAGCTATTGCTGATGCTGTGAGTATTTTAGGCGGTGTTGATAGGATTAGAGATACTTTCTTAGGTTTTCAGAAAGTTTTGTATTCGGTTTAGAAATTTAGTATGAAAGTAAAACCATTTTATATTTTCACATTTTTAGCATCTCTGCTACTTCTCATCATCGTATATATTATGACCCTCCCAATTCCTTTAAGTGACAAGATTCAAATAATGATGGTTGTATCAACATTTCTAGCTGTATTAGTTGCTCTATTTCAAGAAAATCTAAAGAGGCACTTTGACCGAGTTAAGCTAAAACTTGAAATAAATCTAAGTCCGCCGGACTGTCACCAAATTGATCTTACTGACCCCATGGGTAATTTTATGTGCAAATGTATATATTTAAGAGTAAGGGTGAGTAATCTTTGCGATATAACAGCGAGAAATGCTGAAATTATAGTTTCAAATCTTTGGAGAGTTGAAAATAACGAAAAGAGTATTGTAAAAACATTCTTACCTATGAACCTCAGATGGAGTCACACACACCCTACTAAAGTGACCATCCCACCTAAGTCTTTTAGATTTTGTGATCTTGGTCCGGTCAGACCTTTGGAAAACAGTATTATTCTAAAATTAGAGACTGAAACGCAACCCAACCCTGTCTCAGGTAATGTATACCCTAATATAATAAACCCGGGTGAGTATATTCTAGAACTATTGTTAAGTGGCGATAATGTAATACCAAAGTTAACAAAATGGAACATTTCATTTGAAAATAATTGGTCTAACGATGAAAAAACAATGCTAGAGCGGATAAAAATATCACAGGTAAAATAACAGTTTACTAACTATATCAACTTAGTGAGGATAACAAATATCAGAGTTATTGGCATACCTATAAAGGTCTTTCTTAGGTAACTTTCTTTACTCCAACCACTAGTAAATTGTAGCGGGAGGGTAAAAATGGAGGTTATTAAAAAAGCTCCAAATAAAGTGCCTAGTCCACTCACAATATAATCACTTGTCCCTGGATTAGTAACAGAACTAACATTACCAATCAACACATAAATTAAAGACAAAATAAAAGAAATGCTTAATATTAGATAGTTGGATCTTTTCATATTGTTTAGGTATTAACAGTATACAGCAGTTCTAACATCAACGGCAATGCTCAGCCATGGAAAAACCGGTCATGCCTTTAGGTATGGGCGGTTTTTTCATTATTGGACAGGGATGAGAATAATGCGGACTGAGCGAAGCGGAGGAGCGGGGGTAGCGTGCTTTCAGATGTTAATGAGCGGAGCGAATTTACAGATGAAAGACATGTTACCGAATCCCTGTCCCCCAGCCAAGTAAAACTAACCGAAGCAAGGACTAAAGAAGCTATTCTTAAATCAATCTTTTCTTTGGTTTCGAACTCCTCGGGAATTTCAGCCACTTCATTATTAGATTTCTCAATTAAGTAGAGCGGTTTTGCTCGTCAATACAAAGTTTTTTTGTCTTTGATAGAAAGTTTCGAACCCAATGTTGCCAATATTTGTGTTTTATCTTTCAAAGTACCTCTTTCGAACCAATGTCGAGCGTAGCAGACAAACGTAAATGTCCTTTCTGACAGTTCCAACCACTTGTTTATACGAATATCTGTATTGTTTACACTTGCCGATAAGATCTCTTTTTAAGCTACCAACTCTCTTCTTTGCTTTAAGTATTCTTCTTCACTAATAAAGTTATCATTTATGTTCTAGGGCGAGATTTTGAGTTTTAACAAGCTATCTATGCGTTTAACACAATCATCATATGTCTCTTGCTGGTTCTTTCTAAAGTGAATTGTATGTTGAGTACAACTTTTTTATATTATTAATAACGTTTCTACTTGTCATGGTTTACATGGTTTACTAAGCTATCCCTAACAAATATTTCAAACTCTCTTTTAGGTATTCTATAGACCTTACCAAGTTTTATTGCCCTTAGCTTCCCACTTTTAATGTGACTCAGAATAGTTTGCCAATGCACCTGTAGAAGTTCTGCGAACTACTCAACTGTGTAATATTCGTATTTTCTGGGTTTGTTATCATTGGAGTTCAATATAAGCAATTATAAACGAGAGTATCAATAGCTAACGTTCTATAAATACTAGAATATATTGCAATCTGATAGTTTTGTGCGGTATGTGCGTACACTAAATGTATATAATATATGTGTATTAAATGGTTAATAAAAATGGCTCTATGAAGATAAATAGTGCCACAATCGATTTTGATAGCGAAACAAATAAGAAATTTATACTAAAAACTCACCTGGTGACACCCCACAACGCCAAAAACATACCCAAAACAAAGTTTAGATAGTTTCCAGTGATATAATGCTTTATATGTTTAGTTTTCTTAAAAAAGACTAGAAGATGCACAAATTAGAGGGTAGGATTAATATTAAAATTAAGAGTATTTGGAAGGTTAATATGTTATGCAACTACAAAAAATTAAAGTAGGTGAATTAAAACTTTCTGATATTGTATATGATATTGAACACGGACATTTACGCATACCTCGTTTTCAAAGAGATTTTGTTTGGGAACGCTCCAAAGTAATAAAGCTTCTGGATTCAATTTACAAAGAGTACCCTATTGGAAGTTTCTTTATATGGGAAGCAGATAAAAAATATAACCTTTTTTATCGGAACATTGGTGAGTTAAATCTACCACAACCTGACTCACATACATCTATTCGATATATACTAGATGGGCAGCAAAGAGCAACATCTCTTTATGCCACAATTAAAGGACTTGAGGTTAACGGAACGGACTATTCTCAAATTTGTTTTGACTTTGACAAGGAAGTGTTTGTCGTGAGATACAGGGAACATGAAAATTGTGCACCCCTTAGAAATATCCTTGACGAAAATAACCATCTTCAAATATATAATCAACTGAGCGATGCACGAAAAAAGACTTTTGAAAAATGTCGAAACATATTTACTACGTACCCAATCTCAGTCATCATCGTTCGTGAGAAAGATTTGGATGAAGCTAGTGAAATTTTTGAGCGAATTAATCAAGGAGGTAAAAGATTATCGATCTTTGATCTTGTTGTCGCTAGTACCTGGGGCGATGATTTTGATTTAAAAGAGAAGTACAACCAATTGCGTGACTTTCTTGTTGATAAAGGCTTTGGTAAAATTCCTCCAGAGGTTGTTACGCACACTGCCTCACTCACCATTAAGGGTTACTGTCGAAATTCATATCAACTTCAGTTAACTAAGGAGGAGTTAAAAGAAAATTGGGAAGAAATTTCAAATTCCATAAAACTGTCCATCGACTTTCTAACTAATAACCTTGGGGCAAAGATATATGACTTTGTGCCATATCCCTCCATAATCTCGCTACTAGCGTATTTATATTTCAAGTCACCTGGGCGTTCTTTAACAAAACAAATGACAGAAAAGGTTCATGAATGGTTTTGGAAAGCCGCTTTAAGCGAACGTTACGCCTCATCAAGAGAAACACGTATGGAAGAGGATAGGCGTTTAATATTTGATAAGCTTCTTGAAGGGGAGGATGTTAAGATTTCATTCCCTATTAACCTAGACGAAGAAAAAATAGCTAGAAGCAAAATCAGTACAAAATCAGCTCTACGCAATGCCTTTTTCTGTATGTTAGCTCTCCGACACCCACGACATTTTAAAACCAATAACATAGTTACCCTTGACTACTCACTTTGCTCCAATTTCAACAGTCCTGAAAAACATCACATCTTCCCAAGACATTTTTTGCGAAAGAATAAATTAGATGGCGAATACTCACTTGCAAATTTCTGTTTCATTCCTTCAGAGTTAAACAAAGAAATACTTAAAAAAGCCCCAAGTGATTACTTTGCTATATACGAGAAAGAAAACCCCGATTTTAAAGATGCCTTAGAAGCACAGCTTATTACCTATGACGAGTCGATTAAAGAAAACAACTACAAAGATTTTCTTAAAACACGATCCAGATCAATTTTCAATGAATTCGAGAGATTACTAGGATCAAAAATACTTCAAGTAGCAGGCACAAATACCAACAAGGCTCTTGATGAAATAGAACTCCTCATTAGGACCCTAATTGATACCACGCTAACAGAAAAGGTTGGGAGTGATTATTTGTCTAAGGCCATACCTGGAGATATACAGGAAAAACTACATCAAAAAGCAGATGAGTATCTAAGAAAGAATCCTGCTAAAGCTTGGTTTGATCTTTCGTCAGACGAGATTATAAGTTTTTCCGATATTATGGATTATTCAAATATTATTTTGAAAAACTGGCCTCTCTTTGAGAGTGTTTTCAAATCTAAATTTGAGGTAGAAAAACGTTTTATTGCATTTAAGGATTTTAGAAATGCAGTAAAACATAACAGAGAAATAAATACCGTTCTTCAAAGAGATGGGGAAGCAGCTTTGGAATGGTTTTCGCAAGTGCTGAAGAATATAAAGTACGAGTTAATCGAAAAAGATAGTAACGGAAAAGAACGCACTATTACCCCAACAGAATCTGATGAGGAAATAGTGAAAAGGGTTCGTAGTGAATTTGTGAAGAGTGCTGTTTACTCTATACCGCAATGGGTAAAAAAAGAATACCCCGATGGTGACCTTAATATAACTGAGGGCGCTGGTTCTCACCACTACTTGAAACAAGGTAAGGAAATCATACTATTTTACTACTATGCGAAAAACTGGGTATATGGCGAACTTCAATACACAACGAAAGAAGAACTAAATATTTTGCAAGAGAAACTGTCCGACCCAGCATCTATATTGGATAGGCACGCTCTCCACGGGCAGGTACGTTTTCACCTTCTAAATGAGAGTGACTTAGAAATAGTTAAAAATATTATAAGGAACCGAGTGAAGAAAGTATGAGCAAAGACGGTAGAATATGGCTATCACATACAAATATAGAACTTCTTGAAAGATGTCCGAGGTGTTTTTGGTTGGCTATAAATAAAAAAATCAAACAGCCCGAGGGTATACAATCACGACTCGCAAGTCGGTTTGATAAAGTATTAAAACATTATTTCAACCAATATCGTAATCAGGATGCGTTGCCTCCTCTTATCAGTTCAGAATTATCAGGTAAGCTACAAAACCCGTTCCAAGAAACATATTTTTATCAACACAATAATAAATACGGATTTTATGGAAAATTAGATGAGTGTCTTGTAGAAAAAGGCGATCTTTACACACCCATAGATTTCAAAACAACCAGCTCCGATCCAAGAGAGAAAGATATATTAGGTGCTTATCAGCATCAAATAGACGAATATGTTTTTTTACTACAGAAAAACAAATTAAACACCTCTGGATACGGATATCTGATATTCTTCTACCCCGACATGAGCGACGCTGTTCATGAGGGATTTCCTATGGTAGTTAAAATACATAAAGTAGAAGCAAAACCAGAAGAAGTAGAAGGCAGGATAAATAGAGCCATTTCTTTCATAGAGGGCGATATTCCAGAATCAAGTCCTAATTGTCCGTTCTGTAGCTGGATGAATACCGCAAAAAGCTATTACGATTTAGATTTATAGTTTTTCAAGAGAGTTATTAAATAATCTTTCAATAAATCATTAAGTAGTTAATAATATGGCTCCATGAAGCCAAATAGTGCCTATAATCAATTTTGATAGCGGAACGAATAAAGTAGTTTTATCGTTTTTTACCAAAAAACCCACCTGGTGACACCCCACAACATCAGGACTGTTTTTTATACCATATCTCTACTACTAGAAGTAAAATGTATTTATAAGTTAGTAGGTAGTTGAATGAAAATATATTGATTTATGGCAAGAGATACACACTCACAACAAATAAAACTTTCAGGGGGAGACAGATGTGTAGTTGAGGTTAATGAGTTCCCTGATATATGTGCTTGGTGTAATAGAGGTATGACACCAGACTTTATAGTCGCACATTCATTAGGTAGAGCTTAGGATCATGATGAGATTGTTGAGGCTATATTCCAATGCTCTAACAATGACTGTAAAAGATACTTCATCGCACATTACGAAAAAGTAGACAGGATGGGAAGAATGTTTTTTTCTAAGAGTGTGTCGTGCTCTCCATTATTGGAAAACAGAAGAATTCTCTGAACTAATAGATGGGGTATCAACAGAATTTGTAATCACATACAATCAAGCAAAAATTGCAGAAGATTTAGGCCTCGAACACATCTGTGGTACTGGATATGGAAAGTCCCTAGAGTATCTAATAAAAGACTCTCATCAGACAAAAACCCGAGAAAAGGGACCAGATCAAAAATATGTGGCTGGGAGAATGTATAAAATAAATAGATGATCCTAGGGTAAGAACTTGCTCTGAACGTGCCCAATGGTTGCGCCACGACGAGACACACTACCAGAGGAAATGGGAAGATAAGGATATCTCTCATCTAAAAGAGCTGATTCATTTAGTTACTAACTGGATCGAGAGTGTCGAAATAACAAAGAAATACGAAGCAGAGATGCCAAAGAAAAGCCCCACTAAATAAATTTCCATAATCAATTAATAAGTTAGATCAAACTATAACTTCTGCTGGGTCATATATCGGCACATCAACATTATTTTCCATATAAAAGTTTCGAACATCGTCCACTCTGCGCAGCCATGGAAAAACCGGTCATGCCTTTAGGTATGGGCGGTTTTTTCATTATTGGACAGGGATGAGAATAATGCGGACTGAGCGGAGCGAATTTACAGATGAAAGACATGTTACCGAATCCCTGTCCCCAGCCACAAAAGAGGAAAGTATCGTTGATGATACCTACTCTGCCGATATTGCTACGCAACACACATATTACACAAACAGTAAACATGTCGAGAAATTTAAGTTTATTTTTGAATACAACATAAAATCAAAAGAAATTA
>JAKPPS010000020.1 GCA_029547225.1 bacterium | reverse complement strand
CAAAAGAAGAAGAGAAAATGGAAGAAGAGAAAGCATAAACCATGGGGTTTATGTTTTTTCTTTTACAGCACAACTGAAAACACAAATCTTAGATAAGTATGATAGATTCATACTTATTTTGTATTTATTGGAAGGATTATCTTGTAATATGGAGAATTTATATAGAGTTGATTCACAGGTATGAAAATATTGACGAAATATGTTCGTCAACACATACGATTTTGGATGTATTAACGATATACGTAGTTGCAGGAGTTAGGCGAAACAAATGAATAGAGGTGGAAAAGATGGAAAAATCAAATAGTGAATTGAAAATTTATGCCTATGGATTTTTAGAAGCAGGTTTTAAGATTCCTAGAGACGAGTTTATTGATGTGGATGGATTGGGTACAATTGAATTTGTTGGTTTTGATGACAAGAGAAACCTTGATGAAGTAGATGGATTAATTATTCCACAGGGAGTTTTTGAAAAGATAGAACGTGCTCCAAATGAATGGGGAGAGATCTATACAGATATAAGTTCTCAGGGAGATTTGCTTTTAGAAAAAGAAAGACAAGTACTAAATTTAATCAAAGAGGGAAAATGGATTTGCTTCCTTGTGGGAGAGATTATTGACCAAGTTCCGCAAGGATTATCAAGTCAAGATATAAGAGATACAGATCTATGCAAGAGAATATTAAACAGATATCGGATTCAACGCAGTAGTATGACTCCTAATTCAGATACTAAGGCTAAATATAACGAGTTTTTTTCTTACATTAAGCAATATGGTGTAGCTAAAACTTTATTTCGGAGTTATTCATTTAATGATAAGGAAATAAACATATTAGCTGAAGCAAATGGTAATCCAGTTGGAATCGAGATTGATAATCAAGTGTTTTTTGTGCCTTTTCATTCACCACGTAATGATTATGAGACGACAGAGAATATCGTATCATTATTAGGGCGCGCATTATATGACTATATACAGAAAAATACAATATATATACCAAAATGGCTGGAAGAGTTTCAATTTAAAGTAGAGAAAAGTATAAGGAAAGAGATTATTGAAATAACTGAAAGACAGAACACTTTAGAGAATGATTTAATCCGTTGGATTAATTACAAAGCTATTTTAACTACATCTGGAAATGTATTAAAAAAGATAGTTATTGAAATAATGCAGGACTTTTTTGAATTTCATATAGATCCAATTGATGAGGGGCGAGAGGATTTTAAAATAGTAAATGAAGAGGGTGAAGTTCTCGCAGTCGTTGAAGTAAAAGGAACAAAGAAGGGAATAAAAAGAGAACATATAAATCAGGCTGACTCACACAGAGAAAGGAATGATTTACCTAGCTCTATTCCAAGTATTTTGATTATTAATAATGAGATGGGAATATCAGGTTTAAAAGGGAAAATTGAATCTGATGTTCCGGATGAGCAAATTAAACATGCAAGAAACTTAAATGTTCTGATAGTGAGAACGATAGACTTACTGTTATTTATGTCAAGAATGGAGAATGTAAATGATAGAAAAGAAGTTTTCTTAGATAAAATTAGGTCAGAATCCGGATGGATTAATATAAAAGAATAGTATAGTTGTAAATTCATTTGCATCGCCTAACAATGCGCTCACGCTGCGGCACGGCGTGACGGGGCAAGAAGCATGCGTGCCTTGGGTTGCAGAGGATTTGCTAAACTATAGTTTGAATTAAGTAGCAACCACACCCCTTCACCGGGAGCGGAGCTCCGCCAAGGGGTGGGGCTATGCAGGTTCGGTTCAGGGGCGTCGTGAGTGCGAACCCGTTCTGCGACATATCCTGCATGGACGCGCCCTCCTTGGCGCGGTTTTACCGTTGTAGGCGGTTATTTGGTGAAATAAATGTAAGGGGGTCAAGCCATGAAGATTTCAGATGATATTCTTATAGATGATTTTTTAAATCTTCCAGATCTCGCTGATTATCAAACTGACTTCGAGAGAGCTATATACTTACGTCAAACATTAATTAATCAGAGCACAAATGATGGTCCTGCTAGTGATAAACATTATGTCTTGCTAAGGAAATATTTCTTAAGCAGAGAAGATACAAAAGATAAAGTACCGTCATGGGTGCGAACAAATAGAAGTTTATCAGACTTTTGGCAGTTTATTAAACATGAGTATGGAAAGTATGAAGAAAGAAGACAATTTATTCGACGTGAGTTTAATGCGTTACTAGATTATCTCGAATTAGAGAAGACAATACCAAATGCTCAAAGTATTGATGAAACATTTAGAGTGTTAAATTCAGAATATATACATTCAACTTGGAGCAGAGCATTGGAGCGAAAGGATAATGTGTAAACGTCAATATAAAAGATACCAAAAACGCGCATATTTTGGATACCACTTTGGAACCTATTTTTCAAGACCATTCAGTATGGTTTTCCGGTTTTCTATGCGCCAGCTTGGTCCTTCCAGCGTAAATATTTCGCACTG
>JAKPPS010000055.1 GCA_029547225.1 bacterium | reverse complement strand
TCTGGTTGATCCCTTCTTTGAACAGCTCACTGAAGAAATCATCAAAGTCCTTCCGGTCTTTAAAATCTTTCCAGAAGTCTTTCGGAATGTCAAGTTTCTTTTTCATCGCTAACTGATAATAAAATTAAAACTAATAACCTTTCGAGGTTGGCTTTCCCAATTTTTGTGTTGGGAAAGCAACCTCTCAGTTAGCGTTTACACAATCTAATCTATACTCCCGAAGTTTATAACTCAGTCAGTATTAAGTTGTTCTTTAATAAATTTGGCTTTTCGGGCATCTGATAGGTTTTTTGTTCTTAGCAGGCCTTTATTCTGAAGGTATAGAAACCTTTGTACACTGGTTTTTGTAACAACCTGTGCAGGATTGCCAATAATTACAGTATTATCCGGGAAATTACCTCTGACCACACTTCCTGCGCCTACTATACAATTGTCACCTATCGACGTATTTGCCAGGATGGTGCAATTGTTACCAATGAAAACATTATTGCCAATTTTTATCTTACCAAAAACATCTGCGTCTTTCCATTCATCACGGAAACACCAGATTGCACCATCATGTGTTATAAAGTCCGTTCCACCAGCAATTGCTACGTGATTGCCAATTTCAATCAGGTAGGGTTCTGTTGAAAAAGACATAGTATTCAGATGACAGTCTTCTCCAATCTTCATACCTTGTTTGCGGAGATATCTGATCTTAACCTTATTACTGCATTTCCCCAGTATCCTGATGATTATTCTTTGTAGTATACCACTGAAATTCATAAGTTCTCACATAATGTCAATATACAACTAGTCAACATTGTTATTGATGACATCGATAATGAATTTGCTAAACAGTGGAGCAACTTTTCCAGAGAACTCTATGCTGGGATGAGAGTTGAGCGGACTGTATGCATTCTTTTCGGTCAGATATAGTCCACCCTCTGTCTCATACTCATAAAAATCCCAGAGAAAAATATTATCACCAGTTTCATCCCAGTCATTTATTAACCATGAATGAAACTCTTTGGCTCTTATAGCCTCTTCTTCTGTCATATTTGCTTTTGTGTTAACAGCTGGCGTCCAAACTATAAATTTGTTTTCTGGAAATTCTTGCATTTTCTCCTTTAGGGCAACGTATTGAAGCTTATAATTTTCCAGGCTTTTAATTTCTGAATCGATATTAGGATTGCCAATATCAGCTACCATCCTGCTTACCGGATAACAATGTTTAAATATTATCACATTATAGTCTTTGGTTAGAATTTCAAGAGTTGGTTCTTCCATAAAAGGCTCCTCACCGCTATTTTTCACCCAGATATTATAATAATCGTAGGGATAATTATTCCAACCATAAGGGCTACTTTTTGGGAACGGCATTTCGGTTATGAAATAATCTGTCTTATTTTTTTTGTTGTATTTCTTAAAATATTTCTGGACATCGCCTTGACCGGTTATTTTGTAAACATATCTATTGGTATTTCCTACCCACACAGATCGACCGGTACTATGGTGTAAGAAGATAATCTTGGTCATAGCTTCATTTTTTAACCTGCAGCCTGTCAGAAGCAGGGGTATTAAAAATAAGAACAGATTCTTCATTATCAAATCGATCAAATACAATAAGGAATGAATTAATTCTATTCAGAATAAACTTAACGCAATATTTCGACAGTTTCAAATTTAATTTTAAAAATGGCTCTTTTTTGGATTGTTTGCCTCCTTTTAACCAAAGTCATATAAGATCATCTTTTGCCTGTTATTGTTTTATATAATACAGGTGCAATATTTTTCAGATACGAAGCAACAATTATTGAAAAGAACAGTGTTATTGTTGGAGCAAGAAGATAGATCAGAAATGAGCTCAATTCAGTCGTCCCCAGGAAGAAATATAATGACTTCTTAACAATGGTTATTGTCGGTTCATGAAATACATATATAAAGAATGTGTACTGGAACAAATTGTATATCCTCGTTTTCGATAAATCAGTGTTTTTAAATAATTTGTCATATAGAAGCCAGATAGTCAGAATCCCAAAAAGAATACTTGCCCTCTGGAGAATTAGAATTAGGGTGTTATTCGAATATCCGATATGGACTAATATTGTCTTACAAAGGACTAATGTTATCCAACAGATAGTGAGGTATATATGTTGATGCTTTACTTTGAAATTATGAGGATTAATCCTATTTACGCTGAAATATGCGCCAGATGTAAAAAAGAGTATTGACCTGTTATCAAAAATGACATAGTTGAAATTTAGAAACCAAAGGATGAGAAAGAATAGAACAATTAAATTTCTTAAATTCTTTAAAAGCCAATGGATGAGAGGTGAAATTAATACAAGTACTGTCAGATCTCTTATAAACCACAGTTGATAAGGGATGGGCTGCAGGAAGATGCGTGTCAACACTTGAGAAAAGGAGTAATCCCTGATCAATTCTCGCGTAAAGAAAGGCTTAAAATAAGGAATTGATTGAATGGCGAAGTAGAATATCAGTCCAAAGATGGACCATAATAGGTAGGGTATAACAAGCGTACGAAATCTCTTTTTGTATTTTTCCAGAAATTCTGCTGGTTTTCCTTCATTGATGTTTAAAAAAAACAGATAGCCTGAAATGGCGAAAAAAAGTGGAGATGCGATCTTCGCTATGCCATCACTAATGAAGTTTTGAAAGAATGAATTCAACCCCTTGTTGATTGTAGTAAAATTTGCATCAATTCTGACAGAAAGATTTGTTGAATGCACCATTACTACAAGCAGGATCAAGAAGAATGAAATTGTCCTAAGCTTATCACTCTGGTATTTGTTCATTTAGATTTCTTTATATAGTGCGAGATAGTGGAATAGAATTGGCAAAGATAACAAGGTGATCTGAGTTAATGTTACCATATTAAAACAAATAAATAAAGAGGCTACCTCCATAATGAAGAAGTAGCCTCTTTTATTAAAGATGGTTTACTCAATCGTTTTTGAGTCTATAGAATACTTTGTGTAAACGCCTGTATTCAAATTCTGCATCTATCTTCAAATTTAATCAAAAATTGCTGCAAAATCATACCCCAGTCCCGGATGGGCAAGGTCCATTTTTTCTCAATATTGGCAATTGCCAGGTAAACAGCCTTGAGGGCTGCCTGATCATGAGGAAAGACTGACTTAGTTTTAGTGTACTTTCTAATACCCCGGTTC
>JAKPPS010000025.1 GCA_029547225.1 bacterium | reverse complement strand
AGCACCGATTATAGTGATGAGTTTTCAATTCCTGTCTTAACTGCGGGACAATCATTTATACTCGGATATACCAATGAAATAGATAACATATATAAGGCTTCAAAAGAAAATCCTGTTATTATCTTTGATGATTTTACAGGATCATTCAAGTGGGTTGACTTTCCTTTTAAGGTAAAATCATCTGCAATAAAAATGTTAACTGCAAATTCTGATATAGCTACATTGCGTTATATATATCATGTTATGGGTAATATTGGTTATTCTTCGGATGAACACAAAAGGCTTTGGATTAGTATTTATTCAGCAATTAAAATCCCCCTCCCCCCTTTGCCTGTGCAGCAAGAAATTGTCCGTATTCTGGACAATTTCACAGAGCTTACAGCAGAGCTTACAGCAGAGCTTACAGCAAGAAAAAAGCAGTATGAATATTATAGGGATTTGCTGTTGACATTTGGTGATGATCCTACAGTAAAGTGGATGAAAATAGAAGAATTTGCTGAATGCCTTGCAGGTGCAACACCACAAACAAAAAAGAAAGAATATTGGGATAATGGAACTATACCGTGGATGAGTTCTGGTGAAGTAAATTTAGGAAAGATTTACAATACAGAAAAGAAGATAACACAATTAGGATATGATAATTGTAGTACAAAGATGGTTCCAATAAATACAGTTGTTGTAGCACTTGCTGGACAAGGTAAAACTCGCGGTATGGTTGCAATTACAAAAATCCCCCTTTGTACTAATCAATCACTATGTTCAATAGTAGTATCTGATAAGCAAGTAAACAGCTTTTATTTATATTATTATCTAAAAACACAATATCAAAATCTTAGATTGATTTCTTCAGGGGAAGGTACGCGTGGTGGCTTAACCTTAAAAATGATAAAAAATTATAAAATCCCTCTCCCTCCACTCAAGGAGCAAGAACGCATTGTTGCTATCCTCGATCGATTTGACGCACTTTGTAACGACCTAACTAGTGGTCTGCCTGCTGAGATTGAAGCAAGAAAAAAGCAATATGAATATTACAGAGATAAACTACTAACCTTCCCTGCCCGTCCAAAAGACGTGAAGGAGGCAAAGGAGGTAAAAACATGAGTATGTACAACATTGTTGCAAGTACTGACGAAGCAACGGTTGTTGCCGAATATTCCGCTCTATATAATGTCCGCTCTGAAAAGTACCAGAGTGAGGCTGAGCTTGAGAGGGAATTTATTGATCTTTTAAAATCACAAGGATATGAGTATATTACAATACACAATGAAGATGCATTGATAAAAAATCTCCGCAGGCAGCTTGAACTTCTTAATGATTTTACCTTTACTGATAGTGAATGGCAGAGATTTTTTACAGAGTGCATAGCAAATAGCAATGAGGGTATTGTTGAAAAGACAAGAAAGATTCAAGATGACCATATTCAAATACTAAAGAGGGATGATGGAACAAATAAAAATATATACCTTTTGGATAAAAAGAATATCCATAATAATCGCTTGCAGGTTATCAATCAATATGAAGAATCAGGCGGCAAGCATGAAACCAGGTATGATGTGACAATACTTATAAATGGATTGCCTCTTGTCCATGTAGAGCTAAAACGTCGAGGTGTGTCTATACGTGAAGCCTTCAATCAGATTGACCGCTATCAGCGTGATAGTTTTTGGGCGTCTTCTGGTTTATTTGAATATGTGCAGATTTTCGTAATCTCCAACGGTACTCACACCAAATATTATAGCAATACAACAAGAAGTGCTCATATTCAAGAACAAAGTAAATCTGAACATCAAAGAAGTAAAAAAACAAGCAATAGCTTTGAGTTTACAATCTTTTGGGCAGATGCTAATAACAAGATCATCCCTGACCTTGTGGACTTTACTAAGACATTTTTTGCTAAGCACACTCTTTTAAATATTATTACAAAATACTGTGTATTTACATCCGAAGATATGCTCCTTGTTATGCGTCCCTATCAAATCGCCGCTGCTGAACGAATATTATCACGTATTGTAGTATCAACAAACTACAATGAAATGGGTACAACAGCCGCTGGTGGATACATCTGGCATACGACAGGCTCAGGAAAGACTTTAACTAGCTTTAAAACAGCACAATTAGCTTCTGCCTTGCCATTTATTGACAAGGTATTGTTTGTAGTTGACCGTAAAGACTTAGACTACCAAACTATGAAGGAATACGATCGCTTTGAAAAAGGAGCAGCCAATGGGAATATCTCAACAAGAATTCTTCAAAGACAATTGGAAGACAGAGATGAAAAAGGAAATCCTCACGAATACAAAATAATTGTAACCACTATTCAAAAGCTGGATATGTTTATCCGAAAAAACAAACAGCATGCTATATATAAAAAACATGTTGTAATAATTTTCGACGAGTGCCACCGCTCACAATTTGGCGATATGCATCAGGCTATTACAAAGGCATTTAAGAATTATCACATATTTGGCTTTACTGGCACACCTATTTTTGCTGCAAATGCTAGTTCTGGTGGTAATCCTCATCTTAAGACAACAGAACAGGCTTTTGGCAAAAAGCTTCATACTTATACCATAGTAGATGCTATTAATGACGGAAATGTGTTGCCTTTTAGGATAGATTTTATAAATACTATCAAGATGCCAGATTATATAAATGATAAAAAAGTCTATAGCATAGACAGAGAAAAAGCTTTGGCAGATCCACAGCGAATAAGTGAAATTGTCTCTTATGTTCTTGAGCACTTTGACCAAAAGACAAAGCGTAACAGCTTTTATACATTCTCTGCAAAATGGGAAGAACCCGATAAGAAAAACCCAAAGAAAATAATAGAAAAGCGTGAAACAAGACGTGTTGCTGGATTTAACTCAATATTTGCAGCAGCCTCCATACCAATGGCAATCAGGTACTATAATGAGTTTAAAAAACAGATAGCAGAAAAAAACCGTAATCTTATCATCGCAACCATTTTCAGCTTCAGTGCAAATGAGGATGAACCAGATGGACTCTTACCAGATGAGGATTTCAATATAGAAAACCTTGACCAAAGTTCCAGGGATTTTTTAGAATCAGCTATAAATGACTACAATAAAACATTTAACACAAATTATGATACATCTTCAGATAAGTTCCAAAATTATTATAAAGACATCTCTCTTCGTGTAAAGAATAGAGAGATTGATATATTAATTGTTGTCAATATGTTCCTTACTGGCTTTGATGCAACTACACTTAATACGCTATGGGTAGATAAAAATCTGAGACAGCATGGATTAATTCAAGCTTTTTCAAGAACAAATCGTATTTTAAACAGTGTCAAGACATATGGGAACATAGTTTGTTTTAGAGATTTAAAAGAAGAAACAGACGAAGCAATCGCCCTTTTTGGAAACAAAGATGCAGGTGGGATCGTACTGCTAAAAACATTCGAAGAATATTATAACGGCTATGATGATAAAGGCGAGCACAAGCCGGGCTATACAGAACTTATTTCAACTCTTACATCACAGTACCCGTTAGGACAACCTATTGTCGGAGAAAAAGCAAAAAAAGACTTTATCGGGCTATATGGAACGATACTAAGGCTCAGAAATATTCTTACTTGCTTCGATGATTTTGAAGGGAATGAAATTTTATCTGAAAGAGATTTTCAGGACTATCAGAGCATTTATATTGACCTGTATCAGGAATATAGAAAAAGTGCTAATAGTGATAAAGAAACTATCAATGATGACATAATTTTCGAGATTGAACTGGTCAAGCAGATAGAAGTTAACATTGACTACATCCTTATGCTTGTAGCTAAATACCAACAATCCAACTGCAAGGATAAGACCATTCTTACGACTATCGACAAGGCTATCAATTCGAGTATTGAACTTCGAAGTAAGAAGGAGCTTATCGAACGTTTTATCGAGCAAGTCAATGTATCTACCAAAGTGGACGAAGATTGGCGCAAATTTATCCGTGAGCGTAAGGAAGAGGATATTTCAGCAATTATAGAAGAAGAAAAATTAAAGCCTGAAGAAACTCGCTGCTTTATCGACAATGCTTTCCGAGATGGAATGCTTAAGACAACCGGTACAGCCATCGATAAAATCATGCCGCCCGTTTCCCGTTTTGGCGGAGGCAGGACTGTGAAGAAGCAAGGAATTATTGAAAAGCTGAAGTTATTCTTCGAGAAGTATTTCGGGTTGTAGCAAATAATTAATACATGAGACTAAATAAATCGGTAGGTTACTTTGGATGTAAAGAAATCTCCATTTAAATTATTAAAAAATAAGGCTATTTTAAATGTTTAGACGACATTCTCAATTTAGAGAAATAGATGATGTGATGATGTATTGATTTCAATGCCTTATTTAAGTGGCCTGACTATAGTAGAAATTTCCAACTACTTGGACTGTCTGAAACATACGGATGGAATAATAGAACGGATAGAAGAACATTGAGCAGATGGAATTACTTGGGCAACCTTCCTAATCATAGAATTGCTACTAACCGAATTAATAACATTCTTTCCTATCTATTTTCAAAATAGCAACTTATAAATAAGCTTAAAGGGAAAACACCAGAGCGAATTGAAGAGATTTATAACTATATCGTTAAGGCAGGAAATGACCATGGCTAAAAAAACCAGCCACATCAAGCCATTAAGCTTAAATGTGACTGGTTTCTTTTTGTCACGCTTGAAGCTGTTCACTTTATTTTACTTGATTCAATCCCTAAGTAAGCATTTCTTTAGAGGGATTCTTTATTTTTCTTTACTCCATTTTACTCTATTTTTCGTCTTCTATCTTTTTCATCTCTGCAATTACGAATGGATAGAGTTCATCGATGAGCGCACGTACTTGCTCACTGCTCTTAGTTCTCCAATCTCTTTCGAGTATATCTGCTATCAATCTCGTATCTTT
>JAKPPS010000050.1 GCA_029547225.1 bacterium | reverse complement strand
GTTTTATTATTAAAGCTTTTTACCATTACAGTCCTTCAATATTTATATATTAATGAAATGCATACTCATCTTTTGTCGTGGAAGGAGAAAATAAATTGTCAGTTCCTTTTTGCTTATCTTTTGCTAATCGTCTATATTCTTGAATATCTTTAAGAATTTGGGAATTCTTTGAATATTCATTTATTGAATCTATTATTTCAAAAAATGTCATAAATCACTCCCATGTAGCTATTTACCCCACTCCTATCGTCACAAACAAAGGCTTCTCAAACAAATTAAGCAATGCGTTTAACTTTCCAAAATCATGCGATATAAACAGTTCATATAAATTATTCTTTTCCCCAACCCTATTATGGCGATATCCAAAAATGCGTCAGTAATTATCACTGGCGAACTGAAAAAACACACAACCACATTCGATTAAAATCTTTTTGAGTAATGTTTCCATAAATGTCAATTCCAAAATACTCTACCTCTCTTCGAAAACATACACCTCAAAGGTGGATGTCAGTGATTTTTTGAGTAAATAATAAAAAAGAATAATTAGCTCATAGACGACAGAGAAAGAAGGAGTCTATTTTATACAATCATTGCACAAAAATCCGCACTCAATTAATCCGGCCAATTGAAACTTTAATATTTTTTCAATCATAGATACCTGAAATCAACTGTACTATCGTCATTATGTTTATACAAACATTACATTTCTATCACTTAAAATGTAAAATATTGTAAGTGATAGAAATTCCTTGATAAATTCTATACAAGTTCATTCTCTACGATATTTACTCGACAGTATCTAAATCTTTTTTTGTCTCTTTGTTCCGTATTTCTATTTCACTGTTCTTTTGCTCGCCGATATTTTTTTTAATTTCTTTTTTAATCAAATCTGTAATAGTTTTAGACATATACGTCAATGAGCACTCAGACCTTCCTTTCGGCGAACCATCTATTTCATTGTAATTATTGAGCAAAATAACAGTATCACCTGATACCCAACAATAGTATGTGAAAGAACCTAAAATCTGAAATAGAGAGTCACCTGAGTATTTTGAGGCTTTCCCGTACTTTTTGTTCAACTTTGATAAAACCTGATCAAATGAATGAGCGGCTATCTGATTAGCGTAACAAAAATACTTGCCTTCATAAAATTCATAACAACCAGATTGCTCATTATCATCATCCGAGTTGATTGGTATTATTGTAATATTTGGACAAACGGACTCCTGGTAATTGCAGAAAGCACTTCGATATGAATGATTGAGTACTCGATTAATCTCCTTGTTTTTTACATCAGGAGGTGGTCCCGGACTGTTCGAGTTGCATACAATAGGAATTTCGTAAAAGTGGGCCAACATATCTACATCAATAGTAAAAAATGATATTTTAGAAATAGATACTTTCTCATCCTGGTCTTCTTCTTGAGAATCAGTATCGGGTGTTTTTACTGATAAATTTTTTTCACTTATAACTACATCAATATCAGTACCCCATTCAATACCTTTATACGAATCAGCAAAAAGCATTGAACAAGGGAATGTAAGATACAATCCCAAAAAAGCATTTAGTAATATTGTTCTCAATTTCATATTTCCTCAATAAAACACCGATCTGTCAAAGTAGCATCTGCTGACCTTATGCCATGCGACTGATCTGGTCAGTTAGAGTTTTTAGATCAAAAATAATCACATCCTTGGATATTTCTACACTTCATCTGTTGCGACATCTTCAATAAGCATTTTATCTACCGTCCCCGACGGCAGTTCCTGGACGTTCCGAAGCTGCCGCTCAATCGCTCGTGAACGCACTCCTGCCGAGTCAATTTCTTTGCTCGCCGCATCAAGCTTCTGTTTCGTTTTTTCGAGTACTTCGCCAAACTTTCCAAACTCGGTTTTCACAGCGCCAAGAAGTTGCCAAATTTCACTTGTCCGTTTCTCGACCGCGAGGCTCCGGAAACCCATCTGTAAACTCGAAAGGAAAGCCGAAATGGTCGTGGGACCGGTAATGGTAATCTTGTAGTCTCGTTGAATACTCTCGAAAAGTCCGGGAATACGCAGAACCTCCGCGAATAGGCCTTCAAAGGGTAAGAACATAATCGCGAAATCGGTCGTGTTCGGCGGATCGATATACTTCGTATTGATATCTTTTGCGAACTTTTCGATCTTCGTCCTGAGAGCTCTTGTGCCGGCTTCGATCTCGCCAACATCCCCAATATCGTATGCATTGACCAACCTCGAATAATCCTCAGTTGGGAACTTCGCATCGATCGGAAGCCAGAGAACGCGGGAAGAATCTTCCTTGCTCGGAATTTTTACCGCGAATTCTACAAGATCATTTGATCCTTTCTTTGTTTTGACATTCGGCTCATATTGATTAGGCGTCAACAGTTGCTCGAGAATGGCGCCAAGCTGATATTCTCCGAGAACGCCTTTCGTCTTGACGTTCGAAAGGACTTTTTTGAGATCACCGACTCCCGTCGCTAGGGTCTGCATCTCCCCAAGCCCCTTCTGTACAAGTTCAAGTCGCTCGCTCACGAGTTTGAACGATTCGCCAAGTCTGGTCTCGAGTGTTTTATGGAGCTTCTCGTCGACGGTCTCACGCATCTTCTCAAGTTTCGCGCTATTGTCTTCCTGGAGCGCTGCGAGCTTCTTCTCGACTGCATCGCGCATCACGTCAACTTTCCCCTCAAATGATTTTAGCGATAAACCGAGTTCCTCGCGGTTTTGCTTGCCCGACAGGTTAACCGCATCCTGTATCATTGTCAGTTTTTGATCAAGAAGCAGGGAAAACTTAGTAAATGTCTCCGTCAGTTCATTACGCGCGATCGACCCCGATTTCGCCATTTCCTCGCGATTTCGGGAAAACTCCTCACGGAGGACAGCTTCGTATTTGCCAAGGCACTTTTCGTATTCATCGAATTTCCGGACAACCTGATCCTGTGATCCCTCTGATGCTTTTTTTGAAAGGACAATAATGAACGCCAATTGAACTACAACAACAGTCAGAATGAGAACAAGGAAAATCATATTCATGTTTCGAGATTCCTTCTTATTTTATAATATACATATAGGATTTTCTTCAATAAAACACCGACCTGTCAAAGTCTCGTGCGTCAAAAAAATCAGTGTTGTGCATGAAAAAACCCGCTTATCGGCATAGAGCCAAGCGATTTAGCCGGTCATTTAACATATTCTATAAAAACCTTAGATTTAAATTCGACCGATTCTTCTTTCTTTATAACATTATATGTGTTGAGATAATAGCTTACTTATATTCTCCGCACATATCACATTGTATTGCTGATGCCAAATTTCTCTTGTTGCATCTCTTGCATATCCAAGTATCTCTAATACTATAATTTGATGGTGTTGTCGATGACGAATAACTTCTTAGATCTCTAATCGATTCAACTTCATGAAACAAAGAAGATCCGCAATTAAAACAAGTAGATTCCGTACTTGAATATATTGTTCCACAGCGTCTGCACTTTTTATCTTTAGTATAGTCCACATAATCGCAACCATCATTCAAATAATCCCATGCAGAAACCACGTTATTTTCTAGTTTTAATACTGTATATAATATAAGTATCGGAAGGAATGAAATTAGTAAACTTCCGAAAATATTTGTTCCTGATGAAATTTGTACAAAAAATTCTATTATACCCGAACATAGTATAATCCAAAAACCATAATTCTTCCAGTTTAACAATAAGATTGCACCAGCGCAATCAATTAAGCATAATAATGCAATAAGATAAGTAATGCCAATACCGCGGCTATATCTTAGCAAATACCAATAATCACTGTTAATACTTGTTAGACATATCGCGTTATAAAAAAGTTCAAAATAAACCAAACAAGTTCTTTTTGACACGATTGTTGCTGTCTCCAGGGTTACTACTAAAGTTTATGGTTTGTATCATATCTATCCTTTCCTTTCCGGTGATAGAGTTTTCTCATATTTTCTAAGTTCTTCAGCAAGAACTCGTGCATAGCCAAAACTGATACGAAAGTATAAATAATACTGGCTTGATTGAGTTCCGTTATTTATAGATATGTAAATACTCTTAGGGTTAACATTTTTGGGAGCATACACAAACCCCATACATAGTGAAGCTTTGAATGTCTCACTGTAATGAGTGCCAAAGCCAAATTCAACTCCTTGTGAACTTAGTATTCCCGGATAATAACCTCCACCATCCGGAGTTTCTTCAACTTTAGGGACCTTACGAGATATAGCGTAATCTAAGTTCGCTATGAAGAGCTTAAGCATTGGTGGTCTTATAATAACTGTGTCCCTATTAATATAGATAATGATCGCATTATTATCTATATCATCTACAACCCTGATAATTCCTGTAAACTTTTCAGGAAAAACTGTGCGGTTTCCATTTTGCAATTCCAATTCATATGGAAGCTCGTAATAAGCTTCTACTACAATGGGGGCTTTTGTAATTGCAACAAATTGCCCCTTCTTAGACGTTTGCTCAGCTTTACCCGCATACCCTGTCAATACACAGATAATGATCAGACTTAGTTTAACCAAAGTATTTATTTTCATATATCCTCCTTATCCTCTCCTTGTAGGTAGTTCTTTATGATATTTTTGCAAATCCTTGAGCAAGACTCTCGTATTATCATGATCTAAGCACACCATTATGTAACTTTCATCTTTAATATCTGAACTCTTTACATAAAAGTACATATAGAAACTTTTATTTCTATTAGTGTAAATAGTCCCTATATCTACTACAGTATAATACCACGAAATAGAAGTTGCAGGGCTATAAAATGCAAATATACTATTTATACATACAGGATCAAAAATTTTAGCCTTTAAAGGCTTTTTAATATTACCAGCTAAGATATCAATTCCGGATTTGATAGCATTTATCATATCGTTGAGGTCAATAGTGTATATGGTTAATACATCGTTATTGATCTTTATAGCTAGCTGTTCTCCATCCGGAGATTTCACTATTGATATGTCTGCCAAAAATACTGATGGCGAATTACCATTGGCTGCATCCTGCTCTGTTAAGCAGTAAAAAGCTTCTGCTGTGATCTTGTTAGTAGTAACCTTATAAAGCTCGCTTTCCTGGGCATTGAGAGCCTTTGGAGAAATACTAACCAATAAGGCAACTCCCACTAA
>JAKPPS010000053.1 GCA_029547225.1 bacterium | reverse complement strand
CAGATTTACACTAACACTCAAGTTTATCCATTAGGCAAATTAATTGATTATGCTAATCAATTTAATGGATATTGCAAATTAAAATTAAAAAAATATAACGCAATTTAGATCATTTTTGGTAAGGGAAATATTTTGTATCTTTAGGCTAAATATTAATTAATCAATATTCACTATTATTCACTATGATAGCTAAGCATATAAAGTTCGCTGATAAATACTTTGAGACGGATAACGCCTTAGAATCAGCTATTTATGCAGGATATTCTCCTAAGACAGCCAAAGAGCAAGGTTATAAAATCAAAGAGAGAGATGACGTTAAGCAATACTTAGCTGAGCAGAGAGAAAAATATGCTAAAAAAGCAGGTATTGACAAAGAATGGATAATTGAAAGGTTTAAGAATATTTCAGATAGATGTGTTCAAGCTGAAGAAGTTTTAGATAAAAATGGCAATCCTACGGGAGAATATAGATTCGATAGTGCAGGAGCAAATAAAGCTACTGAAATGTTAGGTAAGATTATTGGGAGCTTCGAGAAAGATAATGAGCAGAAGAAAGTAGACGTTAATATCAATCTTTCAAAAGAGAAAATTAAACAAATTAGTGATACTTTAGAGAATGACTTATGATATTGAAACTTTAGAAGTAGCAAAAGTCAAGTGTTTAAAATCTCTTTTATTTCATACAAGATTCTTTTTTAAAGACCAATACAATAGAAAGTTTATAGTTGGTGAACACCATACAATTATTTGTGAAGCACTAGAAAGAGTTCTTAAAGGTGAACTCAAAAGACTAATTATAAATGTTGCTCCAAGATACGGGAAAACTGAATTAGCGGTTAAATCATTAATCAGTCATGGACTCGCTTTAAATCCTTCAGCTAAATTTATTCATCTTTCTTATGCTGATAATTTAGCACTTGACAATTCTGAATCTGTAAAAGACTTAATTCAATCTGAATTATACCAAACTGTATTTCCAGAAGTTCAAATAAAGAAAGATTCAAGAGCAAAAGATAAATGGTATACTACTAAAAACGGTGGCGTTTTAGCGCGTTCAGCAAGTGGACAAGTGACTGGATTTGGAGCAGGTCAAGTAGATGAAGAATTAGATGAGTTTCTAAATGCAATTAGCCAAGAAGGATTAGATGACTTAGATAAGAAACTCAATTTCGGTGGCGCAATAATAATAGATGACCCAGTTAAACCTGACGATGCAGACTCAGATACGTTAAGAGAAAAAGTAAATAATAGATACGATTCAACTATAAAGAACCGTGTCAATAGTAGAAATACTCCTATCATTGTAATTATGCAAAGGCTACATCCTAATGACCTTAGCGGTTACTTGCAACGTGATAATGAAGAAGATGAGTGGGAGGTGATTGAGCTACCATGCATAAAAGCAGACGGTAAACCATTATGGGAATTTAAGCATACGATAGAGGAATTGCATAAACTCAAGAAGGCTAATGAAATAGTCTTTGAAAGGCAGTACATGCAAAATCCAATGCCTAAACATGGGCTAATGTTCCCATTAAAAGACTTAAATTACTTCGATATTAATAATACAGCAGGATTAAATGATCCCGACTTTACCTTCGTGCCATGCGACCCTGCTAATGAAGGCGGTGATGATTTTGCAGGTGGTGTTTTCAAGTTAATAGGCGATAAGATATTTTTAACCGATGTTCTGTATAATACCGATGGAGCAGACAGTAACGAGATAGCATTAGTCGAAATGATCAACAGTCAAAAGCCAATAGCGTAGGAGTTGAATCTGTTTTTGGATGGGTGGAAACTGCAAAAAGAGTTAGGGAAGATTTAGAATCTAAAGGATTTGAAGGTGAATTTAGAATGTTACGACCTCGAACTAATAAGCATAGCAGGATTTTAAACCGTTCATCTTTTATA
>JAKPPS010000014.1 GCA_029547225.1 bacterium | reverse complement strand
TGCTTCCGGAAAGATATATGAGTTCCTCTTCTGTGGAAAGCCAGTTATAACTACTGAAAATCCGCCACTCATAGAGATGTGCCAGAGATATGGAATTGGCGAGGCCGATAACGATTTTGCCAGTGGTTTATTAAATATTGCCAGAAATTATGAAAGGTATGTTCAAAATGTTATAAATCTTGTACAGGATATAAGTGTTGAAAAAAACAACAACAAACTAGCTGAAAACATTGAATACCGAATAAAGGCCAAACTTTCAATCGACAGGTAAAAATAGTGTGGGTAATTATTGCAGAGATTTTGAATTTCTATGTGTGCTTAACCATCGATTTACTAATTTCTTCAAAAATTCCAGAACCGGTACCAACACAAAGTAGCTGTATAGGAATCCAAACTTTACAAGTGTAAGTCTTACTTTTCCATACCCTCTGTACTTCCGAAAATAATACAATTCAGATTCCAACTGCATGAAATCTCTTTTTTTGCCAAGCTGGGAAGTAGTTGCCTCGTGTATATGCTTAACGTAAGTTCTTTCAGTGTATGCGACTCGGTACCCATGCCTCAAAAGTTTCTCTGATAGTATTAACTCTTCACCATACAGAAAGGTTCCCTCGTCAAACCATCCTACCTTTTCCATTGCATCGAGATTAAGTAAGAAGAAGCATCCCATTATCCTATATGGATAGATCACATTATTTTGCGTCGAAATACTTTTACTTAACCTTAGACGTTTTGCAAGTTTTTTCAGTGGATATAGCACCGGATAAAGAAGCGGATAAAACACACGATCATATAATCCAGGTTTTCCGAAAGGTCCTTGTTTTTTCCCATCAAGTCCAACGATCTTTGGACCAACTACTGCTATTTTTCTGTCCGACCTTGCCACATTCAACAAAGTATTTACAACAGATTCCTCTAACACCACGTCGTTGTTCATGACAATAGCCCAATTAACTCTCAGCGATTTTGCCAATTTTAACCCTATATTATTACCTTTAGCGTAACCATAATTAAAACCTGCCAGTACTAATATTCTCTTGCAAGAAGTATCTGGACATTCCTCTTCATCTATGATCTTCCAATTGTTCTCTTGAGCAAATCTCACAAGTTTAATCTTTTCACTCATCTCGGAGCCATTATCAACTACCACAACTGCGAAATCACCAATCTCTGTTGATTGAACATTTTTCACTGTTTGTATAGTCATATCAGCTTTGTTCCAGTTTAATATGACAAAAGCAACTTCCATAGTAACTATCCCTTTCAGCGCAAATTCGAAAACAAGCAAAGTTTGTATTTAAGAGCATTTCTATATAGGTAACTTCCTAATCCCATTTAAAAAAGCACTTTCAGAATGTGAATGCAAGAATTGTTTACGTTCTATAAAGAAGCTATCTTTATCAATTTTCTTATATTCGTCTACTATCTCGTCCAAAAGTGTACCCCTGTCGATTATGTGCACGATACTTGGGTACAGATTACTCAAAAATTCACTCATTTTATTCCTAAAAGTGAAGCATGGCTTGGAATACGAAAAACATTCGAAAATAATGTTACTGATTCGATAATTGTAATCAACAGTTAATGGTAATATGACAAAATTGCAGTCTGCAAAGACATTTTCATATTCGTCATTTTCAAACGACGGGACAGTTCTAACATTCTGCCCAGCAAAATGTTTATCTGATTTTATGACGAAACGTATATCTGGAGATGAACCAAGTATGAGCTTTTTTATGTATTGATCATCGCATTTGTTAGATGGAACAAACACAGTTATCCAATCTCTCACAGGATCTAAAAATGTTTTTTTGTCTTCGACAAGATGTGGAACCACAACAACATTATTCTTGATCTTTACATTTTCTATTAAATGTGTCTTAAAGTACTCCTCAAATACTAAATGCGTTACATTGGTGTCTATACTTTTGAAAAACAGTTTCTTAATCCTTGATCTCTCTATTTCGTCAATATTGTTGTGGTCAAAAACAGCTACATTTTCAAACAATCCAACTATCCTATGTGATTTGATAGCGAACGATATTGTTTCATACGATGAAAATAGAACCAGATCAAATTTTCCAAATGAGATTATCTTCTCTATAATCCAGTCTATTTCTTGTAATATTTTTATTCTATAATTAAAACGACTAGAAAAATTAAAAAAACGATCTGGTATCTCCAAATCTGGAATGCTATCTGTTGCTTCCCTGGAAGCTACCGTTAGAATCTTAAACTCTTTTCTCAAAGCATTAATGACCAACTGGTTGAATTTTCTGTGTCCAGCTTTTGTAATTAAATCAATATAAAGTACAAGTTTCATATTTACAGTTCTCCTTTTGATTCAATTTCCTATTTATGATACCAGAAAAATTCACTTTTTTGATTAAAGTCTATATTTTATTCGTGACAGAATTTTCCATCTCTGACTTAAAGAGAAACTCCATTCCCAAATATGTAAGTACTAAAAGAACAACTTGAACTCCAAGTTTCGAAATCAAATTTATCTTTAAATTCATAGTTAAAAGATAAACACATAAAAACGTTACAAATCTGCTTACGAAATGTTCCCAAGTTCCCTTGAACAGATATCTCACATCGATTAACTTTCGTACTACCAATAGTCGAACCAGTGTCACACAAAATTCTTCTATTACCGAAGCAATCGAAGCACCATGTGAGTTGTATTTTGGAATCAAAAACATGTTCAACGAAAAGTTTTTATACTCAAAATTTGTAAGACCAATCGGATTGTTCTTGTATCCAAATTCATGCTCTATCCCCATTTTTTCCATGTATGCTTCTGTCGCTTTTGCCTTGAATTGTGGCCCATTGTCCGTCCTTATCGTTAATTCCTTCGTATCTACTTTCCTGTATTCTACAGCCTTTTTTATGCATTCGATGAAGTTCTTCGATTTGCTCTTCTGCCCCAAATGTGTCCCAACTATCGCTCTGTCTCTTACGTCTATTATATCTATCATCGGTACGTATCCGTCTTTCTCTGTCGGCATGAATTTGATGTCTGCTTCCCAGTATTTATTTGGCTCACTTA
>JAKPPS010000010.1 GCA_029547225.1 bacterium | reverse complement strand
AAACTAACACAGGAAAATATTGAGACCATTCTTAACGCATTCAAAGATAGAAAAGATATTGAGCATTTTGCTAGGCTTGTGCCAAACAGCGAAATTGCTGAAGAGGACTATAACCTGTCTGCTTCTACCTATGTTGAACAGGAGGATACCAGAGAAAAGATTGATATTGTTGCCCTCAATGCTGAGATAGAAAAGATTGTGGCGAGAGAGCAGGTTTTGAGGGAAGAAATAGATAAGATTATTGCGGAAATTGAGGTGGGCAAATGAGTAAAGAACTTCAATTTTTAATGTACAACACTCCTGAAGAAAATGTATCGGTTAATGCGGTTATTAAAGACGAAACCATTTGGCTAACCCAAAAAGCAATGGCGGAATTGTTTGATTGTACAACAGACAATATATCTTTACACCTAAAAAATATCTATGCAGATGGTGAGCTTAATGAAAGTTCAACTACCGAGGAATTCTCGATAGTTCAACAGGAAGGCTCAAGGAAAGTGAAAAGAAAAATAAAGTTCTATAATCTTGATGCCATTATTTCAGTTGGTTATCGTGTTAATTCACGCAAAGCAACACATTTTAGAATTTGGGCAACTGGTGTATTAAAAGAGTATATGATAAAAGGCTTTGCTATGGATGATGAAAGATTGAAGCAGGGTAAAACTGCTTTTGGCAAAGACTATTTTCGTGAACTTCTCGAACGTGTGCGCTCCATCAGAGCCAGCGAAAGGCGCATTTGGCAGCAAATCACCGATATATTTGCTGAGTGCAGTATAGATTATGACAAGGATGCACAGGTTACACGTGATTTTTATGCCATGGTGCAAAATAAATTTCATTATGCTATCACTGGACAAACAGCGGCAGAAATTATTTATTCAAAATCTGATCGCAATAAAGAAAATATGGGGCTTACAACCTGGAAAAATGCACCAGACGGGCGAATATTAAAATCCGATGTTACAGTTGCCAAAAACTATCTTGAAGAAAAACAAATAAAGCAATTGGAAAGGGCGATTTCCGGTTATTTTGATTATATCGAAGATTTGATTGAAAGGGAAAACACTTTTACAATGCAAGAGTTCTCAGAAAGCATTAATGAGTTTCTATCCTTCAGAAAATATAAGATATTAAAGGATAAGGGAAGCATTTCAAAAAAACAGGCTGATGCAAAGGCAGAAGAAGAATATATTTACTTTAATAAGACGCAAAAAATTATTTCTGATTTTGATCGTGAGGTAAAAAAGCTGATGGTTAAAGGCGGTGACGGAAATGAGTAGGTTGGACGAATTGATTAAGGAGTTTTGCCCGAATGGGGTGGAATATAAAAAATTAAAAGAAGTTGCATCTGTTTCTATTGGAGAATTTGTCCATAAAAATAAACAGAACCCTAATGGAGTTTATCCTGTTTATAATGGGGGAACTTCAAATACTGGTTTTTATGATGAATTTAATAGAACAGCTAATAAAATAATTATTAGTGCAAGAGGTGCAAATGCTGGATTTGTTAATCGTGTATTTGTAGATTTTTGGGCTGGTAATAGCTGCTACACTATTTCAGTAAAAGAGAAGTATCTTGATTGGAATTTTACTTATTATGTCTTAAAGAATAGTGAAAATAAATTAATAAATGAACAACAAAAAGGTGGAATCCCAGCAGTTTCAAAAAAACAAGTAGAGGAATTTTATATCCCCCTTCCCCCTCTACCTGTGCAGCAGGAAATTGTCCGTATTCTGGACAATTTCACAGAGCTTACAGCAGAGCTTACAGCAGAGCTTACAGCAAGAGCAGAGCTTACAGCAGAGCTTACAGCAAGAAGAAAACAGTATGAGTATTATAGGGATTTGCTATTGACGTTTGGTGATGATATATCGTGGTGCAATTTAGAAGAGATTCTTAAAATTAGGAATGGAAAGGATTACAAATCATTTAATGTAGGTAATATTCCTGTTTATGGTTCAGGAGGTATCATGACATATATTGATACATATGCTTATGATAAACCATCTGTTTTAATACCTCGAAAAGGTTCGATAGATAAACTCTATTACGTTGAAAAACCGTTTTGGACTGTTGATACAATATTTTACACTGAAATATACACCAGTAAGGTTATACCAAAGTATGTGTTTTATTGTTTACAAAAAGAACGCCTTGAGCAGTATAACACCGCTGGTGGAGTGCCAAGTTTGACACAGACTGTATTAAATAAGGT
>JAKPPS010000004.1 GCA_029547225.1 bacterium | reverse complement strand
ATATGTGCCGGGAGCAAAAGTTCCAGCACTAAGTATATCAAATCTATGCGAGGTAGTACCTCCGCAATGTGAACCAATCGCGAGTTCACCAGGCAAGTTAGCTGTTCCACTACCTATTTTGGTACCTGAAGAGGATGTTCCGTTGTAAACATGTACATCTATGGGGGAAGAATAATTATCAGGATCACAAGCCCATCCCCGAACCCTGATTTTATGAAAATTAGGACTGGTGGGGTCGGAACCACACGACACACTGTCAAAGACACCTTTTGGATTTTGATTGCAAGGACCTAAATTACAACTTCTTGTACAAATTTTAGTTGTACTATTATAAGTCCCACCAGCATTAGAGCATAAAGTACTACATGTTGTACCACCACATGTAGCCTCTTTGGTACAAGTAGCGGTCTGGGTTCCAGGACCACAAGGAGAAGAACAAGTACTAAAAGCAGACAAAGTGCCGTTAGTTGGTGTACAGCAAGTTCCACAATCTACCGTTTTAGGAGAACCTAATAAATTACGATCGCTACCTCCTCCTACATTTATTCCATATGCATATATACTATGTGTACCACAATATGTTCCACTTGTAGAAATGCCAAAACCATGATTACACGTACCATCGCATGCCGCACAAACAGCCTGCTCTCTTGGGAGAGAGGCAATGCCACTGGCTATCAAGTTACTTGTACCATCCATATATATTCTAACGCTTAAACTACTGGAATAATCATCTTGGTCACATGTCCATCCGCCTGTACTAATTATCCCATTGTTACAAGTAGCAGAGTCTAACCAGCCTTTGGGGTCATGTCCACCAGGATCAGGATCACCAGGATCACCAGATAAAGTGCAACAACATTGATCACACTGATGAGTTCTAGTACAACCAGGTGAAGTAAATTCGTATGAATTACAATAACCCGGAAAACCCATATCACAGATACAATAACCCTCCTCGGCAGGACAGATAGTAGGTACGACATCATAAGGACCAAAACATATGTTGGTCCAAGAACCACAGTCGTCGTAGTCCGTACAACAACCTGGTTGACCTGGTTCAACCTCGCACGTATAAGTAGCAAATGAAATAAAATTAAAGGCAACCATAAAAATCAGACTTGGCAGAGCAGATAAAATGTATTTTATATAATTTACTTTGTTATTCATAAAAGTAGCAACTATCTAAATCCGTGGTTGTAACTAATATCTTTTTTACCTTTGAATTAGAATCAAAATTCATATCAGTAAATATTAAAGCAAATGTAGAACCTTCGGGGTAACTACTAAGTAGATTTTTTTTCTCCTCCAATGTCATAGAACTAGATTTAAATGCTATCGAAGCTTTATCCATATCATCTAATCTACTGAAATCTAAACCATACTTACTTATATCAGAAACAGTACACACTATTAAAAAATCCTCTGCTAAAGGAAAATCTCTCTCAACCTCACCATTCTGATCTCTTTCAATTAATTTTAAGGACATTGAATTTTCGTCAAAACTTTTAAAAACATATCTGATACCCATCTCACCCATACTATATTCATCATAAAGTTTTATGTAATAATCAACGCCTTTATTTGAAGAAATATCGACAGTGTTCTCTTCATCATCATTTTTTGCTAACTCGCCAAAGGGACTTCTCACATCCTCATTTTCAGCGGGTGTACTGTCGGTAATATTTTCTGGATTTTTTTTAGGAAATTCAAAACCTGTTAATAAATATAAAATAATGCCTGCTATTAATAATAAAAGAAATAAAATGGAGATAAATTTGCTTTTTTTATAATCCCTTGATTTCAAAGAATTATTATTCGTTAAATTAGCAGTATCTTCAGTGCTATCCATTGTATTTATATTGTGATAAGAAATAGAACACAAGTCAATACCTTTCTGTTTTTATTCAGTAGCAAAATTTTCACAAAAAATAAAAGCTCCTGAAAAAGTTACATTTTTACAGGAGCCTTTAATTTACAAAACAAGTATTACCCTCACTTTCATTTTCATAAAGAATTTTAAGACCACTTAAAATCTTCCTTTCTCCGATCTTATTAATCTTCCGAACCTTTCGACTCACTATATCTTCACCGTTGACCTGCGGAAACCATGGAAAAGCTACTTCCATATATTTTATCGTTTCCGAAGGTGTCCTGTCCCCTGGACTAGTTCTCTTCATTACAAAAAACTGACCACTGTAGGTTGAAGGACCAGCAATACTAACAACGGACCGGTATAAACCTCTCGCAATATTTAAGAGTGGTTCGTAATCATACGCGATACCATATGGCAAGATATACGTTTCCGGACACTCACCTAAGTATTTACAAATTAGGTCATGAGAACCTCTCAATTCCAACTCCAATCCCTCGGTATTTAATTCATAAGGATTATAGTGATCTGAAGAGTGGCTGGCTATCTCAAAGCCATTTTTCTGCAAATCCTTAAGCTTATTCCAAATATCTAAATCTTGTTTGTATGATTCGGTTCTGGTAATCAAACCCAATGTCATTACCAAACCATAATCTACAAAAACATTTGCCATATCAAGCACTTTGTTTTCGTAAACACTGTAAAAATCATCTAGTGAGATTAATACAGCATTTTTGGGGGCGCATTTGCCACTATCATACAACTCGTAAATTTGGCTGTAAGTATAGGTCACCAAATCATTAGCAATTAACTCCTTCGCCAACAATTCAGTGTTTTTAACCCCATACCAAGAATGAAGCATCAAACTTTTCGGAGTAGGACATTCCAAGTCTTCTGCGGAAACATCTTTGATAGGTATAAGACTTAAAGTTACAGACACCAGCATCAACAAAACCAATAACTTTTTCATT
>JAKPPS010000043.1 GCA_029547225.1 bacterium | reverse complement strand
CCTTTTCCCAAAACTCCGCTGCCCTGGATATTGATGGGAAGAAAAGAACCTCCCACTGGAAGAGATTCCTCTGACCGTTCCCTGGCTTTGTGTTTCCAGTAATAATACTGATATGGTTTTATGCCTTTTGAGATCAGATATTCCTTATTGTTCTGTCCGGAAGCTTGAAGGTCTTGCTCTAATTGATAATATTCTTCGAGTGTCATCGCGTTTTACTTTGGAAACAAATGTAAAAAGCCCATGATACTCTTACAATATGTGTTTTATCGGATGCTTACTTATGAGTGTTGATTAGCCATAGATTGGCCCAGTCATAACCATATCTTTTAATATCCCTGCCACGAAGAATCGGTCGAATAAGCTCATCAGTTCTTTTTCGTTCTTCTGCACTTTTGCAATTATTAAGTATTTCTTTGCGTTTATCGCCAGAAATTATAAATGCCTCATTACAACCTGTAAGAACACCCCTGTAGATCTTAATATCCCAATCTTTTAATGGTGTACCTATTGACTCAATTTTCTGCTTAATACTCTGTTCTATAGGTGATAAAACCACCCAACTATCACTCCCATTAAACTCACATATTGTTTGTTGCTGCTTAACATAATTGCTCAATAATTATACGCCATTTCAACCAGGTACCTAGAAAGTGTATTTCGGTCTACTTTACATATCTGTGCAATTTTTCTCTGTGAAACACCAACTCTCATAAGTTCTTTAATCAAATTATTCTTAGAAAACAACTTGCGTTTTTCTATGGAAGTTTTTCTCCCTTTCGGCCTGCCTAATATAACACCTTCTGCTCTCTTTCTGGCAAGAGCTTCTTTTGTGCGCTGGCTGATAAGATTTCTTTCGATTTCCGCAGATAATCCAAATGCAAATGCAAGCACTTTGCTTTGAATATCATCCCCGAGTCTATAATTATCTTTTATTGTCCAGACTCTACACCCTTTTGTCATACAAATGTTTAATATCTCCATAATCATAAAAAGGTTTCTACCTAGTCTTGATAATTCTGCACATATTATCAAGTCATCTTTTTTAATTTTATTAAGGAGACGACCAAGTTCGCGTTTATTGTAAGATTTTGTGCCACTGATGGTTTCTTCAATCCAACCATCAATTACAATAATTTCTTTGGAACAGAAATTATTAATTTCATAGCGTTGATTTTCAACAGTCTGTTTGTCACTACTAACTCTAATGTAACCGAATATAATACTTGTACGTATTAAGTTCTTTCAAAATACACTGTTATTATAACCGGAACTGACCAATACAACAAAAACGGAAATCTGGTTGCAACAAAAACGAAAACAATCATACAATAAAATCAGAAATAATCGTACAGCAAAAACGGAAACAATTGTGACCTGCAAAGAAGATTGCATTATTGCGCCAGTTAGGCATTAGGCCTGCCCAACAACTGCCAGTGCTTCTTTACGAAAAAAGCATAAAGATTAATAAAATGCTGACATAAATCCTTGTTCTTTTGTAATATGTTTTGTATTTTCGTACTCAATGTCACCAAATACTAACAAAAACCATTCAACTACCCAATTTTCCGCACAATCCCAGCACGAGTACATGGCTCCGGACATCATCGTAGAAGACCTCTATATTGATGTGAGCCTCCTTGATTCCGGTTCCATGAAAACCAGTGATTGGGATGAAAGGGATTGGTAATTGCCAATAAAACAAAGATATGAAAAGCTTCAGCAAGACGGCCACGGCCGTTCTGATGTTCCTTTTTATGGTTGCC
>JAKPPS010000041.1 GCA_029547225.1 bacterium | reverse complement strand
AAATAAATGAGAAGAATGTAGAATTAAAAACAATAGCCAATAAAATTAATGAAGTCCAAATTGCTATTGATAATCAAAAACTAAATCTTAATAATTTAATACCCATGAAAATTATTGAGTCGATAAGTTTCTTCCCGTGTGTGTTTACAAAAATGAATATTGCGGGCTTTCCAGTAGTAGTTGACGATACAGGTATTTGGCCTGAAGTCTCAATTCAGCTACCAAATCTCACAACTGAGCCAGATATTATAGAAACTATTAACAATAATTTGGAAGTAATTAAACAAAAACCTGTTCTACTAAGAAAAGATGAAGATGCTTATCACATGATGACAAAGCTTCACGGTGAAGAGAGTAAACTTAAGGAGACGATAGAATTGTTTATGGATATGATTCGCGGAATTCGAATCAATCACTATACATTCCGAATATTACCAAAAAAACTACAATTCTTGCGAGAAATTAATATTAATCCAGATAAATGGGAAAGCATTCAGTTGACAAATGAGAAGCGAAAGCAACTTAAGTTAGATTTATTTGAATCTAAACGTGACGAAATCGATGTATTGAATAATATTGTGAAAAAGTTAAGGAAAAGCGGGATTGGCTTGCGTCAGTTTATAGAAGAACAATTTCGTAATATTGAAAATAATCTTGAGGATTATAATACCATTAGAAGATCTTCTGTTAGTTCTTTTCACGATAGCCTGAAAATTGCGATGAATCGATCTAGCCTTACGGAAATTGAATATTTTTGTCCAAAATGTAATCGCATTCCTAGCTATCTGTTTTATAAGTTAGGAGTAAATCTTGAGGAATCTCATCTTTTGAACCAAGAACAACTAATAACTCGTATGCTGGAAAATGATGAAATAGCAGACAGGATTACCAAAGAACCTAGCATTTTAGACGATATTTCAAATATCCATAATGCACTACTCGAGACTCTTCACTGTATGGAAAAAGAAAAGCAATTACTTCAAAATGAGTCCATGGCTGTCGGATCAGACCTTGCAGCAGGAGCATCTGGAGTAATAAGATATAAGTCTCTTGAAAATCAATATAATGCCACACTTAATCAATATCAGGCGTTATTAAGGAAATTGATTACCGGTAACGATAAACCGCTTTATGAGCTTAGTCGTCAGGCAAAATTATACATAGAACCAAATTATGATATCGATGACGACGGAGATATTAAAGACGCAAATTTTGAAATCTGGCAGTGTGGCGCGTGTCAAACTGTGTATGATGATCCTAAAATTATAGATATGGGCCGATTGATGAAAGTTAATGTAGATTTGTTAATGCCTATGTGGCAACAACTTTGGACGGAAATGGATGATTTTCGAAAATCTGAGATCTTTAGGACAAATGAGCAATTACAAAGATTATCAGAAAAGGAATCGGAAAAGCTGATCGACATAGGTGAGCAATACCGGGCTGATATGCGACCTGTCAGAGAAAACCTCATTCGATATTCTACGGAGGCTAAGAACAAAATAGAACAGTTGTCTGAAACAGTGGAAGGATTATATGTAACTGGTATGATTGACCGATCAAAAAAAGATATTCTTTTAGAGCGCTCTAAAAATGAATTCAAAGATGAATTAGGTACTATGAAAAGACATGTAGAAGCAAAAGAATTATTATTAAATTTAGAACCGCAAGCCCAAGTCCGTCGTCGATCAATGGCAGTAGATCCAATAAATTTTTTTATGACTCC
>JAKPPS010000039.1 GCA_029547225.1 bacterium | reverse complement strand
CTGGTTGACCGACTTTTAGTGTTTTACTACCAGTACAATTTGCACCAGCATTACCTAAGGCATCAACCCAGGATACTGATACAGTATGATCACCTGGCGTTGTTAAAGGACCTAGTTTGTAAGTATATTCCCAAACTTGAGCGTATTGATAATAGACTGGATTTGTCGCGGCATCACAAATATCCGGTCTCAACTGACAAGATTCGGTATGATTTTTAAGCACAAATGGTATGTTGTTTTGAACTACTGTATCTATCACTAAAGTAAAGGCTCCAAGTCCATCTACATCAGCAGCCCATCCTGATATTTTGACAGTATCACCGGGATAATATGTTGTTTGTGACCAGCCGGTATCAACATATCCTGTTTCGCAACTATTTGCTACGACTCCGCAATCACAATCTGTTTCATCTCGACAATCTGGATTTCTCCAAACTCCGACTTTATCAACAGGAGGTAAACAAGCATCACAACACATTAAACCATTTTGATCACTTACTGGTTCGTAACATGTTTCATTACAAACTGCATCAGGTATTGGCTTATAATACGCCCAAGGGTTATTACATCCACCGCACAAGCCACTCTGCAACCCATCAACATTCGGATCTGGAACAGCACATTCACAAGCTGTCATAATTGCACTATCTGATGAGCAAGTTGCTCTATTATTTTGTGCATCGCAAAAAGCCATATACTGGACCCCAGGATTATCCATCGCAATACCAGCACAGCTGAAATTGTCACTAAACTTCGCCCTACAACATTTTGCATTATTACAGATAGTTGCAGACACAGTACAATAACCTTCTCGATCATCACATGATCCACAATCTTCACACTCATCTATATTACCATCCTCATCATCTGTATCCATACAGATTTCTCCGCCATTACATAATCCATCACCACAATATGCACAAACCCCACAATCTTTTGAACATGTACCACAACTTTCTTCATGAGTACAGGCACCATCACCACATACAGGAGGGCAATCATCGCAATTAGCAGCACTTTCTCCTGCGCCTTTATTACAATAACCATCATCAGCATCTGCACTACAATTACCACCTGCACTACTCTCCTCGTTGCCAAGATTCTCTACCTGATTTAGACGCCAAATAAGATAGCCTGAGCCACCGCCTACTATCAAAAGTCCCAAAATGATAAGTATTACTAAACCTTTCTTCGTTAGTCTTACTGTAGCCATATAATAAATAATGAATTTATCGGTTTTTTGACAAACCCTTAATAGAAGATAGACCAAAATCAATCAAAATGCAATATCCTAGAATATGAAAAATCACTATTTTGTATGCATTCAAAAGTGCCAGAAGTAATAGCTCTGCAAAGGTGTGGATTTACTAGATTAACGATATCTGTGTACATTTATAACTATTTAAACATATCACCAATATCTTTGATGAAGATAATATCCTTGAGTACGACTAAAACCATAATCAACATCATGATAAGAAAACTAATCTGAATAATAAGAGCCTCTAGTCTTGGATCCAACTCCTTTTTTCTTATCGCCTCAATAATAATAAATATCACCCTACCGCCATCGAGAGCTGGAATTGGCAAAACATTTACCATTGCAAGCGAAAAACTGATATTAGCCATAATATCAAGGAAAGCCCAAATGCCATCACTCTTGAGTGAATCAATAACAAAATAGAGTGCGATAGGACTTGAGACACCCTCTACGGCAACATCCTTGTAATTTCCCGTTTCTCTAGCATTGGTAAACATATAATCTAGATACTCACCTATTATCACAATCTGATTTGGGATATGAAGAAAACCAGAGAAAACTTTCTCTATGGATTCATATTGGACTTTATAAGCATAATTATCGAAATATTGAATTCCAATAAGTGCATCATCAGTCACACTAACAGAATAATCCTTACAGACAACTAATTCATAATCACATACAACCATTGATACAACTTGACCTTTATATTGACCAATAATATCTCGCATTTCGGAAGTAAGCGAGACTGGATCACCATTCATTGTCTTGATAAGACCTTGATCTGGCATACCAGCAAGCTGAGCATTACCACCTTCCACAAGTTGAGTATATTTTAGATCAGCGTATTTTTCTTGAGTGACTTTTCCAAAAGGCAAATCTATCTCTCCAAGATTCTGCGGTAAATAAAAAGCGAAACCCGATTTGATGAGTAAAATATAGAAAAGTATGATTGCAAGAAAAATATTCATCGTTACACCCGCAAGCATAACAAAAATCTTTTGCCAAGGTTTCTTGCTTTTCAAACTTCTATCAGTCTTGAAGCTCTTTTTTCGCTCATCGTCAGGATTAACTTCGTCTCCTTCTCCGAGTATTTTGACATAACCACCAAGCGGTAATACTTTTACAAGAAATTCTGTCTCACCTATTTTCTTTGAAAATAATTTCGGGCCAAAACCAATAGAAAACTCTTCGACTTTAGCGCCTACTATTAATGCCGAAATAAAATGACCAAGCTCATGTATTAGAACCAAAAAGCCAAGTAATAATATTAGCAATCCGATATTAATTACAAAATCTAAAATACTTTGAAACATAAAGATATCATCAATTATTAAATACTCATAAGGTCATTCTCTTTTTCTTTCCTGAGAGCTTCGATATCTTCATTCGCAGTTTTCACTTTTTTCTCGATCTCTTCTCGTAACCTCTTACCATCATCCTCTGGAAGACCACCTTTAACTGCTTCATCGATATCTTTCATGTATTTTTGACGTACACTTCGGACAGAAACTCGAGCACTTTCGACTCGATCCTTCATAACCTTCACAAAATCTTTCCTTCTCTCTTCTGTAAGATCAGGTAGATGTACACGGATATAATCTCCTTCAACGCTAGGGCTCACACCTAAGTCTGAGGATAATATTGCTTTATAAACATTCTGGATTATTGACTTATCCCAAGGTTGTACTAATAATGACTTTGCATCAGAAACATTAATTGAAGCAACATTTTTAATTGGATTCATTGTGTCGTAAGCATCCACTCTAAGTCCAAACAATATTTCTGGAGTTGCCCTACCAGTCCTTATCTGTGATAAATCCTCTTTCAAATGCTCAATACAGTCCATCAATTCAATCTCAAATTCTGTTAGATCCATATATAATATTGTTAACTTATTTATAATAGTAAAAAATACTTTTTTTAGATTTATTTACTATCATATAGATTATCTCAATTACTGATTACTATTTCAAGTACGCAATTAGTATAAGGAAATCTGTAGAATATCGAATTAGAATTTTATACATTATCGTCCCAGAGTATTAAAATATTTATTAATACAGGATTAGAAAAAACTCACCTTTTCAGATGAGCTTAATCTTAAAGACAATTCAATAGGATAATCTAGGCTTCCCTATTTTTCTTTTCAGAGAATACTTTCGAAAATATTAGTCTCCCAATTTCCAAAGTAAAATTCTGCGAATTTCAACAGGTTCACCAGTTTTATTGATTATTTCATCGAGCAACTCTTTTATTGTACGAGTATCATCTTTAATCCATTTTTGATCAAGTAGACAATTCTCTTCATAGAATTTACTAAGTTTTCCTTCGACAATTTTATCAAGAATATTTTCTGGTTTACCTTCTGCCAAAGCTTCTTTTTTGAAGAGATCTTTTTGAGCGTCAAGTATATCTGCTGGAATACTTTCTCTAGAAATATATTTTGCACCCATAGCTGCAATTTGCATTGCGACTTCATGTGCAAAATTTCTAAGATTATCATTGCGTGCTACAAAATCGGTAAGGCATGTTATTTCGGCCAAGGCAACGAGCTTTTTGTCTGCACCATGTACATAAGCTTCAATGATACCCTCTTTAACTGCTTTTTCACCTGATTTGGCAATTTCATCCTCCCAACCTCTTTCTTTGATAAGCTTCAAAGCACCTTCAAAATCATTATCTGCATCATTTAAAGCTATTTTACACAAACCGATTTTTGCACCTGTCATATTATGCAATCTTGAAACAACATCACTGCGACTATTGATATATTCAATAGCTTTCTGCATGTCATTATCTGAAGCCTCAAGTGCTTCTTTGCACAAAGAGATGCCTGCTGCGGTTTTAGCTCTCAACTCTTTTATTGCATCCATACTTACTGTACCCATTTTATTATTATTAAAAATTTATATATTTGTATAAATCGAATTACTAAAGTTTAACTGCTTATTTTTGGTAGTTTTTTGAACTTTATCTTTGAGCTTTTACACTTATTATCAAGCTTAGCAACACCCGTTTCACGAAATTGTCGATTTCTATTGGTTTTATTTCTACTGTTTCACACATTTTTCAATAATATTTCTATTTGCTTGCAGTGAAAACAGTATTTCCAAACATCATTATCTGGTAAGTTCGATGTTACATTAGTTCAAAAACAGTTCTCGTCCAATCTCACTTGCTTAAGAATTACTTTTTTGAAACAACTCTTACTACTGTTGAACCCTTTTTCATTTCTTTCAATCTCTCGATTTCTTCTTGTTTCAACATCGCTATTCTAGCCTCTTCTGCTTCAAATTCAGTTTTCCACATATCTAATCTAGCTTCATAATCTCTCCTAAGTGCAACTAATGAAGTTGCTTTACGACCACCCTCGATTGCTTGTTTGAAAAGATCAACAAACAATTTGATACTTCTTATAGAATCATCATTTGATGGGATCGGGAAATCTACTAATGTTGGATCACAGTTTGTATCGAGCAATGCGACAACTGGGACTCCAGCAACTCTAGCTTCTTTGATTGCATTCTTCTCTACTCTACTATCGATAACGATAACCAATGCTGGAACTTTATCCATGAATTTGATACCACTATAAAGATTGTTCAATCTGGATACTTCTCGAGTTAACATAAGCTGTTCTTTTTTGACTAAATCTTGAGCACCTTTTGCAAGAGACTCTTCCATCTTCATCAATTTATCAAGACTCTTTTTTATTACTTCAAAGTTTGTGAATAAACCACCTGGCCATCTATTGTTTACATAAAATGCACCGACTTCTTCTGCCATCTCTTTAACTGTACTTGCAGCTTGACCCTTTGTACCAACGATCAATATCGAACCTCTATCAGATGCATGTTGAATCTCTTTCAAAGCTGTTTTAAGAAGCTTCATTGTTTTAATGAGATCAATAATATGAACGCCATTGCGCTCAGCATATACGTACTCTTGCATTTTTGGATTCCATCTACTTTTCTTGTGACCAAAGTGAGAGCCCGCTTCAAGGAATTTTTCTAGCTCAGGTAAAGCAATTTCTGCTCTTTCTGGGATTTTCTCTTCTTTAACTTGCTTATTTTCTGATGTTTTCTTAGCAAAGTTACTGTGTGGTCTATTATCATTTCTATTTTCAAAATGTGAAGATTTCTGCTCAACCTTCTCTTTTACAGTTGAAGTTTTTTCAGCTTTCTCTTCTGTTTTATATTTTTTTGCGTCTTCAAGAATCATGTCAGATGACATTACTTTTTCTTCTTTAGAGACAATTTTGGAAATAGTTTTTTTGGCCGCTTTTTTTGGAGCTACAGCGACATTAGCTTTTACAGATTTTTCTGCCATATTTTTTGTTCCTTTCAACACCTGCCTTCTTTATTATATATCGCTATATAACAAGGAATCATTTAAAGGCATGTGAAATAAATAATATACTAACCTATCACATAATCGCACATAATTGATTGATTCTGCAAAAGGTTAACAAGGTATTATACCAAAATCTAGACAATTTGCAATTCCTTCAATATGTCCGAGAATCTAGAGATTGTAAAATCAGGCACTATCGTTCCATCTTGCCCTATCAGATTAGATTTTGTACTTGGATTAAAAATACCTGCTCTTATCCCAACAAGCTGAGCGCCTCTAATATCACTTTTATAATTATTCCCTAGCATAATACAGTTTGCAGGTTCGAGCTTCAATCTAGACAATGTCAATGTAAATATTGCGCTAAAGGGCTTTTCAAAAATCACCTCTTCCGATGCGACTATCTGATCAACTAATTTCGTTAATCCCGTTTTACGTGCTTTACGAATCCTCAATGAAAGATCTCCATCTGAGACGATTGCAATCCTTACGCCTGCCTGACGAATTTTCTTGAGTGTGTCTTTAACTTCAGGATATACTTTTACATGATTTAAAAAATACTCCCAATACATATCTTCAATATCCGGCAAAATACCCAAATCATAATTGATAGCCATTTCATCTAAAGCCATGCGATAGACAAGTATCCTACTATGTCGAGTGTGTACGGTAGGGAAATTATGATCGATAATTTCATGTTTTGATTGTACTAATTTGTAGAAAGCTTCTTTATCTAAGCCAAATTTCTGTGCTACAAAACTTGAAGTATATTTCATTGCCTTATCATATACTTGATTCGAAGTAATAAGGGTATCATCAAGATCCACCATCAAACCCTTATATTTGCTGCTTTTATATTTTTTTATTATTTCAACCATAGTGACGATTATAAATTATTCTTAATGATTTGCAAACAGTTCGTGTTAAATTTCGATTGTTATGAATAAAGTGGGAATCAGAAAAGGGTTTTATGTTTTTTTTATTTTAGAAAAAAGCTCGATTCTTAAACACCCATTAACACAATATTAAATACACTATTTAATCGAAGAATAACCTGTGCTTGTTACAACAATATGCTCCAAAAAACCGACTCCCAGAGCATCTGAAACCTCTTTCAATCTTTTAGTGAATACATAATCCTCTTCACTCGGCTTACTCTCTCCAGAAGGATGATTATGTGCCAAGACAACCCAACTTGCATTATTTTCCAACGCACCAACAAGAATATCTCTCACCTGTATAGAGATTCTATCCACACTTCCTTGCCCAATTTGTCTCTTTTCTATTAGTCGATATCTTGCGTCAAGATAAAAAGCTATTACTATCTCTTGTTTTCTAGCATAAATATCGTAACACATCTTATAAATATCTTGAGTATTACAGAGTACTGTTGTTTCATTATTTGAATTAATCCTACTTCCCAACTCTATTGCTGAAATAATTTTTGTCGCATTGATATCTCCGACTCCAACAATATTTTTCAGTTTTTCGAAAAGATTCTGATAATTTGAGTCACTTTCTTTTCTGATTTTCCGTTGTCGTTCAATTAGTGCACTAATCTCATCAGCAATTTTATACACATCCCTACCCTTTACACCTGAACCAAGTATCAAAGCCACTAAATCTGCATTAGTCAACATCCGGAGACCTCCGTGCAAATATTTTTCTCTTGGTTTTCTCATCATGTGAAGTACAAATTAAAATAATTTAATGTTTTTTATCCAAAAAGTAGTTTACTTTGCTAAGGATTTTTATTTTTAATAAATTTTCATAGTTTATTATTATGGTTTATTATTGTGACGAATATATTAATAATGTAATTGAACACAATGGCACAGTATTGAATTGTGCCAAAATACCGATTACTCACTATGGGGGAAATTCTACATTTTAGTTCAGCAAAAAACAGGTATATTGTTTTTCAATAAACACTATTTCTTCTTAATATATTTACATTTTGGATAGCCACTACAACCGATAAATGTTTTGCCCCATTTACCCTTCTTCTCAACTAGCGGTTTTCCACATTTTGGACATTTTTCTTTTAGTTTCGCAGAAACAATATTCTTGCACTTCGGATAAGCTGAACATGCCCAAAAACTTCCAAAACGTCCAGTTTTCATAACCATTTCAGACCCACATTTTTCACACTTACCAACTTCGACATATTTATCGAGATCAATTTCTGGTTGTGATTCACTGCCCGCAAGACCTTTCATACCTTTACATTCTGGAAAACGAGAGCAGGTTAGGAATTTACCATATCTACCTAATTTTACTTGCATAGGGCTTTGACATTCAGGGCATTTTTCTTCTGAATCACCCAATATAAGAACCTGATCTTTGCTTATTTTATCTGCACTTTCGAGCTCTGACACCAAAGGCTTATACTGATTATCTATAAATGGTAGATATTTTACCTTACCTTCCGCAATATTATCGAGATCTTCTTCAACTTTTGCAGTATAAGTGTAATCTACTAAACGGTTAAAATTTGATTGCAAGAAATTTGTAACTGTAAATCCAACATCCTTTGGCTTAAGATATTTCTGTTCTTTTGTGACATAACCTCTATCAATTATCGTGCTTATTATAGTAGCATAAGTTGAAGGTCGCCCTACTCCATATTTTTCTAAAGCCTTGACCAAAGTTGCTTCGGTATATCTTGATTTCGGTTCTGTAAATTTCTGAGTTGGGATAAGTTTTTTTACTATTACTTTCTCTCCTTCATTGATTTCTCCAAGGCTTTTTAAATCTTCTGAATCCTTAAATTTCTTTCCCCAAACCTTAGAATATCCATCGAACAACAGATTATCTGCTTTAGCACTAAAACCATACTTCTTGTTATCTGTGCCCTTAGTAGAAAGAGAAATCTCTAGTTTCTCAACAACTTGAGGTGACATTTGACACGCTAGTGCTCTCTTAAAAATTATGTCATAAAGTTTTGCTGCTTGAGAACCAAGTTCTTTTGCAACTTTTTCAGTACTTACATCAAAATGAGAAGGCCTTATTGCTTCATGCGCTTCCTGAGCTAATCTAGCCTTGTTTTTGAAATAATTAGTTTTAGCTGAAAGATATTTGTCACCATAATCTGCCTTTATTTTCTCTCGTATCTGCTCAATAGCCTGCTGTGCAAGATTTACAGAGTCTGTACGCATATATGTGATATATCCTGCCTGGTATAACTGTTGTGCAAGACTCATTGTCCTCTTTGTAGAATATCCAAGAATATTATTCGAAGACTGTTGCAAAGTCGAAGTCGTAAACGGTGGTTTCGCTGACATTTGTACAGTTTTCTTTGCAATTGTATCAACAGATAGATCCTTTCCCTCTAAAGCCTTGAGCACTTCATCGGAAGAAGTTGCATTACCGATGTGTGCCTTCTTATCATTAATCTTTACTAATTCAGCAACAAAATCAGAATCTTTTGCTGTTTTACAATCTGCTTTAATTTCCCAAAATTCTTTCGGTACAAATGCTAGAATTTCGTTTTCTCTTTCAACCACCAACTTTAATGCCACTGATTGAACTCTTCCCGCAGAGAGACCATACCACATCTTTTTCCACAATAACTGTGACAATTTGTATCCTACTAAGCGATCCAACACCCTTCGTGCAATCTGAGCATCGACAAGATTGTCATCTATATGTCTTGGTTTCTTGATCGCCTCGACAACTGCATCTTTGGTTATTTCATGAAAAACTACACGCTTTGGATTCTTTAACTTTAAGGCATTCATAGTATGCCATGCAATTGCTTCACCTTCACGATCAGGGTCCATAGCAAGAAGTACTTCCCCCTCACCTTTTTTGGGGAGACTCTTTTTAAGACTAGATATAATCTTCTTCTTGCCATCCATTATTATGAATTCTGGTTTGTATTCATGTTCAGTATCAACAGCAATTTTATTTTTAGGAAGGTCAATAATATGGCCCAAAGTAGCTAGTACTTTATAATCCTTACCTAAATATTTTTCTATTGTTTTTGCCTTTGCGGGCGACTCAACTATTAATAAATTGCTCATCTTTTCTTTTCTATTTTTTAAATACTTAAAATATTAGTATACAAGTTTATTTTATATTTTTCTATTTTTTCAACAAAGTACATATTTACCGATTAAATTTTGTCTCAAAATACCCCCAACCTCAAGTTTTGTCAAATATCTGCGGATTTCATCTCGCCTAAATTCATTGATACCACAGCATATTTCTTCAAACGATAATCCCTGCCCTTGTAATATATTTTGTTGACAGTACAAAGCGACAGCAAGAAAAAGTTTTCTTTTATTTTCATTTTGAATAATGCTCATCGCACTCTTACTTGTATTTTTCTCAATAATCCTCTGAGCAAGCATTGAGCATTTACTGTTTTCCTGACATTTTGAAGAAACAATATCTTTGATAATACTGTCAAATAGACATTTTAGAATAAAATTCTGACTATTCGAATTATCATTTTCTTTATTACGAATTATTGACTCTTCAGGAGTTTTTTCATCATAAATATTATAGTTAATTACCATCAACTTCTCTCTCTCTACTTGGTTAATTCTTTCTTTTTGATCTATTTGAATATCAATCAATACTCCCAACACCCTTTCCAAAAGATTCTCCTGATCTCCTAACACACCTACTAAGTTAGCTTTATGTAACCAATTCCCTTCCCAATCTACAATATTTGCACCATTTGAAATAAGTCTATTGCACCCAATAAAACGATAATCCGTCATTTGGCCTGGCACTGCAAAAAGAAGTTTATTACACTGTTTTGCATATTCTGCGGTATATAATGCACCACTCTTCTCACCTGCTTGTGCAACAATAACTACATCGGCAAGACTCGCAATCAAACGATTTCTAATAATGAAATGCCCCTTACTTAATTTATTTGCCGGAGGGTACTCTGAAATAATCAAATCATTGTTTATTTTCGAGAATATTTTATGCCCTCCAGCAATAACTGAGATTGTCGGTACAGCGTATTTTCTTGCTTCTTCCAGAGCCACACTATCGATCCCTGTCGCCAAGCCAGTTACAAGCGCAATATTTTTACATTTTGCAACTTGCTCAACTATTCTACGGGTTGCATTTACACCATATTGATCGCAGTTTCTGCTTCCTACTACAGCAACAGTCGTACGCGACATTAACCCTATGTTCCCCCTGCAAAACAACACCGCCGGTCGATATTTCAATTCTCCAAATCGCTTTTTGTAAAGCTCGCCTTCACTATCTACTACTTCGATTCTATTTTTCTTTAACAAACTAAGATATTCCGAATATTCACCTGTTCCTTTTATCTGACCAAAAAGCTTTTTTCTTTCATCGTCCGTTAAACCAAGTAGAATATTCACGGCCCGTATGGACCCAATACCCTGTTTTGTCATCAGAAAACCTATGAGCAATTTGTATTCTTCCCCGATACCACTTTCCCTAAATCTCATAAATAGATCATAACCTACAACTATTAAAAAGATATTAAGAAAAAATGAATGATGTTTATTCACACAACCATCAGCATCGACAGTGATAACAACTACCTATATTTTTCGGGGATTGTTCTCAAGAAGTCACGAGCCACCATAGCCGCATCAGTACCTAAGGTACTATCTTCCATATAGAAAGCAAATGCATACCTCGGAGATTCGTAAGGATAGAACCCTATAACCCATGCATGAGTATGTTCATATTTTCCATCAGCATTTACAGCACCAAATTCAGCAGTACCCGTCTTTGCGGCGACAGAAAATGGTAGCTCATTAAAGAAATATAGAAAACCACTTGAGCCAACAACCGTTTCCCTCATTCCCTCTCGAACAATTTGTAATGCACTTTCAGATACAATATTTTGATTTATTGGCTCGAAATCTACCTTTTCAGTAATCTTCTCGCCATCAACCGGAGAAATCTCTTCAAAATAATTGGCAACATGAGGAGTATTCAATTTCCCTCCATTGGCAATCGCAGAAACCCAATTCACAGCCTGTATTGGTGTAACAAGCGTAATACCCTGTCCTATCACTGAGTTACATGAATCTCCTTCAGGATACCAAACCGGCTCCAACCAAGGACTTGAGGAATTAGCCAGGGCTATTTTATTCTGTGCTGATGGTAAACGACCAGGCATCTCACCTGGAATATCAATATTTGTATATTCACCTATACCAAATTTTTCGAGGTAAGGTACGAGACTATCCATATCCCAATTTCTTACCGTTTCACAAAAAAATATGTTCGATGACACTTCCAGTGCTCCAATTATGTCAATCCATCCATATGCTCTGCGACCATACTCCCAAAATGATGCCCCATTTGAGAACGAATAATCATATGTACTATTGTATTTCGTGTACCGATCAATTGCACCCGCATCTAAAGCACTAGAACCAACTATTGTTTTAAATATCGAACCAGGCGGTATTTGTGCAGAAATTGTTCGATCAAACAGAGGTAATCTCGTATCACTTGTGAGAGCTTCGTACTCACTGCTTGAGATACCATCAACAAAAAGATTATTGTCATAACTTGGATATGAAGCCATAGCCAATATCTCGCCAGTATTTACATCCATCACTATCCCGGCTCCACCATTTCCACCATAAGTATTTACGCCATTTTGTAAAGAGTTGTAGAGGTTATTCTGGATTTCATTATCAATTGTAAGATAAAGGTTCTTTCCAGGAACTACTTCGTTAATATTCATCTGAAGATCGGAAACGATATTCCCATAGGCATCTATTTCAACTGCATATTCACCTTTCTGGCCAATAAGCTCACGGTCATAATAGTATTCAACACCCGATTTTCCTACAAAATCATTCATATCTACATAATCTCTTGTCTCAAGATCATCTGCATTTACTTTTGCAACATAACCGAGAATATGTGAAGTACTTAATGCATTAGAGTAGTACCTTTTTGTAGCATCATCTACCGTAATACTGTTATCGATACTTGTGTATGCTTTAAGTTTAATGGCTTTTTCATTATCTATACCTGAAGCAACAAGTAACTCACTTAGAAAATAGTATTTATCAATATAATCTAACATTCTTTCATAGACAGAAGAGTATGTTTCATCTGGCTTTAAAACATATTCTGACCACTTCTCGCCAAGGATTTCTTCAATTTTTGCTGAGACTTTACCTAATTTTTCAGTGTCTATTTCACCTTCGTCATTATAATAATTGTCAACTGTCAAATATACATTGTATGAAGGTATATTACTTGCCAATTGAACACCATTGCGATCATAGATTACCCCTCGCGTAGGATATTCAACTCTAACCTGTAACTGATTACTCTCAGAACGATTTGAATACTCTTGACCCTTGATAACCTGTAAATCGATAATTGCCACTGTCATCAAAACAAAAACAACCGCAAAGAGTACAAAAGCATATACAGAATTCCACTTGTTAAAATGTATAGTACTTAGCTCGTCTACCTCTCCAAGATCAGAATGTGCCTTAACTGACTTAGTTGATTGTACAATCTTCTTACTCGAAAAGATGTCTTTTTCAAGATTATTTTGGATTTTCTTGGAAAACTTGAAATTCATAATAGGAAATTTAAATTTTTATTTTTTTCTGTGACTGACCCCATAACTGTTTCTGAACAGATATGGAACTTACTGCCTCAATAACGATTAAGACAATAATATCGAAAATCACCATACCAATAATACCCCAACCCATCTGCCATTGGTGAGTAAATAAATAAAGTGAAGTATGAAATACAATGAACGAGACTGAAAACAACACATACCTTTGTACCACCCCATTATCACTCAAAAAAAGTTTTAACACAGTGAAAAAGATAATTGAAATCGCGAAACAAGCTAATACAGTGCCCAAAGGCAACAAAAATGAAATATCCATAACAATACCCATAAATAGAATAAGTAAAAACCTTGGGACAGTTAGTGTTTCGTTATTGTACCAGTAAATAGCTAATACAAGCAGGATGCTGCCTAATCCCAATCCCCAAATAAAGTTTTCTACAAAAGGTAATAAGATAAAACCAAATAATGTCATCATAATTCTACTACCACCCATCTTATATCATTGTAACTCAAAGGCAATTGAACCTCGGCCTGCTGATAAGAATCACCAGGCTTACTTGTAATATTACCTAGTGTTCCACTTAAAAGTAGTTTACCGACTTTTGCATCATCCACTAAAATATAATCGCCCTGCAACACAGGTGCATTTGTAGCAATATTTTCTACCTTAACACCAGAAATCGAACCTACCATCAGCCCCTTTACACAATCTGTCTGTATCGTATCAATGGCTGGTGTTTTACATATGCTGACTTCCAACTTGCTGTTTTTACTTTCAGGCAACATAACCTTTGACAATTTATCCGAAACTTCAAAAGTTATCCCAAGAAATATTTCACCACTTCTAACAACCATACCCTCTGAAATACCATCTAAACGGCCCTTGTTTATCAAAATATAATCACCACCTGAATAAATACCTCCGCCAATACTCTGAGCTTCAACTATTTTTATCTCACTCTGCTGAAATGACTGTTGGTATGCTATCTCACTTTTAATAAAAGCATTCTCATCATAGACAGATTGAAGCGTAGCTAATTGCGATTTTAAATTTGCATTCTCGACTGTCAAATTATTGTTTTCATCTCGCATCTGATTAAAATAGACAAAAGATCCAAAAAAGTTTTTGACATCATTTGCACCATTATTCATCCAATATGAAATTGGTTCAACAAAATAACCTATACTATTTCTTAGGAAATCTCCTACCGGCAAAAAATTGGTAGAAATTGTTAGCAACGTTATCCCGACAAATAATAGCACCCACTTTAATTTGTTATTCTCTAACTTTATCATCGCCTAATAATATCATATCTCGGATCAAAAACACACACCATCTCCATAAAAGATAGCCAAGATTTATATAGCAAAAAATACCTATTGAAAAAACTACAAAACACTAAAGATAGTACTATTACTGAAGCAAATTTCATATTATGGGGTAATAATTATTGAAGCTCATCCCAAGATCTCTGGATACGTTGCAATAATTCAATGTGATCAAGCATTAATGCTGTACCTTTAGCAACAGCAGAAAGTGGCTCTTCACTAATTTTTACAGGAAGTTTCAACTCCTCTTGAAATAGTTTATCAATACCCTTTATCATAGCTCCGCCCCCTGCAAGATAAACACCTGAAGATATTAAGTCAGAGAGTAACTCTGGAGGTGTCTCTTCGATTGCATCCTTAATCGCGTCTAAAATCTTGATGATCGAATTCATTATTGCCTCACGAGCCTCAATACTTGAAAACTCAACTGATTTTGGCAAACCACTAATTAAATCTCGACCTTGTATAATGACTGATTTTTCTTCTTTTAATGGATAAGCAGAACCGATTGCGATTTTAACATCCTCGGCAGTGCGCTCACCAATAAGTAGATTATACTTTTGTCGTGCATAATTTATTATATCCTGGTCCATTTCATCACCTGCAACCTGCAACGTTTTATCAACTACAATATCTCCAAGTGAAATAACTGCAATGTCTGTCGTACCACCACCTATATCAATTATCATGCTTCCAGAAGCCTCTTCGACCGGAAGCCCCGCACCGATTGCTGCAGCCATTGCTTCTTCAACAATAAATACTGATCGTGCGCCTGCGGTTTTCGCTGCATCGATGACAGCCTGCCTTTCAACTTCAGTAACCGAAGAAGGAACACCAACAATTACTCTTGGTCTCGGAATAACGAATGTTTTTGGAGAATATCTATGCACCTTTTCGATAAAATAATGAATCATTGCCTGCGTAGAATCGAAATCGGAAATAACTCCATCTCTTAGTGGCCTACTTGCAACAACATTTGCAGGAGTACGACCTATCATTTGTCTTGCTTCTAAACCAACTGCTAATACAGTTTTATTTTTTTTGTTAATGGCAACTACTGATGGCTCAGATATAACAATACCCTTCCCTCGTAAGAAAACTAATGTATTGGATGTACCAAGGTCAATGCCGATATCGTATGTAACTAGATTTAATAATGAGTCAAATAACATAGCTGTATTCTATCAGATTTATTAGTTTATTCAAGGTTAAATGTCTTTCAGACGAATTTTTTACTAAGCTACCTCAAAAAGTTCAAGGCTAGAAAATAATAAGAAATATTGGAATGAAAGAGATATATTTGAAATTAGGACCTATTCTGAGACCTTTGAATCACCTTCTGAAGCTCGCAATTTTTTGTAACATTTCATACAAACTGTTGCCTTAACAATCTTTCCATCTACTTCAAGGTTTACTTTACGAACATTTGGTCTAAAAACTCGAGTATTTCGAGGAGCTTTAAAACGCCAACCGACTGAGTGGTGATGTTGTATTCTTTTTCCTGCAATTGTTGATTTTTCGCATAATGCGCAATATTTTGACATAGATTTAGCAATAAACTGAATGCTTGTTTCATTAAGCTACGTGTGATAATATCAAAAAGTCATAATATTTGCAAGTGGATATCAATAATTTATTATCTATCAAAAATTACTGACTACTAAATATCATATTTTACAATAATAAATGCTCGATCAAACAATGGAAATATCTATTATATCAATCATAAATGTCGCAATAATAATTGTAGTTGTCCTACTAAGCTCAACTGTCCATGAATACGCCCACGCATTAGTAGCAACGAAACTTGGCGATTATACAGCAAAATCTGTTGGCAGACTAACTCTTAATCCACTAAAACATATTGACCCAATAGGATTAATTGCAATGGTCGTTGCGCGTATTGGCTGGAGCAAACCAGTACCAATAAATGAAGCTAATTTTGTAAAACCTGTAAGAGACACAGCTTTAGTCGCTTTAGCTGGACCAATATCTAACCTTTTTCTAGCTTTAGTTTTCGCAGGTTTATACCACATAATTCCTGGGGATCTAATACTTGTTCAAACATTAATATACTATTTTGTACTGATAAATCTTTCTTTGATGGTTTTCAATCTTATACCTTTACCCCCACTTGATGGACACAGAATAATGCGGGTAATATTACCTGACAAAATACGCACCTTTTGGGAACAAACTGAGAGATACGTACCATTTATCTGGTTACTTATTTTCTTACCTTTTTCCCCACTGAGTTTTATCTTTTCAGCTTTCATAACTACTGTCCTTTCAGGATTACTAAGTATTTTAGGTATTTCATAAGAATTGTGATTTTCCTCAGCTACACTTTTATCAATTAGTTTTCTTACTTTCGAAGTCAGTATCAAGATGGTTTAGGAGAAAATAATAATTATTAGGCCGAAGTTAAGTGGCATTAGAAATAAGTCGTTTTTTAAAACTTTATTCTAACTTTACAGATTCTTTGAGCATGCAAAGCAAGCTATAGTAATTTTCCAGGGGATGTAAATACAGGTGATCATCATAAGCCGCTACACTTTTTGCTTCTATAACAAATGAAATTCATCACATATTTTATGCTTAATATTATATGAGATTGTGTTATTTTGAGTAAGATTTATCACCTTGTATAAAATCGTAAATCATATAAGAATGTATTAGGCTCTGGCAGACGAATAGGAGGAACACCTTCGTCCGTAACGCACAGTGTTAGATCCCAAAATCGCTCAATCCCGTGGGATTGAGTTGCGGGGTCACAGTCTCTTTATTGGGACGTGCAAGGCTTCTCCTTGCTGTCAGAGCCACTCACTTTTTCCACTTTAGTTAGCTAAAAATCAATATTTCCACAAGCCCTATTCCGAATATTTTAGAGCATATATCATTAAGACCTTCTTTTCACATTTCATTGAACAAATAACACAATCTATGTCCAGTATTTCTTGTACAATCTTGACTTAAAAAATACGACAATATAAAATCACGGTAGCAAATTATCAAGCATTTCCATTTTCTCGGTCGATGTTGTATAATCACTGACGCAGATAGATCTCAGGCAAAAAACATCTATCAAGAGAGTCGATGTTCTTTAAAATTAATTATTATTTGCCGAAGTAGCTCAGTTGGTTAGAGCAGCTGTTTTGTAAACAGCAGGTCGAGAGTTCGAATCTCTCCTTCGGCTCCACTATGCAGGGGTGGCAGAGCGGTCAAATGCACCAGACTGTAAATCTGGCGTCCTTGTGACTACACAGGTCCAAATCCTGTCCCCTGCATTTTTTTGCACAATAAAAAGACTTGAAAAAGCTTTTCTTGAGATTTATTAAAAAGACAATAATAAAATTAGCGATATCAGCATAGAGTTTTTTCAAATTTTCTTATATAGTTCGCTGGATTAGCTCAGAAGGCTAGAGCACATTCTTGGTAAGAATGAGGTCCCGGGTTCGATTCCCGGATCCAGCTCTGTATCCCCTTTTCCAATTTTTCATCAAATAAAGACCCGAGAGTAATAAAGTCATAACAATGTTTTTGACAAAGCGAATTATCCTAGTATAATTATTTGTTAACCTCTCAAATTCTCAATTATGAAGAAAAATTCTTTCGATATTGTTATTGTCGGTGCTGGTCCTGCAGGTATGTTTGCAGCTTATGAAATAGCATCGAAATCTCCTAACAGTAGAATAGCTCTACTAGACATGGGGCATTTAGTTGAAAACAGAAATCCTAAAGAAGTAATGCAAGGTTTCGGTGGTGCTGGTACTTTTTCAGATGGCAAATTGCACTTTACTCCTAAGCTATCACATGAAAAAGCTTTTCGTTATATCTCGGCTGAAGAATATACAAAAATATTAGATTCTATCGAAAAGAAATTTCTTGATTCTGATATAGATGGTATTTCATACCCCGAAGATCCAAAACTCGCACAAAAATTAGTAAACGAAGCTCACCGTAAAGATATTGATTTAATAGTTCGGAAAGCTCGTCATGTTGGCACAGATCGGCTTCACACGTTTATTCAAGATTTTCAGAATGAGTTAAAATCGCTAGGTATCAGCTTAATCGAGAATTGTAAAATCAGCGATTTATTAGTTGAAAATTATAAAGATAATAAAAAAATTTGCACTGGAGTCATACGAGAAGATGGCTCAATTATCAAAGCAAAGAAAGTTCTTGTGGCACCCGGTCGCATTGGAACACGTTGGCTACAAACTATAAGTTTAAAATATGAAATAAATTATGTTTATGATACTGTAGAAGTTGGTGTCAGAGTTGAATTTCCTGCAATAATCATGAAAAAGTATTCCGAGGCATTATACGAAGTCGTTTTTAAAATTAGGACTCCAACCTTTGACGATATAGTTAGGACTTTTTGCTCTTGTCCAAACGGAGTTGTGGCAACAGAAAAATATCCAGGTTTTGTATGTGTAAATGGGCATTCCAACTCCTCTCATGACTCACAAACATCTAATTTTGCTTTTCTCTGTGAGGTAAATCTTACAGAACCCGTGGAAAATACTGTCGCTTATGCAGAATCAATTGCCCGATTAGCATCAACTATTGGGGGTAATAAACCAATTTTACAAAGGCTAATTGACCTAAAAAAAGGTCGGAGGAGTACATGGAGTCGTATTGATAAAACAATTTTCAAACCTTCGCATACAGAAGTAACACCTGGTGATATCTCAATGGCACTTCCACACAGAATAATCGTAAATATCCTTGAAGGGCTAGAAATCCTTGATAAAGTTATGCCCGGAATTAACGGAGCCTCTACCCTGCTTTATGCTCCTGAAGTAAAATTTAGATCTTCGATTATCGAAACAGATAACAACCTTGAGACCCAGCTTAAAAATCTTTTTGTGGCCGGTGATGCTTCAGGATTATCAGGCACGATAACCGGTGCAGCTGCTACTGGCATAATGGCTGGACGTGGGATTATCAACACTTTAAAAAATACCGTATCAGAATAAGGGTTTTAATAAGTAAATATTCTGTTTATGTAAGCTGTTGTAAATTAATCCAGAATATGAGATAATAACCCAATTGACCCCGAGCGAAATTTCTCATATAATCACTTGTATTTATTCGTAAAGTAATTTAGCTATTATTTATTTCAACATGGCAAAGAAAAACAAGAAAAATTATATCGGTTTAGAGTGCGTTGACTGCAAAAACAGAAATTACACTCAGTTGAAAAGTAGTAACATGAAAGACAAAATGACAATTAATAAGTTTTGTCCAAAATGTAACAAACATACCGAGCATAAAGAAGGAAAAATTAAATAGATATTGGTTCATTAGCTCTTTATAATTAGTGGGATTGTGACTCGCTATATTTTACCTTAACAACTAGCGTAACAGATTACTTAAAATACAGTTTGCGGGCCCATAGTTTCAATGGTAAAACAGCGGTCTCCAAAACCGTAGTTCCACGTTCGAGCCGTGGTGGGCCTGTTTTTCTTTTATCGATTGATAATTTTTATCTCGATAAAATTGTTCTAGTTTAAACATTAAAGTTATGAAAAAAATAAAACTTGAAAAAATTGATTTTATTGTAGTATTAGTCGCATGGATCATCTTTGGTCTTGTAGCAGGTATCATCAGCTATTTGGCACTTGGATTAACTTACGCACTTATTATCGGTGTCGGCGGTGGCTTATTATTAGGTATTATCACGGATTTAGCCCGCGTTCTATTACTTGACGGTGTAGTTTTCCCTTCAGTGAAACAGTTAGTATCATTAACAGTTTATACATTTACTATTTGTGTTCTTCTGACATTATTTATTACACTTTTAGATACAGTGTTTAGATTGATAGTGACACAATTCTAGGATTTTTTACAATTAATTTTTTTATACAAAAGAAATGGCAGTGACAAAAAGAAAAACACGAAAAGTTAGAGTATCAGCAGATCAGGTACTTGGTAAAACAAAAAAAATATCACGCAAAGATGAAGCTAAAAATATTAAAGAAGCTACTGAAGGTGAGAATAATGTTGAAAACCTAAAGAAATATAGCCAAGATAAGAAATGGTATGTTGTAAATACACAGACTGGACATGAAGTAAGCGCTTCAAAAGCTATGAAACAAAGAATTGAAGCAACTGGTCTTGACGATTTCATCGGAGAGATTATAGTGCCAACACAAAAGAAAATTGTTATCAAAAACGGACAACAAGTTGTAAAAGAAGACAGAATTTTCCCAGGATACTTACTTATCAACATGGTCCTTAATGAGAAAACATGGGAATTGATAGTTAATACAGATGGCGTTACTGGTTTTGTCAGAACGGATAAATATCCGAGGCCTCTACCTGAAAACGAAGTAAAAGCCATAATGAAGTACATGGAAATAGAGCAACCAGCTTACCAAGCTTCATTCAATGTAGGTGATGCTGTGAAAATCACCGAAGGTCCATTTGCTGATTTTATCGGCAGTGTACAAAAGATTGATGCAACCAAAGGTAAAGCAGAGGTTCTTATCTCATTCTTGGGACGAGAAGCACCTGTTGAATTGGACTTCACTCAGATAGTAAGACTGTAGAATACTAATTAAACTTAAATTATGAAATTAAAAATATGGCAAAAGAGATAACAAAAGTAATAAAGATGGTTATCCCAGCAGGAGCTGCAAGAATGGGACCTCCAATTGGTCCTACACTATCTCCTTATGGTATCAATGGACAAGATTTTTGTAATCAGTTCAATGAAAAAACAAAAGAGATGGGTGGAATCCTTACACCAGTAATACTCACAATCTACAAAGATAGAACTTTTAGTTTTATCTTAAAAACACCCCCAACATCAGAACTTATAAGACGAGAGCTCAAAATCTCTAAGGGTTCAGAGACACCAAACTTAAAGAAAGTTGGTAAAATAACTCAGGATCAACTAAAAAAGATTGCAGAAGTCAAAATGGTTGACCTAAATACTACTGATATGGCACAAGCAACAAAAATCATTGCAGGTACAGCCAAACAGATGGGTATTGAAGTAATAGAATAACCTAATTTTAGAATTGAAAACAATGGCAAAACACGGAAAAAAATATCAAGAAATAGTAAAGAAACATACTACAACAGCGATGCCAATCGAACAAGCAGTAAAAGAAGTTAAAAAATCTTCATACTCAAAATTTGTTGGCACAATGGAATTACATGTTGCAATAAATGTCCCAAAAGAGAAAGATGCAAAATCAATCAAAGGATCTATTGCTCTACCCTATCCTATCGCTAAATCGATAAAGATTGCAGTTATAACAACTCCTGAGAAATTCGATGAAGCAAAGAAAGCAGGAGCAGATCTTGTAGGCCTTGATGAAATAATCAAAGATGTAAAAGCTGGCAAAATAGATTTTGATATCCTTGTCGCAACACCTGATGTCATGCCTAAAATAGCTATCCTCGGTAAAGAGCTCGGTCCAAAAGGACTTATGCCAAACCCAAGGAACGGTACAGTTGCAACAGATTTAACAGGTACGATAAGTGAATATAAGAAAGGTAAAATGACATTTGCATGTGATGAAAGTGGCGTTATGCACTTTGTAGTAGGAAAAGCCGACATGGAAGATCAAAAAATCATTGATAATGTAAATGCTTGTATTGCAAAAACTGCAGAAATTGTCGCTAAACCAGCAAATCAAGCTATCAAAACAGCTCATATCTCTGTTTCAATGGGTCTTGCAAATAAGATTATTGTTGAATAATTGAGATTAATTGTTTAGATAACTTTTATCGAAGATAGAAAACAGTCGAGAAATCGGCTGTTTTTTTTTAATCCCTGGACTTTCGATTCTGTAATTTCTCCATTCCCCTATCAATAAATGTCTTTACGGTGACACTTGAAATAATCGCAAGCTTAGTATATAATACCCACAGTCGAAGAAACAGTGTTAATTGGTTTACTGACAAATTAGAGAAATCTAGCTTATAAATCAATTATTAATTGCTTGTCAGCACTGTGAGACTAAGTTGATTCAAATAGTAGACAATTTATTACGGAAGGTACTTAATTGTATCGTAAGCGTATTTCATGCTATTGAGTCTTTTTTACATAACTTAAAGTTTAAAGCAAATGCCAAAACTAAAGACAGATAAAGAGCAATTGCTTGATAGTTACAAAGCTATACTTGCCGAAAGTGCAGGTTTTATTGCAATCAATCCTGATAGGATCGACAATGTAACAATCACCGATTTCAAAAAGAAATTGGCAGAGCAAAATGCAAAATATGTTGTTGTAAAAAACACATTATTCAAATTGGCACTGCAGGATAAAAATCAGCCACTCAAAGCATCAGAATTTGATGGTCAAACAGCGATTATCGCTTATAAAGAAGATCCAACTGTAGTTGCAAAATTGTTAAAAGAAGTTCAGACAAAAAATGAAGACCTATTAGGCTATAAATTCAGCGTTGTAGATAATGCCTATTTTGATGAGAAATCAACAGCAGGATTGGCAGAAATCCCATCAAAGCCAGAATTATTAGCAAAATTACTTGGTTCTCTAAATGCTCCACTTACAGGATTTATGAATGCTGTAACTGGCAATGTTAGAGGTTTTGTAAGAGTATTAGGTGAGTTATCGAGCAAAGGCAATTAAGCCTTAAATAATAGTATTTAATTTATAATATTTACAAAAATGGCAGAAGAGACAAAAGCACTTCCAACATTATCAGAGAATGCAACAAAAGTTCTAGAGATTGTAGAAAAAATGTCAGTACTAGAGTTAGCAGACCTCGTTAAAGTTATGGAAGAGAAATTTGGAGTAAGTGCAGCAGCTCCAGTAGCAGTTGCAGCAGCAGCTCCAGCAGCAGCCGCAGAAGAAGAGAAAACATCATTTGATGTAGTTCTTACAGATGCAGGTGCAAGAAAAATCGATGTAATCAAGGTCGTAAGAGCAATTACAGAGATGGGTCTTGTAGAGGCAAAGAATCTTGTTGAATCAGCACCTCAGAAGATTAAAGAGGGTGTTTCAAAAGATGCAGCAGCAGAAATTCAGAAGCAATTCGAAGAGGCTGGTGCTAAAGTTGAATTAAAGTAATTTGATTCAAAATCAATTGTAAAGAAAGGCTCCCCTTAACCGGGGAGTTTTTTTTTATTAATACACACCAGACATTTTTGTGAGATTTATAGTATGCCACCAACCACATCGCGTTCCAATCAACTCCACCCATGACTACCCATGCTCTGATTGATTTGTCACCCTTCTCACATTAAAATTCTGAGTACTTAAACTAATTTTCTTGTTAAGTATTATGAATGATATTCAATTTCTCACATTAAAAGTATTTGGCAATGATGATCGTATTTTAAGCTGTTTTATAAGCAATATCTCTGTTTTCCTCAATAACTGAGATTACTTTTGCCAAAGCAATTTTTAGCTTGGAAGCTTCAACAACGAAACCAGATGCACACTTGTGACCTCCACCATTTAATTTCTTCGAAAATACTGTTGTATCAATAATATCTGACATTGATCTAAAAGAGCCTTTATATATTATCTTTCCATCAGGATATAATTTTGGTGCAAGTATAAAACCCCACTTATTTGGCTCAACTATACGCAAGAAATGATCCATAAAGTGATGACAAGCTGAAGAATATTCATCATCAGTAAGTTGATCTTTAACATTTTCATTGTAAAAAGTTTCGCTAATAAAGCTATAATTGTAATCTTCCCCATATGAATAGTTTTCTATCAGATGGCTAATGACTTTTAGTTGGTCTCTTGTCACATAATCAGATAATAATTGAACATATTCGATGTCTGTACCTCGATCAATAATATCCGATACTATCTTGAAAGTCTTGCGATGATTAGGGTTTTTGTATCTAAAACGGTTTGTGTCACCGATAATACCCAAAAGTATAAGTTCATCAGAGCGATCAAAAAATGGGTATTGTAGATCTGTTATGAATACATCATACACAAGTTCACATGTTGAAGTAGTGCTCGTATTATAATAAATATCATATTTATCTGTAAAACCATCAAAATGGTGATCAAAGGTTATCGTAGATATTGAATTCAAAGTAACAAAATCGCGTGCTTTACCACCCTCAATCCTTGAAAACCTATCCCAATTTTGGCCATCGCATGAGATAATTAGATCAGGTTTGTAATCTTGCAACTCAGTGTATAAATTACCATTTCCTATCTCTTCGGAATACTTTAATCGACGCGCCTCTTTTGCCATTGTCCCTTCGACAAAAACACGAACCTCTTTATTTGGATACTTTGCCCTTATTGTGCCAAAACAAAATAGCGCAGAACCTAGAGAATCTGGATCTGGAGAAAAATGCGACAATACCAGGATACGATTTGATTTTGATATTATTTTATCAATTTTCTCAGAGATCTTTTTGCCAGCACTTACAGTATTTTCGGTTTGCATGTGGCAATTCTATCAGAGTCTACTATATACCGCAACATTCTAGGAAAATTAACAAATAATTAAGAAAACGCTTTTCACTAAATTTTATAGATCTATCTTATCATTCGAGGCGACTCTAATCGCACATTTTGTAAAGACATCAGTTATCCCTGGAATCCAACAGATTCAAAAGACTTAAAAAGCAAATAATCTATTTATAATTAGATATTATACTTAAAATACTTTGCAGAAGCCCTTATCCTATTCTCGAATTTATGAAATAGTTCTGAAGAGTCTGAATATAAATATTTTTCTCCTCCGATTGCATTATCACATCAATCAATTTCTGAAGCCTTTTATTGAAAGTATTTTCATATTCATACAGCTGATTATTCATTTCAAGGCGAATACCCATATTTAGACTACTGAAAACTCCATCCTGGCCACGAAAATATCCGAGTGTATTTACCAATGTTATCAATGCTGGCATTGCAACAGCTAAGTCGTGAATATTCGCTGAATCAGAAATCTTTGCCTCCCAAATTGCAAACTCATTCTCAATTAGGCTTACATACTGCTCAATAAAAATCTTCCAGTCCTCTGCGGTTTCTATCTTACGACTTATTGTATTTAAAATTTGATCATCCATAATAACTCTCAAAAAATTTATTTGCTTAATTAAGTAAATTATAACCCTTTTCTAATTTGAAATCTAACTTTTTACTATAACCCCCGCTTATATTTCTGGAATGGACCGCTATAAGATATTTATATATAACTATACAAAAATATATCATAATATGGTAAAATATCCGCATGAATGAAATAACAATGTGGCTTACAAATAATGGATTATCACAAGAGATGATATTAACCCTGATTATCTTGATTCCGGTTACGGCAACTTTAACAAATGTATTCAGATATCTTATTGGACTCAAAGGCCTGGGAGTGTACCCAGCACTTATTTTAGCTCTTGCATATTTTCTTTCTGGCGCTAAACTTGGAATATTTTTTACACTGATAGTAATAGCAACTACATTACTTTCGCATGCCTTATTAAAAAAAATTAGGATGCATTATATCGCCAGACTAACAACCAATTACATAATTCTCGTATTGGTTTTAGCAGGAGTACTATTATTAGTTAACGCTATTCCATTTTTACAATTTGGACTAAACTTCTCTACTCTATCACCCGTCTCAGTAGCTTTGATAGCGACCTTATCAGATTTTATCCTGAAAATTTACATTAAAAAGGATATAGCAACAACGATCAGATCAATCGCTGAAACCATTTTAATTGCTTTACTTGGCTGGTCGATTATGAAATTTGCCCCAATATCAAACTTTCTATTCGGGAATTTGTGGATATTAGCTATCATAATTTTAATCAATGTTTTGATTGGTAAATCAAGCTCTTTGAGATTCACAGAATTATTTAGATTTAAACAAATACTCGAGCGTGATAGCAGAAATATTACAAAATAAAAATATTACTGGCGAGATATTGGGTATAAATCGCCGTAATCAAGAATATGTAAGACCATACAATCCTCGTTGGGCTAAAAAAATTGTTGACAGCAAATTATTAACTAAGCGCCTACTTTCGAGGATAAACATAAAAACTCCCGAATTATTTTTTGTGATCCGAAGTAAAAAACAGATCAACAATCTTGATTGGGCAAATTTACCAAAAAGTTTTGTCATAAAGCCAAACCGCGGTACAGGAGGAAATGGAATTATTGTTTTTTACGGAAAACAAAAAAAACTTGTAAATGACCAACAGGCATGGATTAGGCCAAATGGACAAATTATGACTCAAAGAGACATCCAATTACATATCGAAAACATATTAGACGGTAGATTTTCGATGGGTGAAGAGAAAGATATTGCAATAATTGAAGAGCGCTTAAAAAACGACGCCACATTAAAACAATATTGTTATAAAGGAGTTCCAGATGTTCGAGTTATTGTTTTTAAAGGTGTCCCTATTATGGCAGAATTGCGCATCCCAACAAAAGAATCTAATGGTACTGCAAATCTCCACGCTGGAGGCATCGGTGTCGGTATCGATTTAGCTTCAGGATTGACAACTGTCGCTATCCATAGAAATAAAAAATCCCTTATCGACGATATTTATGACATTGTTGATTCAACGCTTGATTTAGATATTAATCTTCCTTTAAGAGGTTTCAAAATCCCTTATTGGAACGAAATATTAGATATTTCCATCAAATGCCAAAAAGCTAGTGGCCTTGGCTTCGCAGGTGTCGACATCGCGATTGACCGAGATAATGGCCCTATGGTCTTTGAACTCAACGCTAGACCCGGTCTAGCGATCCAAATAGCTAATATGTGTGGACTAAGAGATCGTCTCGAACTAGTTAAGAAAATAAACATAAAAAATGATAAACATGGTATCAGGATTGCAAAAGATCTTTTCGGAGGTCAAGTTGAGGAGGATATTGAACAGTTATCAGGTAAAGAAATAGTCAATCTTGTAGAGAAAATTATTGTTTATCATAAGCCAACAACTAAAATCAAACTGAAAAAAAATAAAATCAAAATTAAACAAAAAACTTCTACCATCAAGGGTTTACTCGATACTGGCATAACAACTTCTCGTATCGATGATGGACTTGCTGCTCAAATAGGTTTTGCTGAAACAATAAAAAATTTTAATAAATTGGATATACCGAGATCCTTTGAAAATTATGCTGATGCTCAAGAATTTATTGATAAAGTAGAAAAGGTTATTATAGAAAAAGAGAATAATAAAGGTGAAATAGTCCGTCTCGCAAAAATTTTTGAAGATGGTAAAATCCGTGTAAAACCTGTTATCGAAATAGATATCAAAATGCGCGGTCTAACAATGAAATTTGAGACAATCATAAGTACCCAAAAAGAGATGATCTTTCCCCTACTCATCGGTCGTAAAGAATTAAAAGGTTTCCTTATTGATCCAAGTAAAACTTTTGTGAGATAGAGATTGCTATTACCCTAATACACTTCAAATTTTACTTACTTAAGATATGATGATTTATAAATAATCATCTATATTTCGCTTCAATATCAAGAGAACGGAACTACTTTATGTCCTCTTTTAAAGATAGTTTCAAAATATGGCAATGGCTTTTTGTTGTCTAGCTCTCGGTTAGTAATGGTGACGGATAATTCAGCATATTAACGCATGGTTACATAATGCTAATATTTTTCTTATTTCAATGCTTATCAAGAGATAAATCTGCTTTATCATTAGTTAAGAGTGCTAAATAGTTTTTTTCTTAGTAATCTTAAGATATCCCGTTATCAAAAGAACTACAGATATCAAGCCTATCAAGAATAATCCAAGCATTACAGTAACTGTTACAGTTTTCTGTTCATCTACAGTATCAATCTGGACCATCTCAACAGTACCTCTTTTGAGATATAACATTTCTCCGCCTGCATCTGTTTGACCTTCCTCGATAATCCTCTGACAATAGGCTTCATAAAAAACTTTATCTTCATAGGAGAGGTCTTGAAGATTAATATTGTAATTATGGACAGTACCAACTGTATTTGATTGACTCTGTTTATCGAGATTATTTAATGATAATCCATATTTTAAATAACATGTCGCCTCTTGTGGTGTCTTGAATTGTAAATCGAGATTAAGATCAAGTAATCCCTCTGTATCAATAATAGCTTCTGACTGAGATATAACCTCTTCCTCATCGACAATAATAAAATCTTCGGGCTGGTCAATTTGATCTCCAAGATAGTTACCGATATCAAAAGTGCCTTCGTATTCAGTTTCTTTACCGGCATAAGAAACTGATGAGATTTTGAAAAAATATCTACTATTGTTTTCTAGCTCATCAATATTAATACAATGGTTTGTAACAACATAATTAATTTCTGCTGGTGAAGAGAACTGATAAAATTCTTCTTGTTCCGTACCATAATTTATTAATCCTTGAGATTCGAGATTGGTATCCCAACATACTGATCTGTCAATATTTGTATCTCCATCATTATCATCTATAATTTCAACATTGCTGATAGTTAATTCTGCTTGGCATTCTTCCCTTTGTGTATTTGTTGCACATGAAGGATCAATGATTATTGTTTCTTGATCTTGTGGTGGCACAACTATATCTGGATCCTCTTCTCCATTATCCCAGTCCGCATCTGCAGAAATAATATTCGCCGAAACACCGCTCAATGTTGGATCTAGTGTATCTGTGGCCATAATTGTATATGTACCTGTATTGTTAAATTTTACACCTGTGAATGTGTGTACACCTGCGTCTGCAACCGTAAATGTATAACTCGAAGGCAAAACAGCACCTGACTGAGATATTAAATTTATCGTACCAACATAATTAGTATCGACTTGGCCATCTGCATCAAGCGCACTGACTATTACAGATATTTCTGTTGATGGCTCGACTTGGGATACGCTTGGAGTAATTTCAAATGTAGATGCACTTTCAAGCATAACTCCCGTACCTGTCAGATTTGGTATTTTCCAATATGATAAACCTCCAAATGAAACAAGGCTGAGAGGATTTATTGCCTGATCCACATTAATAGCATAAGCTCCTGTACATGTACGACTTATCGTTGCAAAACTTGTTGCATCAGGACATACAATCGCTCTTGCAGCAAGTGGTAATTGAGAATCATATGGGATATATAAATCATGGAAAAGATAATTTCCATCTGTTGAATCAAAGCCTGTAATAAAAGCCTTTTGTAATTCTAAGCTATTTTGAGCTACAACATTTGTCCAATCTCTATCCGTGCTGACATCAGCAAATAGAGAAGATACCATCAATGCATTATTAAATATTCTAACACGATTTTGATAATTATTATCATCTTTTGTAACTCCAATATCTGTGGTCGTATCAATAAAATTAGTTACTTCATCACTATATACTGCATACCCTTGGTTTACTTTTATTTGGTTAGCTAGTTTCATTTTATATATATCAAGTAGACCTGGACCGGCAAGTGCAAATAACCCATCTCCAGTATTTCCTTTGAAAACATTTGGCCAATTACTTGTCCATGGCCCGATAAAAATACTTTGATTAAAATCATCAAAAATGCCATTCTCATCAATACGACCTATCAAAAAATTTGCATCTTCATCATCCACAAAGAATGTTATGAAAGCACCGTTATCACTATCAGTATAAAGCGCAGTCTCCCAAAGTAGATTGCCTACACTATATTCGTAACTGACTAACTCATTTGGATAAGTACCCCACATACCGGTACCATCGTTTTTGTCATATTTTTGATAAAAAGACATCAGAAAATAATCTGATTCCATCCAATTATATACATCCCAAGCAAAAATTAGATTATTTTGATCGTCCACCACAAGATTAGAAAGAGGTGTATACCGAAAATCGTAACTAAAAGAATAGACATCATTATCAAGCTCATATTCGTAAGTATTTTGCCAAGATAAAGTACCATCAAAATTATGCTTTGCAATAATCAATTTCTCTCTATTAGAATCTAAATCCATATCTCTAATCTGAGTAATATACCAACCTTCTTCACCGAGTAATTTACCGTTATATTCAATACCATAAGGGTTTGATAGATCTGTCAAAGGTGCATCTCCGTGATACTCTATACCCATACCATCATATTTGGGAGTAAATGTTATTGCATCATATTGCTGTACCACAATACTTTCTGTTGATTCAAATTCATAGTTTTTTCTTTCAAACATAATTTGTAAATCTCCATCTGCAAGATACTTTGCATCTTTAACTTCAAGTAGATATTCAGACATATAACTTGGATGATATATCGAGCTTTCACCAACTAATATACCCACATTATCCAAGGCTTGAGCATAAGGCTCCATAATTATATCGTCACCTGAAGTTATTGGTAATAAATCTTGTTTGACTCCATAAAATGCTGGCCATTTGTTTCCCAAGCTATTAGATAGCGTATCCCAAGTACAATTATCAATATTTTCTCCGGGAGCTCCGATTACAGAACAACTGCGATTATCTGTTGCTGTATATTGGCAAAAAGGATGAGCGTCATCAATAGTTTCTTGACACCACTCCCAACACTCTCTCCATCCATAAAAGGAAAAACCATAATGATAATATTGCATATCAAAAGGGATCTGAGCCTGAGAAGCTAAATCTTGATTTGTACAGTGCATACTAACTTGTGGCACATCTACATAGTCATTAACATTGTAGAGCAATGTACCATCAGCAGAAACATGTTGTAGTCTATACTCAAATATAAAATCACTCAAAACTTTAGACTTATAAAAAATACCAAAACCGCCCTGATAATCTGGCCAAGCTGAAAGAATTTCTTGATCGAATGATGCAGGCATAAATCTTTGTGGAAATTCTGCATCAATACTTCCATCCACAAGCACATGGACTACATAAATATTCCTAACATTATTATTATTATCAAAATGTGAATTATCTCCATAATCAACAACCTTTGATCCAAAAATAAATACTCCACCATCTCCATCTGTAATTATATAATCATGTTGTAAAGATGGAGCGTACGGATCTATTCCATAAGTTGAGAGATCGATATACATATTACTCCATATCAATTCCCCACTTTTGTTTATCTGAGAAATATGAATTTCGAAAGCACTATCTACATCATAAAAAATCATAGTCCCTTCTTCATCTTTGAAACTCTCGGCAGTAAAGTCATCCGTTGAACCTGGCATGATATTGCCAATATCTTCTAAGCCGACTAATTGATAAGCTTTTGATTGCTGAACTGGGAAAATTGATATAAGCGATGAGAAAGAGATTATTAATGTAAGAACAATACTTGCTAATTTTTCCAAATATCTCTTTTTTGTAATTGTTTTTAATATTCTCATTTGCTTATCCTTTCTACTAATATATTTTTGTTTATTATGAGTGAACTGGTTGATTCTTTACTCTTACTTATAATAATATTCTCTTGTAAGCGATATTTTTCATCACTACTTTTAATTGAATACTCTGCTTGCGGGACAACAAATCTATACTTACCTTTTTTATCGGTAACTCTAACTGCAGTTACTCTGTCATATTTATTCTCAACTAAAGACAAAGTCATACCTGAAATAAAGTTTCCATAAGTGTCTTTTACCTGACCATAATTTTTGTTACCTTTTATTGCTATATAAATATTTATAATGATTATTAAGAAATATAAAGCCAGCACAACAAGATTTAGTGTAGTACTTGATCCTAGATAAGCTATACCTGCAAAAATAAAACCAACAACTAAAAGTAGATATTGCAATACTTCAACCATATTCGCTAATACACTTCTGAATTTTGCTACATTGTAAGCTTTATCACTACTCAAAATCGGATCAAGAGGTATCGAAATATTTAGAGGTATACCCTCTTTTGCATTAAGCTTGCCACCACGAAAAATGTTTTCATAAACTTCATCATTACTTACTGTGATAACACTAGTTGGATATTTGTAATCTCGAGCGGCAACAACAAGATTGTATTCTCCGTCTGGCAATGCAACATCCACAACCCCATATTCATTTGTAACCTGAGTATCTACAAGACCACCACCTGACTTAATAAACCTTATTATCGCCAACGAGATTGGCTCCTTTGTAACAGCATCATAAACGACAATAAACGAATTATGCTTTTTCTTGACCTTCAACCAACCAAAAGCGTAAGTAATAAATCTAAATACATATGCAACAGGATTCGATTCTCCTAATATCATTGCAACAGTAAATGCTACAACTGCTCCGCCAGCACTCCACATCGCTATCTCCTGAGCTTGTTCTGATGTTATCCAACTAGTACCGATATTCTCAACTTGTGTATTTGGAAGACGTCTTGTTGGTATTGGGATGGTTTCTTCCTCTGTTACTATCGTTGGTAGTTCGACCTGTTCATATGGTACAACAGTAGGAAGTTCAACAATTGGTGTTGTGCCAGAAGGACGCTGAGCTCCTTTTGGAAGATATAGATATTGATAAATCGGTTGAGTCTCAGCAGTGTCCACATCAGGTGCCGTAACAGTAATATTTAGCGTTTTTACCGTAGATAAGGATCGACTACCATCTCTTGCCCAATATAACAATGACACAGAAGAACCTTGAGGTAAGCGTGGATTTTGTAAAGTCAAGGTGAAATTTCCCCCAGCATCAGGAGTTGCTTGATAACGATTTGTACCAGCTAAAAAGAAAATTGTTGTATCAGGATCTGATACTCCCACAATGACAGGACTACGATTTTCTAAACTAAATGTCAGAGTATCATTATCGGCAAAACCAGTTACACCATCAACACTTGTAAGTATCACAGGTACTGGTGGCAAATCTACAACATAGCCATTTTCACTTAAAGTGGCAAGATTTCCCTCAATATCGATTGCATTAATAATCAAGTTACCGCTAGAGGTAATATTTATTGTACAGCTTACATTATTAGGATCTACTTGCTGACAACTAAGATTTGTATAATCTGCTGTTGAAGCATTATCAACAACAATATCTTCGGATAACAAACCGCGATTATCATAAATCTCAATTGTCGTATCTGTTATCGTAGCAGTCTTATTTTTCGTAGGCGCTACAATATCAATTTCTGGTGGCAAAGTATCAAATGAAAACATAACTATCTCTCGAGTTGAAGCATCTGCAACATATATAACTCCATCTTGATACATAATATATGCTACAGTTTCAAATGGGTTTCCATCATAATCGCAAATCTTACCTGTATATTCACCATCCGTTGTAAACCTTTTGATACAATCTGCTCCTGTATCAGCAACCCATAAATCATCATTATGATCAATAGTCATTGAGGAGACATAATTAAATTGATCATCTGCAGTGCCCTCACTCCCCCAACTTTCAATAAAAACATCCTCTGATGTAAAAGCACTAACATGACTTAAATCATTCTCATTAAAAATTATATAATAGTTACCTTGGCTATCAAAAACCAAATCTGTTATATATGTGTGTAAATTAGGTTGACCATCAATCTCACTGTTACACCTCTTGAATATAACATTATGACTATTATCAACTTTGTAGTAACAACCCCGAGGATCAGTAAGATATATATATCCATCTGGACTGATTGCGATTTTTTCTGCGTACTCAATATCATTGCCTAAACCTTGGTTGCCCCAAGTACTTATAGGATTTCTATTGCTATCGTACTGCCTAATAAAATTACCACTATCAACATAATATAAATTACCTTGGTTATCAAAATCCATACCACCTTCAGCATAAATTTCGAGAGCATCTATCAATATCCCCTCACTATTGTAAACCGTTGTTTTATCTAGATTATTCGTAAAGAAAAGGTTTCCATTAACGTCAATTACCATATCACCATCACCAGTATAAGATGGTATTATGCCACCCTCCCAAGATATTTTTGACAAAAATCTATCAAGTAATGCGAAAGAATCATCATAATAATATATACCCTGATTACCATCGTCACCTATCAATATTTCTCCATCACTATTAACATCTATTCTCAACCAACTAACTGCCTCTCCCCAATACGCCTCAGTACTAATATCTCTTCGATCGATATATCCACCTGTCTGATCATACAAATAGACATACTGTTGATAAGAAACCATTATTGTGTCAGTATTATCAATAGCAATATCAACGATTGATTCACCAGGATTGGGAACGATCCCATGATTAAACTCATAGACAAAAGTTCCATCAGGAGTAAATTTTGCGACTTTACCTGCTTCATCTAACACATAAATATACCCATCTGAATCAAGATTTAAAGCTATTATGTCAGAAAATTGACCAAGACCCGTACCTCTTTCTCCCCAACTTGTAACAAATTCGCCGTTGCGAGAGTATTTATATATTTTGTTGTATTCTGTGTCATCTGTATATTCAACTCCGACATACACATCTCCACCTTGAGAAAGAGTCAAACCCTCAATCACAAAACTAGACGCTTGGCTTGGTAAATTAAGTCCCCTGTCTGAACGGTTTGAACCATCACTATCATAAGTCACGATAATTAAATTACTCTCATCCACAAGCACCACTCTACCATCTTCAGTCATATCCATACCGCCTATACGACCAAGCGTATCATCAGACCAAGAAGTAATAAGCGAACCTGCGAGATCAAATACATAAAAATCTGTATAATAAACGCAATCAACATTATCATGAAACTGGTCAGCAATAGTTACACTATCCAGATTCGCACCAATATCAATAACATGACTAAAGGCATAATTGCTATTCAGCGGAAATTTACCATCATACTCTGGCATCGTATGAGTACCAAAAGTGCGTGCTATCTGCCTATCAAAAGTTGCATAAAAAACTGTAACAAAAAGCCCCAAGATCAATATGAACCTGATCAAGTTAATAAAAGAAAAAGTGTTTTTTGTAGTACTCAATTTGTAAGGCAGTACAATTTAAATATTTACTAATATCAAATGTATTTTACATTCAAGCAAGCTTGCCTTCTCTCGCTCCATTCCTTAAGACTATCGTGTTAACTCATTCGCTCGGAAATCCTCAAGCAAGCTTGCCTTCTCTCGCTTCATTCCTTAAGACTACGTGTTAACTCATTCGCTCGGAAGTCCTCAAGCAAGCTTGGTACTTCTCTCGCTTCATTCTTTAATAATCGCTCAAAATTAAATAAAAATCAAGTGATTTTACTTAAAATTATTTATAATTATATTTCGCAATTGCTCAAGCGAACTAATTGAGATACAATATCAAATATGGATAAAAAACGACAAAAAAGCACTTTACAAAATAACTACCTTAAGATTGCTGGAAATATCCACCTATCATATTTTGTAGAAGCAGCCGATCAATTAAATATCGAATATGAAATTATTGAGAAAGGATTACTCGCAAAATTTATATATAATAATAAACATTGGTACATTGCAAATACTGTAACCCCCTTAGTCAACACACCGAGTAGTACTATTGCAAAGAGAAAAAGCCTTACAAACAAAGTTTTATCAAAATTCGATATCCCAGTACCAAAACAGTTCGTAGTTTCAAATCCGCAAGAGGCAATCGAAAAATATCTAATGCTTAAAAATATTGTCATCAAGCCATTACAAGCATTAGGCGGACACGGAGTTTCTATCCTACCCGGCTTAAGGAAAGTGCTCGAAAAACCTGCTGATCTTACTGTGTCCTCGACTCTTACTAATCAGATTGAAGAACAGTCCCAAAGTATACTCCCCGGGAGTATCAAAGGTAACGGTAAGATACTAGGGGGGAGTATCACTTCAGAAAACATTACAATCTCACCCGAAATTCTATCCTCGAAACCTGCTTTGCAAGATGTTCAGGAGGCTTATCAGTTTGCTGTTGATAATAATCACGCAAAAGTACCAACAGAAGTTTTGGTTGAGCAGTTTATCCAAGGTGAGAATTATCGATTATTGGTACTTGATAATCGAGTTATTGCAATAGTACACCGAGTCCCAGCATATGTTATTGGAGATGGCACAAGCACAATACAACAACTTATAGATGCAAAGAATATTTTAAGAAGTGAGAGATTATTATTACCAATACCCATAGATGTTGAAACAATAAGTAAATTACTAACTCTCAGATACAATCTGCAATCCGTAATCGATAAAGACAAAAAAATATTTTTGAGATACAATGCAAATCTCACTACCGGTGGTACAACAGAAGAATGTGCAGATATCACACACCCGTACTACATCGATCTTGCTATCAAAGCAGTAAAAGCAATCGGTTTGAAATATGGTGGCGTTGATCTGATTACTCCAGATATAACCAAACCAACAGAATGTGCCATTAACGAAATAAATTACAATCCTGGATTAAGACTTCACTACAAGCCAGATGCTGGTAATATTATAAAAGTTGCAATACCAATCATGGAATACATAAGAGATCACGATATATAAGCTTTTTCGATTAATTTCTATTTCAATATTGTAACAATAAATAACAAGGTGTAATATTTTGCAGTATTTACAATGTATAAATAGTATCTAAATTTTTATCTAAATATTATGGAAAAAAATAATGCATACCAAAATGCTATCGAACAGCTTGAGAAAGTTGCAAAGATAATAAAATTAAAGGAAAGCACAGTAGCTAGACTATCAAAACATGATAGAGTTTTAGAAGTAAACATCCCAGTTGTGATGGACGATGGCACTACTAAAGTATTTACTGGATATCGAGCACAACACTGTAACGCAAGAGGACCATACAAAGGAGGACTCAGATACGCACCCCAAGTTGACCTAAATGAAGTTAAAGCATTATCAGTATGGATGACTTGGAAATGCGCTGTAACTGGTATCCCTTACGGTGGTGCAAAAGGTGGTATCACAGTCGACCCAACAAAATTATCAATTGGTGAAATAGAAAGATTATCTCGAGGATATATAAGAGCTGTTGCAGACTTGATCGGACCCGATATTGATGTACCCGCTCCAGACATGAATACAAATTCACAGATTATGGCCTGGATGATTGACGAATACAGCAAAATCAAAGGCTCTTGGCAACCAGCGACTATCACTGCTAAGCCGATCGAATTAGGCGGCTCTCAAGGTAGAACTGAAGCAACTGGGCTTGGTGGTGTTTTTATCCTCAACGAATTATCAAAGCTCCAAGGTTTATCACCTAAAGATACTGAAATTGCTGTACAAGGTTTTGGAAATGTTGGCTCTCACTTCGCAAGGTTAGCTTATGAAAAAGGTTTCAAGATTGTGGCAATTAGCGATATCAATGGAGGTATCTATGATAGAAAAGGTATTGATGTCAACAAATTGATAAAGCACATTTACGAGGATAAAAAGATAATTACTGAATTTGCAAAAGAAAAAGAGGTTGATAATAAGTCATTGTTAGAATTGCCTGTGAGCGTATTAGTGCCAGCCGCAATAGAAAATGTCATAACAAAAGATAATGCCGACAGCATCAACGCAAAATATATAATTGAGATGGCTAATGGGCCTGTAACACCAGAAGCTGATTACATATTGGCAGATAAAGGTATCTTATCGGTTCCAGATGTATTGGCGAACTCAGGAGGCGTAACAGTATCCTATTTTGAATGGGTACAAAATCGTCAAGGTTATTACTGGTCAAAAGAAGAGGTTGAAAAACAACTTCAAGGATTGATGGTAAAAGCATTTAACGAAGCACATCAATCGACAAAGAGTCTAGGCACTGATATGCGCATGGGCACTTATGCTCTCTCAGTAAAGAAAGTTGCAGATGCTTTAGAACTCAGAGGTATATAAGCAATACACAAAAATAATTTGTATTAAGTTAACTCAATATAGCAAAATGGAGATAAAAATAATTCAAGGAATAAACTTAGATAGCATGTTGACTTCGATTTCTTTCAAATCGAGCTATATTGTTGATGAAAAGATAATTGAGCTATTAAATATAATCATTAATTACCACCGATTATTTGGCGACAGGATTGAATACTACAGCAAATACGATAAACTGCTACACACATTTCGAAAAGGTGAAAATGTCTCTATTAGTGGATTGAAAGATAAAATTACCCACAATGGCGAAGAAAAAGCAACTATTGATATCCACAAATTTATTGTTTACTCTCACCTACCCAATCTCTGGTCAGAGATTTTTAATGTTGTATATGAGTATCTAGATGCAAAACTTAGTTTTGAAGAAACCAATAATAAAATCCATTCCGACATTATTAAGAAACAGATTGAATCGATGAGTACAATTCCAATCCTTACTGAAACAATCGACCAAGGTTACGAAATAAATCAGTTTTTCGTTAATCAAAGATCTGGCGAAGGGATTTCGTCAATAAATAAGTATTATTTGCTTGGAATCGCATGTGAAAGTTCTATCAACTGTGCCGCATCTTCATCTTTTGATAGTCATATCGCACAAAAAATACAAAGAGATAAAATACCTTCAAATACATTTTTTGATAATCTCGGACTACCAAACGCTCCTTGGCACTTACTTGGAGAAGAGATTGATGATTGCAAACTTGAGGTTGATCGTATTTTCGACAATTATAAAAAACCCTTTGTAATAAAACCAAACGGACTTACCGGTGGTGCTGGAGTAACGACAAATATTATTTCAAAAGAACAGGCTTATAAAGCGATACAAATGGCTTATGAAGCAATACATAAGAAAATAAGAGCCGTTTGGCAAACAAAGATTATTATCCAAGAACAAGTTAGCGGAGAAGATTATCGAATTTTGATAATCAATGGAAAATATGTTGCCGCAACTAAAAGAATACCTGCTTATGTTATCGGCGATGGCACAAGTAATATTGAACAACTCATAGATGAAATTAATAGAGATCCAAACAGAGATAAACTTAATCCAACTCATACACTCAAGCCGATCGAAAAAAATGAGATGCTTGAGATATTCCTCAAAGAGCAAGACTTATCATACGTTGATATTCCAACAAAAGGTCAAAGGATTTATGTTCGCAAAACTGCAAGTATGAGTCAAGGTGGTATGACAAAAGATGTTACCGATATTGTACATCCTCAGATCAAAGATATTTGTGTTTCAATAGCTAAATCCATGCATGCTTATTGCGTCGGGATAGATATACTATGTAAAGATATCTCTGCCCCATTAACACTCGAAAATGGGACGATTCTTGAGGTAAACATGATGCCTGAAATGTATTTAAATATTTTTCCATCCGAAGGAAAAAATCGTCCAGAAGCGATCAAAGAATTTGTAGATGGATTAATCGTACAAAATAATAAATGTAAAAAGATAGTTATAATCTCCGCCGACCCACTCAAAGAACTTGAGAAATATCTTACAGATACGAAACTTACTGAATTAATACATAATGAGAAACTGAATATCGGAACCTATCACAACGAAACAATATACAATAACGGGCACTTGATAAATGGTAATTTACAATATCGAAATGCAATACTTGCACTTAAAAGGAATAGGAATCTCGATATTATTTGCCATTGCTTTGATAATCCGGAACAAGTCGCTCTACATGGCACAGGATTTGATAGGATTGATACGCTAATTACTTCATTTGATCTCACGAGATATAACGGCATTGCTCAAGCTATAGACCAAAGATTAATCAAAGAGATAATAAAATTGTAACCAACCGTTTTACAGAGCAAGTAACCGTCACCATTACAATCCTCGTGTTTTGCATAGAATTAACTCTTGCACACCTTTAATAATACTTTCAACTACCTTTAACAAACTATTTATTTTATTTCATCATGGTGTACACAAGATCGCGCTTAGCAAAATGCTTGGGTAGTCATGGATAAAAGTCTCGTGTATTGTACAAAGGTTGGTGGCATACCAAAAATATTAGAAGCAAATAATACTTTTTCGTCTAATAAATGATAAAAAAACTCCCTCTTTTCAGAGGGAGATAATATCTCAAAGAAATAATTGATTAATCACCATAAACAATGACTACATCAACACCATCTGCTGGTGCTTGTTCTCCTTGTGGCATCGATTCAACTATCTGAGCACCCATTGATGTTGCTAAAGCACTTGCCATCTGCATTTTTGTTTCATCGGTAGTTACTATAAATATTTCAACACCATTGTCGCTTGCATCCGCAGACTCTGACTTGGTTGCTACAACAAACTGTGAACCATAATTTGCAATTTCAGCACTTATCTGATCAAGGTCTTTTGCGTCAGAAGCATCTCTCAATTCAACACTTAAGGATGCTGATTGAGAAGCAGGATCTGTAACAATCGGAGCTACATCTAAGATGATGTTATTATCTGGATCATATAATATTGCTTTATCAGAATATACTAAGATTTTATCTCCGTTTGAAGCGTTCTTATAAAAAGTTGGGTTTGTTTCTTTTAGTTTTTCGATATCAACGATGGTAGCAACAGTTGGCTCTTGATCGGATGGTAAGAGTATTAGTTTGCCAATCTTCTCTTTCATTTGTTGTACTTCATAATCTGCTAGTTCTACTGAGTTATCTGGTTTTTGTTTTTCTTGATAAAAAAGATAACCTACAACACCTGCCCCAACTAGTAACACTACTATTAATCCAATTAATAGTGTTGCTGAGAAACCAGCTATAACTAATCCACCATGGCCATCTCCCTTGCCCTTAGAATTAGTTTTTGCGTAGGTATTAACCTGCGTCTCCTGTCTTATTCTCTCAACAGGATTCATGTCATTTTGTGCTTGCATACTATTATAATAATAAATTAACGTTCCTCTGAGGGCAGTAGCAGAGGAACTACTTAGTAAAGAATATCAAAGTAACGAAATATATGCAACGACCTATAATTTGCGCTACGATTTTATGCATAAATCCTACAAATTTTCTTTATTTCTATTCTCAACTTTGAGGCATATTTTTTTACACTTTATTACCCTACTTTTGGTCAATAATCGTGATATTCATTTTAGAATGAATTTACTGTGGAAGTATGGTACAATTTACCCAAATAATCATATAATTTTAATACCAAATATATGAACTATAAATTCCTCATTATAGATAAGCAACCCAGGATTGGTGACTCAAACAAGACACCATATGCCATAGAGAGACTCCAAGAGGAGATTACAAAGCTCGGTCACACCTCCGATTATGTTTACAACCACGAAATATCGATTGACCAAAAGGACGGGAATTACAGTATTTTTGTGCGTAATGAAGATATTACAAGTTATACTCACATTATCATGCGTGGACATTTTAGCCGAGAAGAATATGAAATAAAACGACTAATAGTTGAACATATAGAAAATTTCAACAAAAAAAATCCAGAGAAACAGATTAAAATACAGAACTCTGATTTTATTAAAATAATGCACAATTATTCAAAATTGACACAAGCTTTGATTTTTTCTCAGAATGATATCCCCTATCTACACTCATTTTATAGAGCTGATGGAAATTATGATGATTATCAATCAATTTTTAACAATAAAACTGTACTTGCAAAACACGTCTCAGGTGAGAATGACTTAAGACCAAAAACGAATATTTCTGATACAAATACTTCTGAGTCAAATTTAGAACCTTCTGATGCAACTGTAAAAAAGAATATTTACATGATAAATAAGGTTGAGGACTTTGCTCAAGAAAACCTTAACAAAAAAGAGTTGAAGGATTTCTTTTTGCAAGAGTTTACTGACATAGGTGAAGATCTGAGATTGTTCGTAAATGGAGATAAATTGATATCAGGTTGGATCCGTAAAGCAACTCGATCATTTATTACCGTTGATAAAGGTGAATATTCGCTTCTTACAAACCCAGAGGATAGACTTATCGAATTAGCTAAGAAATGTGGTACAGCTTTCAAAAGTGACTTTATGGCTATCGATGTTATCTACAAAGATGATAAGCCTTATGTCCTCGAAGTAAACATGAATCCTGGATTTAAAGCTTATGAAAAAAAGATTGAGCCTAAAGATGGTTACGAAATAATCAATATTGCAAAAGAGATGATTTTATCATTCATTTAGAGCTAGCAATCTTTTACTTTCTGGAGTTCCATTATTATTAGATTGATTCTTTGTGCAAGAATCGATTACACAAGGTTGCACTAGATTGCACTAGATTGCACTAGGTTGTACTAGATTGCACTTGTAGACTAATTCCGCACGCATGTGAATAAGCATTTTCGAAATTTTTAGGTTCTGCTGATCCAATTTTGCGAACAGATTTTCGAATGATTAAATCCCCAATTTCTTGAATAATCTTGAATACTCTTCTTTATCCGGAAATATCTTAGCTTTTGGCAACAAACCTTCCTCTACCCACTCTACTTGTTTGAGACTGATTTTCCCCGCATAGAGAGATTTATAAATAGTTGGAGAGCGATCTATAGCCTTCCTAACTCTTCTAAATCCTCTGAAATACACAATATCCTTTGGATAGATACCAGCTTGGGAACCATCACCAATCCCTCGCTTGACTCTCAATACCGTATTAAAAGCATCTTTTGGCTTCAAGAATCCTAAAGAAATATTGTAAAGCTCTCTAAAAGTACAATTCTGCCCTACCCCTATAAGGTAAACAAATAAAGCTCGTTTACGCAAAGACTCAAGGGTTAATACGCCAAAAAGTTCCTCATTGTAAAGTGCAAGCCCTTCCTCAGTATCTAAATACGAATTAAGATTAGCTCTTGAAAAAACTCCATAACCTGATTTCAAGCCGTTCTCTGCACGAAGAACATGAGTGCCGATCTCATGGACAATAGTTTTTCTTAAGTCAAAAGGCTTTTTCATAATATCTTTATCCATAAGCAAAACTTTTGTTTTGACACCAGCTTTTACACCATTGCTAGCGATATTTGCAGAGATACCCGATTTCCAGCCTTCTAAGCCTGCATACCTAAAGAATTCATCAACAATCGATGATATTTCTGAATAATTCAAGCTTGAGGTATCCTGCATTCGCGTATCACTTTTTACATTGTAAATTGAAGTTCTTCCTTTTAAAACTCGGCAAGCATTTCGAAATAATTTTGCACTTGGCATACCAAATTTCTTAATAGCTATCTGCGTAAACTTTTCGTTATTGCCGACATTATTCATCAAATCGTTAGTTTCCGATTTCTGCCTTATTAATTTCAGATACATATCGGAAATCCTAGGATCGACATCATCAATCTCCTCAAGTTCACTCAGACTTTCAAATATCTGTAAATTCTTGTTCTTGACAACTCGATATTTGAAATGTGGTTCATAACTATCTGAATCGAAAAACTTTTTTCGCTCAACTTCAAGATTGATAGGTGTCAAAACAAGGCTCAAAGGAAGCCTTATTTGCAACAAAATCTCATCAACTTGTGCAAGATTCATTATTTTTGAATTTTTATTCGGTTTTTTTATTAGTAGCATCAGCGTATATTATACCAAAATAAATCCACATCCAGGGAGTCATAATAAAATCATAGAAGATAGAACCTGCCACAATCCCAAATAATGTTGCTAAATAAATATATTTTCGGTTATCTAAGATTACTTTTACAAATGCAACAAAATAAAAAAGAAAGGCTGCGACACCTAGAAAACCCATCTCTGCCAATGTTCTCATGTATGCATTATGAGGGGTTGCAACACCCGCACTGCTATCAAAAACATTACGATAGTAATCTCCATACGATCCTATGCCTATCCCAGTAACCGGATATTCTTTAAAAGCTTGTAAAGAAATCTTGGCATATTCTATTCTTTGTAAAGAAGAAACGTCCTTCAAAAGTAATCCATCTTTGATCCGAAGATAGATATTATACAGATAAACCCAAATCACACTTGAATAGAGTTTAGCAGGCTTTTTTCTAACTAGAGATAATCTACTTGAGATATAACTTACTACTTTTATTGTTAAATATGTGGAAATCGCTACTACCAGCATCAAAACAGCAGTTCGCGAAGCTGAGGCAATTACTATATACGCAACCGAAAAAATGGATGAACACAAAATTACGGTTGTAACAATACGCCAAAAATGTTTTTTAATCTCTCTGACTCGAGGAAGAAATGCAGCATTATAAGATAACGCTATAACAGAGAAGATTGCTAGAAAATTTGGATCAACCATTAAAGAGCTTGGCCTCAAATAAATCAAATCATCCCATATCAAAAAGAAGCTAATTGGCATAAATCCACCATAAGTATCAAAAAAACTAATTACTGGATGAACTTCTGCACCCAAATAATTGTAAATTCGACTTTGATACAGTGCTACAAGTGCAAGTACAATAAGTATAATATTTTGGAAAATTACTAGCTTAAACTGTAGTTTATTACCCCACACATATTTGATCATCAACGGTATTGAAACTAGCAATGCATAATATGGTAATCCCCAAATAGATTCAGATTTATTATAAGCGAAAAGTGCGCTAAACAGCGATGATACAACTATAGCAAGGCTTGCCCAAACAATTATCTTGTTTTCTTTGTAGAAAGCAACTTTACTTTCCCATATTTTTAATATCAGGATATTAATTTTATTTCTGAAAGTGAATTCTTTTTTTCTATTAAGGGTAACTTTTCCTTGAATATTCTCTTGTTTTGTATTGATACTCAAAGAATTTTTCACATTTGTATACTCTTTACCATCGTTTATTTCTCGCCAATAACGAAAAATATCATTTATCAATACAATTACAACAAATAGTAAATAGAATGTTGCCCAAATAAGTTTACTAATCAGTCTATCGCTAACCTCAATATTCCAATAAGTAAAATAATAATCGACAAATGCCGATAATCTACCCATAATCGCTGTAGCAAAAAAGAGGAAAAAAGTAGCTATAAGAATAGAATTTGAATTTTTCGTATTTTTTGTTTGCTTAGACATAGAATCTGTTTGAACAAAGGATAGAATATTTAAAGAACACTTCTATTCGAGCATACTACTTAATGTAAGTTTGCCTTCAGCAAGCAATTCTAGAGAGGCTCCAGTGCCCTTAGCGACACAATATATTGGTTCTTCAGCAACATGGGCTGCAACGCCAGTAGCTTTAGTCAATAGCGTATCAAGGCCACTTAACATCGAAGTACCACCACTCATGACCATTCCTCTATCAATAATGTCTGCAGAAAGTTCTGGTGGTGTTTTTTCTAAAACCGACTTGATTGCATGAATTATCTGAGTTAAAGGAACTTTTAACGCTTCAGCTACCTCGTTAGAATCTATTGTAATTGATCTTGGCATACCACCTGTCGAATCTCGTCCCTTTATCTCCATACTTTTTGGGCGGGCAACTTTAATTGCTGAACCGATATTTATCTTTATTTGTTCAGCGGTTTGCTCTCCAATTAGTAATCCATGAGTTTTTCGCATATAAGCGATAATTGATTCATTTAGTGCATCGCCAGAAACTCGCAATGAACTGAATTCTACAATCCCATTTAAGGAGATCACGGCAATTTCTGCAGTACCACCACCCATGTTTACTATCATGTTTCCAGATGAAGTATGGATCGGTAAACCTGCACCGATAGCAGCGGCAAGAGGTTCTGGGATAAGATGCATTTTACCAATACCAGCACCCATACCAGCTTTTAGTACAGCTCTTTTTTCTACTGAAGTAATACCTGCAGGTACACTTATCACAACCTCAGGTTTAAAAAACGCTGAACGCCCCAAAGCTTTGCGTAAGAAATATTTTAATAAGGCTTCTGTCACACGACTATCTGCTATTACACCGTTTCTTAGAGGTCTTTTTGCAACAATATTATCCGGAGTCTTACCGATCATCTCTTTTGCTTCCTGTCCTACTGCAATAACAGTGTAGTTTGAGACATCTAAGGCAACTACTGTAGGCTCCATTAAGACTACGCCCTGCCCCTCTAAAAACACTATTGAGTTTGCTGTCCCGAGATCGATACCGACTCTCTTCGAAAATCCTAACATAATTACACCACCTAAACTTAAAAATTATTATTTGAATTCTGACAATTCGCTTCCAGAATCAAACTAATCAATAAAAATAAAACTAGAAATCCATCGCCTTCATAACTCGATTTATAGTTTTTTCTGCCGAGTTGTTTGCAATTTCTTCACCTTGTCTTAATAAATCAAATATATCGTCATCTGTCATATTCTTGTCTATTTCTGATCTTTTTTGTCTGATTGGTTCCATGAATTGCTCAATTGCACTTAATAATTTCTGCTTTACTTCTACATCTCCAACAGTACCCTTAACATAACGATCCTTTAAATCCTTCACTTCATCAGTATTCGTATTAAATAAATCATGATAAATAAAAACAGGATTTCCATCTACGTGGCCCGGATCAGTTGCTTTTAATCTTGTTGGATCGGTATACATACTCATTACTTTTTTCTTAACTTCTTCTGTACTATCATCGAAAAATATACCACCTGTAGATTTTCCAGCTTTTCCCTGTCCATCGAGACCAATAACAATTTCTCCAATCTCTCCTTCGGGCACAACTAAGACATCTTCTCCATGACCGTACATACTATTAAAACGACGTGCTAAATCTTTTGTTATCTCAATATGAGCTTCATTATCTTTACCCACAGGTACCAAGTCTGCATCCATAATCAAGATATCTGATGCCATCAATACTGGATAACCCATCAAACCGTATGTTAGCTTATAACCGGAAGCTATTTTTTCCTTGAGCATAGGCTGTCTTTCAAGCTCCGGCATTGCTGTAAGCATAGATAAAATCGTATGTAATCGGAATGTTTCAACAATCCTTGATTGGCGATACAAGACTACTTTTTTGGGATCCAAACCAAGACTTAACATTGTCCTGATCATGCCAACTGTATTACTGGATATCAAAGAAGTTTTATCTGCATGCGTTGTCAATGCATGATAGTCTGCAATAAAAACGAATGTATCATACTTATCTTGATTTATTATCCTTGACTTAAGAGATCCGATGTAGTGAGCTATAGAGTAAGTGTTATGTGTCGGCCTATCCCCTGTCATCAATCTTTTTAATTTTTTATTATCTGCAATTTTATCTGCCATAAAAGGTAAATAAAGAAATTATCTAATCTATCTATAATTCGTTTGATTATACCATCAAAATAATGCGATGTCTTTATTTTATCAAATATTTAATAACTAAAATACTATTTAAAAAAGATTTGTATTTTAAATTTTTCAGAGCCTTACAAGATAATAATCTTACCAACAATAAAAAATAGAAATATATTGTGCAATAAGATATAATAGCTAGAATAATTTGATTTTCGAATTAACATGCACAAGAAGAATAAAGAGTTGTTACATAAGATTTTTGACATTGTTAGCATAATCATCATCCCTATCTTGATAATAACTGGTACCATCGCTGTAGTTTTATATTCCAAAGGATACAGATTAAGCTTTAAAGATTCTTCTGTGAGACAAACTGGAGTTTTAAGTGTAGATAGCGATCCAACTCAAGCTGACATATCTTTGATGGATAAAATAATTGGCAAAACCACAAAAACTGTTGGATCTCTTGAGGAAGGCAAATATTCAGTAAGTCTATTAAAAGACGGATATCACCCATGGGTAAAACAGGTCGAAATAATGCCCTCAAAATCGACTTTTGTTCATAGTTACATGATAAAAAATGATATTGAGGGACAACTCCTTACAACTATCGAAGGACAATTAATCGACACACTGTTATCACAAAACGAAGATCATCTTTTTTTTATTTCATCTAAGACTTTTGATAAAGAGAAAGATGTCTCAACTATAAGCAAGGTTCGTCCGCAATCTATACTCAATCCATCTATCGACATGACTTATGATACAAACTCGACAGAAATTGTTTCACTTCAAGAATATCGCTTCAACAGGGCATTCTGGGACATATCCGAGAACCCGAAAACCATCTTAAATATCCCAACAACACAATTTTACAGCATAGAAGCACTTCCAACAGAAAATGGTGAATACATACTTTTTACTTTAACAAATTACAGTCAAGACATTTCCAATATTACCAATCCGGATGAAATGAAAACTTACATCACAGATAAGCGAAGCTTCATCGCAACTACAAATGATAACACAGCTCAACTTATTGAAGTCCAACTGGATTCATACTATGAGAATTATTCAATTACTTGGGCCGACGACAATAAGAACATTATATTATCGAATAAAAGTGAAGTATTAAGTTTCAATTTCAATACAGGTGCAACCACAGTATTACTTAAGAATCCTTCAATTTGGACTACAGACACATATGGTAACTTTTATTATCTAACCAAGGAAAAAAGAACCATTATTGACCAGTACAGACAAGATGCAAATACTATTGAAAACATCAATACTATACAGAATAATACTACCGCTTCATCACAAGAAGAACTTGATGAAACCGAGAAGACAACATTATCTCCCGTCATGGTCGAGAAAGAATATTACAAAATTTCTCAGAAAAAGCTTAATGGGACTGAAGAGAAAGTATTTATCGATGAAATTTATTTTAACAACAATCCAGAATATCTAAGACAGATCAGCACATTGTTACAATCTAACAACGATAACAATAAACTGGCATCTTTCAGTAATTCGCCTTACTCCACTCTATTTTGTGGTGATATAATTGGTTTTAAGCCAAATGATACAGGTCGTGGGACAATAATACAAACAACTCATGCATTATACTGGTATGACGGAATTAATAAAAAATATAGCATTATTACTACAGATCCGAGTACATTCATTTCATATTCTCCTGATGATACGATGATACTTTATAAATCGGTTATACCTCTAGACATTAGTTCCGAAGATTCAATGAATCAAAATGATGCAAATGAGATTGCAGATATTGAAAACGAGTTTGCACTGTACACATTCACTTTTTATAAAGAAGAAACAGATAATTACACAAGATTGGGTAAGAAAATTCTTCTTAATTCGACTGAAGATTCACCAATATCAGATATAAAATGGTTACCAAACAGCAAATATGTGTTATATGAACAGGATTACAACATCAACTTTATTGATTACGAAGGAGATAATCAAAATATGCTCCTAAGCAAAAACCAACTCATTCATAAAAGTATAGATGAGAATAACACTGAGGATCCTGCAGAAAATGAAGAGTCACGACTTGAGAATACAGATTCAGAGACATCGACAAATGCAGAAGAAACAAATACCAATAATATTATTAATAAATATTTCATCACAAACTTCAGCTCTGACAAGAGTTATCATATCGAGGTAACAGATCAGAATATTTCAATAATGGTGTACGAAATAAACTAGGAAGAATATCAGTAAATAAAAAAATTGATATCATATTGCGAGACGATAATTAAGGATTTTTCATTTTTCCAACATTTCCTATGCATGAGAAAATCTAAAGCGTAATAATATTTTCATTAAGAGACCGGAGAAAAACAAAAAACGCACCTGGCCGGAATCGAACCGACAATCTACTCGTTAGGAGTGAGTTGCTCTGCCAATTAAGCTACAGGTGCAAAAAGAAGAATATTTAGAAGATAAATGATACAATAATCATATATACTTAATTCTACCATTTTTACACAATATTAACAAATTTAGTATTAAGCAAAATATGCAAAAAGACTTGACAGTAAACACAAATATTAATAGCCCGAAAACACAAGTAATGTTAGGTACACTTGATTTCGAAATCTTTGCACAGCAAAAGTCGCTTCCTAAGTACAGAATTGAACAATTCAACCAATCAATTTTCAATCAATGTGTCAACGATTTCAACGAAATAACTGGACTTCCAAACTCTCTCAGAGAAGAGATCAAAAAGAATATCTTACTTAGCGTACTCGAGCCAAAAAAGTTCAGTTGTGATAAAAACACCATAAAGATAATATTTAAAACCCTAGATGGCAATCAATTTGAGTCAGTGCTAATTAGCGAAAAGGATCGCAACACGGTGTGTGTTTCCACTCAAATTGGCTGTCCGATGGGCTGTGCATTCTGCGCAACTGGTAGACTTGGTTTTACTCGGAATCTTTCTGTACAAGAAATAATAGACCAGATTATGTACTTCAAAAGAATACTAAAGAACCCTACTCCAGATCAAACAGATCTTATTAAAAATAGTGAATATAAGTTACCTACTAACAACGATGTTACCAATATCGTTATTATGGGTATGGGTGAGCCATTACTCAATTTGGATAATGTCCTTAAAGCTATTGATATTATCACATCGAATTCTTTCATCGGACTTGGAGCTAGAAATATCACTTTATCAACTGTTGGCATTGTCGATCTATTACCAGAGTTATTAAAAGAAAAAAGGCAATTTAGAATTGCGTTTAGTTTACATAGTGCAAATCAGCTCATAAGGGAAAGAATTATCCCCTCTGCTCGATATAATAGGCTTGATCAATTAATCAATATTTTTCATGATTACGCCTTTACCCAGAATAAGCGAATCAGCTTTGAGTATATTTTTTTAGATGGTATCAATAACAGTGTAAATGACGCTTACGAGCTTATTGACTTGATTAAGCCATTTAGACAGTTAGCCTTTGTTAATATAATTAATTACAACAGAGGTAAAAATGATCCGGATATTACAAAAAGTATTAGAATTGATGATATACGATATACAAATTACAAGAATAAAAGTTCAGCTATTTCAGAAAAAAATCTTGAAAATATTAGTGATAGCAAAGATTTCAAAAGTAAAAATAATCGCCCAAGGATATTAAGCAACCGATTGATAGAAATAAATGAGTTCGCCGATTTATTGAAAAGAAACGGGATTAATGTTTTTATACGCGTATCCAGAGGAAATGATATTAACGGTGCCTGTGGCATGCTCGCAAACAGATATTTGAACGATAATGATTAAGATCTACTCAAGTATCTAATCAGAATCAAGACAGATACTAGCCATTTAAACAGCTAATTGGTGGCTATCATACTTAGCATATCTTGTATTCTTACAACTTCAACATTATAATAAATTGAGTAAATCAGAGAAATTAAATTAAATCATAAAAAAATGGATAATACATTGTTTGTAGAAAAGATTGCAACTATAGCCCCTTCTTTCCCAACAAGCTTTGCAGATAATTGGCCTTTATATTGATGATAGTTTTAACAATACTTGATATTACCCTAAGAGCCATCGCACTGTGGAAATCCGCAAGAGCTGGCAGTAAAATCTGGTTTATCGCACTTATGATACTCAATACATTAGGTCTTTTACCATTGATATACATTCTCTTTTTCGCACCAAAATCAGAGAAAAAGTAGAATAAATTTCACACGCTTTCGTGGAAATAAAAAATCAGCAAATCCAAGCTCTTTTGGATACTGTTAGTTATCCAAGTGATTGGTTACTAAATACTATCACAATAGATTTTTCGTTAAGTCTGGGTATACTACTGCTTTATCATCAAGAAAATTGATTGAGCAGCGATAGCTGAACCAGCACAAGCAGTGAGAACCTGTTTAAAATCGTTCATACCATTAGTAGCATCGCCTGCGGCGAAAACTCCTTTAACATTTGTTGAAAAATCCTTATTAACGATAATATATCCTCTCTCATCTATCTCAACCCCTAAGCTAGTAGCTAACGATACATCCGGAATAAATCCTATCTCAACAAAAACACCATCAGTTACAACTTTTTCATCTCGTGTAGTAATAAGTCCTTGGAATCTATCTGTACCAAGCAACTCTTTGACTCCACTGTTATAATGTGGAATTACTTTTTTGTTGTTAAGTATTGCATTGATCCAAGCCATTTCTCCATGAAGTTCGGACTCCCAGACGATCATATGTACCTCTGTAGCAATTTCCGAGAGAAATAAAGCTGCAGTTGTAGCAGCATCACCACCACCAATTACTGTAACAGATTTACCACGATACAATGGACCATCACAAGTGGCGCAGTAATTTAATCCGCGACCGTATAATTGATTTTCGTTTGGAAGGTTAAGTTTTCTACGCTTAAGCCCGTTAGCTAATAATATTGCTCTGGCAGTAAATTCACCACTGCGATTAGTTTTTACTGTAAAAATATCTTTACCTTCTGCATCTTGCATTTTGGTGATTTCCTCTACCCTATCATTGATCTCTTTAGCTCCTACTTTATTTACATGGTCTTTAAACTTAAACATTAGTTCGACACCTGAAGTTTCAAAAGAGCCTGGGAAATTACAGATTTTATGTGCTTCACTCGCCAGACCTCCGACCATTTCTCCAATAATTAAAGTATCTAAACCATATCTTGCTGAATAAATCGCGCCGGTATAACCTGCAGGTCCAGCACCAACAATAATCAAATCGTGCATCACGAACAACTTAAAAATTTAACTAATAGATTGCATTATACGGTATTATGCCCTTAGGGTTAATAGCTGTGCCATCTTGTATTAACATAAAGTGCGTATGAATACCTGTAGAAGTACCAGTTGTACCCATCATCATGATTGGATCACCTGCATCTACATAATCTCCAACTTCTACAAAGAACTCACCAGTACCATGTGCATAAGCAGTAACTATACCATTTCCATGATCTATCCTAACAATATTACCTGAAATATCCTCATAACCAGCAAAGATAACACGACCGACACCAACTGAGCTTATGATACAACCTTCATATTTTGCTAGATCTACACCATCATGTGTCTCACTAAAACTTTGTGTTTCAACATAACCGACACAAGTATCATCTATCAAAGGGTCAACAAATATCTGATCTAATCCCTTAAGTGGGCGATAAGTTTGTATTCCAGCTACAACTCCTGTACTATCAACCAATCTAGCATTTGGAGATGCAAAGGCATGCCAGTTTAGTGTAACATTGTCTGCTTGAACACCATCAATTTTAATTTTGAAACCTGCAGTCGTTACTTCGTCGACATAGAACTTGTTTACACTGTTATTTCCGAGCATACTTAAGGTAACAACTGGTTGATACCTATATTCTTGAGTAAACGGAACATAAACTTCTGTGTGACCTGTCAATATCCTTGCTTGTCCGACTGTATCTTGATTAAACAGTATTTGACCACTAAAGATTGCTTCACTACTTACATTTATACTTCCATCAATAAACATATCTCCCAATACTTGTATATCCATATTGTATTGATACATCTGAGTATTTATCGCAGTTATCCTATCAAGTATTAAAGAATGTTGGTCGAGTCGTGCAACATTGTTTGCAATGCTTATCTCCGCACTACTTAGTCGTGTTTGCAAATCTAGTGATTGATCATTGATCTCTGTTATTTGCTGTTCTGTTGAGACCTGAGTGTCTTCAAGTGTCGATATATTTTCAGATATTATCTCCATGCCTTCGATATTTTGTGCTTTGATATTTGTTGCAACTAGAGTGCCATCGAAATTGAGATTTTTTACTCCATCTATTTCGGTTACAGTAAATCCAAGATTATCTACCTTGTCATCTAATTCTTTTATCGCTTCAATCAATAGTCCTGATGTTTCTCCGTACAACAATCCATAATATCCATCCGTAGGGTTTTGATAGACTAATTCAGGCATTACATCTATTACTTCTTGTGCGATCATACCTGTCATCCGCTTTGGTTCATTTGGATCTATCCAATTAAATGTAACTCCTCTTAATTGATTTACTTTATCTAATGCTCCTGTAATTGTTTCAACATCTTTTTTAAAACGGATATCTGAAGTTGCAGTGGTAAATGTACCATCTGAAGTTCGATTAACTGCTCCAACATAGGTTCCAGAACCAATTGCACTAAACTTACCATTACCACTAACTTCTAAAGCTACTGCAGGAGCTTGTGTGCCAATACCTACATATCCAGTACTATCAATTGTGAGGGCTGGAGTTGTCAGAGTATCTGTAGTACCATTACTCTGGACAAAAAATTCCAACCGAGTAGGAGCGTCATTCGTTCCACCGTCCCAAGTATTATCTGCGACCGCATAAATTTTTGCTCCAATTTGATCTAATACTGTCGCATCACTGCCAGCGAATTCTATTACACCCAAACCATCTCCATTTGCTATATCTGGATCACGTCTTTCAATGTTCAAATTAGGGATTGTATTGAATGGACCATACAAACTAAGTAAAGCGCTAGGACTTGAAGTACCGATACCTACATTTCCACCTGCAAAAACAGCGGCATAATTTGCATCTGCTCCAGATACTGTATCTACATATAAACCATAATTGGTTGTTGCACGACCACTCGAGCCAGGAAAATTACCAGTTGAACTTACAAAAATACCATATTTTGCCAATGCATCAGTTGTTGTATTGGTAGTTGTATTTGCAAAATATCCTGAATATGATACTGAAGACGAATCATTTAAAACCCATGAAAATAAACCAGTTTTTGAACCCGTTGTACCATTTACAACAAAATAGCCAGCATAATTATTACTTCCACCATTTGCAGTTGATTGAACTCCACGATTAATTGACGATGTTCCTGTATTAGCAACCTTAATATTTATGCCAGTAGAGATATGTGCATTGTAAGCATTTGTACCACTTCTATCAATATACAAAACACTACTCGTAACACTTGCTCCACCAGCTGTTGAAGTAGATGAAAGCCGTACTCCACTACCAGTAGTTAATCCATCTGCTGATATCTCAACTGCATTTGCTGTCGTAACACTATCTGCATTGTATGTTAATCCAGTTGTTGTAGTACCAGTATAATTGTGGGTTGAAGTATAGGTCGTTTGATTAGTTATCAAGTTCGCATCAAGAGACATTGTATCAACGAAATCATCATAATCCCAAGTGTCTGCAGCTACCAACGAGGTTACTGCCGACCAAGTAGTCACTCCTGAGCCATTCGTTGATAATACATATCCATTTGTACCGGCACTCGTTGGCAATGTCAGCGTCCATGTACCTGCTGCTGCGGCAGGTTGTACTGTTACCAATCCCGATGTTGAACCTGCAAAGCCGAGTGTACCAAGCTTACCTGTTGTACCA
>JAKPPS010000040.1 GCA_029547225.1 bacterium | reverse complement strand
CTTACGATTTCACAAAAAGTGAAAATTGGCGGAAGGGGCGGGATTCGAACCCGCGTCCCGCTTGCGCGGGAACCGCTTTTCGAGAGCGGTACTTTCGACCACTCAGACACCCTTCCATCGACAAGGTATATTTTACCAGATTAGCAAGAAATTATCATTACAAAATAACTTAGTCAACAAATAATTAAAATCTGGGGTACAAAAATGTGTATAAAAAATAAAACCCCTCGCGCGAGCAAGGGGTTTATATCTTCGAAACAAAAAAGTTTATTAGTTCTGGTAATCTCTTTGATAACCACCTCTATTGAAATCTCTTCTTGGTCTCTCTTCTCTAGGTTTAGCGATACTTACATTAAGTTCTCTGCCGTCAACTTCTTTACCGTTCAATCCTTCGATTGCAGCTGTTGCTTGTTCAGGTGTCTTAAATGTTATAAACGCAAAGCCTTTTCGCTCTGGTTTATATGAATCAACTACTTCACCGAATTGTGAAGCTAACTCGACCAATGCCTCAATTGTTGTATTGAAATTGACATTGCCTAGGAAAATTTTACAATTATCCATCTTACAAAAAATAAATTTAAACTGTCTTTACTTATCTCTATGAATAATCATTTCAATAGCTTAGACATAGGTATTATATCATTTTTAGATAATAAAATATATAGCTATAATATATCGGTATAAAGGGATTTTATTGAATAGATAATCTCGAACTTCAATTTCACTTAATCTAAAAGCATTTTTAATACTTTGTTAACGCTGTCTGATTTAGGATCGAGTATAAAGGCTTGGTGATCGCCCTCAAGGAAAGCAGTTTGTTCTCCGTCAAGGATTCTTCGTACATGTTCAGCTTGTTTGCGTAAGTAAGGATCTTCTCCTTTGGAACTTACGACTATAACCTTTTCTGGTGGTATTTGACGTACATAATCAGAATAATCACTATTAAATAATTTGTATAAACTATCAAAGATTACTCTGGAATCAGATTGAGCTATCAGTGTTTCGTAAGCGTCAATGACTGTTGTATCCATACCTTCTTCTTCAAATGATAGTTTAATGACTTTTTTGTATCCACTAAATTTATAGTATAGATATTTTTTTACGAAAGACCATAATCCAAGTTTGCCGATCATTTCCATAGTTGCACGACGCCAACCTTCTTTAATATCTTTTCCTGCAAGGACAGGTGATACAAAAGCAATTTTTTTAATATTTTCGCTGTCCATCGCTCCAAGTCTTGCAGCTAGAGTTGATCCAAATGAATAACCAACAACATTACATTTATTTATTCCGTAATTATCCCTGACTTTTGTTGCTATCTCTAAGACTTCTTCTTCATCGTATCTATTGTTTTCAAATGGGACTTCTGATTTCCCAATCCAGCCAGGTAGGTCAAAAGTAACAAAACAAAGGTTTTGAGGATCATAATGCCATAGGAAATACAAGTACATAAGTCCAGAGTGGGGGAAGGCAGGGAAAGAAAATACTGCATTGTTAATATCTCCCTTGCCGAACATATAAGTTTGAATATCCTTACCTTTATACTTAATTTTCTGCATGCGGTACAGTTCGCGTTCGATAGGAATTTTAAAATCCAACATATAAATAAAAATGAAATTAGTTACTAAAAATTAAGTTTACATGAAATCTTAATAAAAGGAAATGATATAGATGACAATAGTAGATATTTCAATAGCAAATTTACTTTATTTAGGAATTAGTTTATGTAACCAGCCTTTGATTTTTAAAAGTATCCGTCACCATTACAATCCATGCGCTGTGCTATAAGCATTACCCGATTCACCTTCAAAAATGTACTTATTAGGAACGTGCTGAAGGTAATAAATCAGAATGTGATAGGGTAGTCATGGGTAGATATAATTGGAACGCAATTTGGTTGGTGGCATACTCTAATAAATTGTATCTAGTTGCCACAATCCTCTGTATATTCTCCAAGATCCTTTAGTATATCGCTATTAATATCGTATTGAAAAAGATTTCTTGGACAGGTATCTGAGCCATCTGTACCCCAAAAGTTGACGATGCCTTCTGTGATTGTTGCGTTTCCGCCCACCATATTGTAATAGCCTTGAGGATATTTGATTACCTTGATATAAGATAAATCATTTTTATCTAATACGATAACATAATCTTGTGAAACATATCCGTCCTTATTATTCTTATTTATGAAAAGATTAAACAATCCTTCAGCGTGGTAATAATATGGATTTGATAAGTATTGTTCTTTTACCGTAAATGGTCCATTTTTCGAGATTACATAATAATCATGTCCAAGGAAAATATATCGATTAACAAGTAGAAAATAAGCTAATCCAACAAGAATTGCTATTAGAAACAATATCTTAATTATTTTTGATTTATCTTTCATATTAATAGATACGAAATACTATCCTAAAAGTAACACAATTCCACTTAAAATTCATAGCTTAATATAAGTGCAATACAAACTAAATTTCAAGACTAATTTACAGAAATACTCTTACCAAATTTCTCAACTTGATAATGGAAATCAATCTCGAGCATCGCGGCTCCACCAGTATATGTGTCTGCTGCATTTGCACCATCTCTAAAGACTCGGCATATCAACATGCTGGATTCAGATTGTCCTGTGCCATCAATATCGGGCAAGGGAGCCATCTGGTGCTTGTATGCTACTCCGTCACCGGCATCTGCTTGGGTTGCTACTGTAGTATTCCCATAAGTACCTCCTGCACTTTGCCATGTGCATTCAATCCCCCACAAGACGCTACCAGTATTTGTAGTTGTTGGCGTCCAGTGAATATGTGGCTCGACAGCTGTTCCTGGCTTATATGTGTGTGGTAATTGAGCAACAAGATATAATTCTGATTCTGTAGCATCCGGAAATACATATGAAAAGACACCTTGGCTTCCAGCACCATTATCCTTGAACTTAGTAAAAGTTGGTTCTTTGGAACCTCCTAATTTGGTCGATGTAACAGGGATAGTTAGATCATCTTCTGATACTGCGGTCCCATTTAGCAAAAGCTGACCATTTGCATCGATAGATACATAATTCCCACCTGCAATATCACCGATTTTTGTTGTTCCATCAGGAGAAACTTGTAATTTAGTCGTTCCATTAGTCTTAACTTCAAAGTTACCTGTTGAAGTAAGATCAACTGAAGTGCTTCCTGAACCAGCATTAGTAAAGGTTAAGGCCTCGTTACCATCTTGAATAATACTTGTACTTTGATTCAGATTTCCACCCCAAATTATATCATTGGCGGTTTTACCCGAATCAGATTGTAATCCATTGGTGAATGTAAAACTACCTGGTGCCACCGATGACCATGTTCCCTTGCCAGAACCATCAGACATCCAATATTGGCCAGTTGTTCCAGCACTGTCAATAAAAAATTGAGATAGGTTACTACCATTTATGTAAAGAGCCGAACCTGAAGCAATATTTATATCTCCTGCAACATCTAATTTGTATCCTGGAGTTGCAGTACCTATACCGACTAAACCTGATGTTCCAGTATTCGCGCCTTTGACGGTAAGTGTTGGAGTAGTTGATAATGTTCCTGTATTATTAACATGATTATAAAACGAGATAGCAGAATCATAAAAATTTCCACCTGTTGTCTCTGCCGAAAATTTTGCAATTGTGCCCCAAGACGGAGCTTTGTAAAAAGCGATAGTTGGATCAGTTGTGTTATGAATGAGAATATTTCCTGTATCTTGTATAAGTATATTTGGATATTGATAGGCGTTGTTTGCGTAAAGGGCAAGTTGTTTACCTGTTGAGGCTCCAAATGATAAAGTACCTTTACTATTGATGCCTAAAGTATTTATACCTCCTAATTCTCCTGTTTTAGTTTCAAACCAAACTATCGTGCCATTTGATGTGTCAGTAATATCTCGCCGGATGACTAATGGGACTCTCGAACTTGGTGCTGCAAGGCTTAATAAATAGCTAGAACCTGCAGTAGTTGCCTCTGCTGCTGCCATATCTTTTATCGTAAGTACTCCGAGTGGAGCATTTGTGCCAATTCCAACATATCCATCGTCAGTAACTGTAAAAGTAGTTGAAGCTCCATCTATTACTGCGAAATCACCTGTAGATGCAAGGTCAACAATAGTATTTGCAGTTCCGTTATTTCTTAGTGTGAATGATTCTGCATTATCTTGAGTTATTGTAGTATTTGCAGTTAAATTACCTCCAAGAGTTACTGTGCCAGAAGTGTCAGTCAAACCATTTGAGAATGTCAATGAAGAGCTCGGCATAGCAGCCCATTCTGGAGCGTTTGTGCTTGTGTTATACTTCAGAAAGTAGTTACTTTGAGCTGTACCCGCAAGTCGAGTAGGAGCTCCACTAGTTCCTCCATATATTAAGTCTCCAGCAGTATTCATTGGATTTGCAAAACCAATATCATCAAATGTTGCAGTCAGATCTGGTAAGCTGTTACTTCTTGTTACTGTTAAAGTTTTTGTGCTTGTACCGGTAAAAGCAACTCCAGTAACATAACTATCGGCAGGTATTATTGCATCTAAAGTTGTCTCTGTTATTGCAAGATTACCTCCTAATGATAACCAGACTGGAGCATTCGCGCTTTCATCCCAAAACATAATTCTATCGGCACCCGGATCAGTCAACCCGCCAAGTGGATCACCTGCTGGACCGGTAGCACCAGTTTCACCCTGTATTCCTTGTAATCCTTGCTCTCCCTGAGGTCCTTGTGGACCGATTAACGAAGCTAACCAGTCAGTAACAGTACCCGAATATCCCTGTGCGACAGCCACTTCATATGCACTAAGACCATCTGACCCATCAACTCCGTTAATACCATCAGCACCTGCGGGCCCTTGTAGTCCGGTTTCACCCTGTATTCCTTGTAATCCTTGTAAACCCTGTTCGCCCTGTGGTCCTTGAGGGCCAGTAGCACCTGTTTCACCCTGTATGCCTTGAGGACCAACTTCTCCCTGAATTCCCTGTAATCCTTGTAGCCCCTGAGGTCCTTGTGGACCTATCAATGAAGCTAACCATTCAGCAACAGTACCCGAATATCCCTGTGCGACAGCCACTTCATATGCACTAAGACCATCTGACCCATCAACTCCGTTAATACCATCAGCACCTGCGGGCCCTTGTAGTCCGGTTTCACCTTGAATCCCTTGAGGACCAACTTCTCCCTGAATTCCCTGTAATCCCTGCAAACCTTGTAGCCCCTGAGGTCCTTGTGGTCCGATTAATGAAGCTAACCATTCAGCAACAGTACCCGAATAGCCTTCAGCAACGGCAATATCGTAAGCACTGAGTCCATCCGATCCATCTATTCCATCAAGACCATTAGTTCCATTTATACCATCAGCGCCTGCAGGTCCTTGTGGTCCGATTAATGAAGCTAACCATTCAGCAACAGTACCCGAATAGCCTTCAGCAACGGCAATATCGTAAGCACTGAGTCCATCCGATCCATCAACTCCATCAAGACCATCTGCACCAGCAGGACCTGGTATACCTGTAGAGGATCCGTCTTGGCCTTTTTCTCCTTGTATGCCTTGCAATCCCTGTGCACCTGTCGCGCCTGTTTCTCCTGTGTCGCCCTTCTCACCCTTCTCACCTTGTAAACCAGCTATTGAATTAATAAAGGCAGGATCATTTTTAAGTGCAGAAACAATATCATTTATTACGACCTTGGGAGAAATAATTGTGTAATTGCCAGAGCTATCCTGAATTTGTATTGAAGAAAGAGTATCTTGTATTGAACTTCTTGAAGCTTGTATTATTGGACTGATTTTACGAAGTGTTATATATAAATAAATCGAAAAACCAATTGACAATAAACACAAAACGACAATAATAGATTTGTATAGCAAATCGGGGCGCTTTGGTTCCATTAGAATAATGTATATTTAAGTGAGTAAAATGTCAAGTTATCCCTTATTATCGGCGAAAATATCTGTTTATGTTGGTAATATAAGCTATTGCAAAAACGCTAACAAATATCTTATTGATGGGCAAAATACAAAGAGTACTTTTGTGTGTTCAATTTATGTGGTAGTTCTGTGCTGGATGTTATTGGGAAGATCATCAAAAACTATTACAAATAAATGATAATTTGTAAGCACTTAACTGTAATTAGTATTCTATACTGGCAAGAATTGCATCGTAATCACTTTGAAGTGAATCAAATGTAGATGCAAGATCACCAAATGTTGCTACATAGACTTCACCATTAATGATAGTATAAGCATACATGTATTTCATTTCTAATCCTGCTATATCTGCTGTGAATACTATTGTTTTTGCTGGATTCCCATTTATTTCAATATCTTTTGTAGATCCGATGTAGGTTACATTATCAAAAGTATCGCTGTAGATTTCTTTTGCCTGATCGACGATATCATAAAGATCAGTACCTTCAAAAGGTTCAGATTTTAACATGAAAGATGAAGTACCCTTCATATATTGATGTTCAAGAACTGAGCTTTCGTTTTTCTCCCATCCATCGGGCATAGATACTGTGATTTTTGTCTCTTGCGATGATGAAGATCGACTTACATCAACATCTTCGACTTCTGAATTGTCATCAACCTGATTTGTATTTGTTTTTCTATCACCAATAATTAATTTTACCAAATCAATATGCATGTATTCTTTCATGACTAAGTAAGTAGCAAAGATAAACAAAAAACATATAATAAATATTGCAAATAATTTTGAAAATAGCTTCACTTTATTTTATTTAATAATTTAGATTGGACCTAGAATTTGTTTAACAAACTCTTCTGCTTCGGATTCTATCAGATATTCCTCAATTTGAAAAGAATAATGTAATCACAATTTGTATGCTAATTATTTAATCTTATTAATTGATTTCAGTTCAATAAAAATGTTATACTTAATTTACTCGGTAAGAATTCGTTGAAAGGATAGTCTCGTAATGAATAAAAAAAATTCCGAGGCCGCTGAAAAAGATAATTAGTATTACTAGATTAACAAAAAAGTATGTTGATTCTAGATCAGTAATAAATTGTTAACAATGAATTGATGGAAGAGATATTTCTTAAGGGAAAAACGAATACAGAGATTTTGATAGTTGTAATTTTTATACTGTTAATCTTGCTTTTTGCTATAGGTAAGATATTGACTAAGAATAATGATAAAACGACAGACAAATTGGATAGTGAATTAAACGATAAGGAAACAGATTGTCATGATAATGGGAGTAGTAAATCGAGTAATATTAATAGAAAAAAGGATTCAAAAAAGAACAAATCATCAAAGAAAGCATTAAGTATTATTTCAGCATTAATAAGTTTACCAACAATTATTTCTGCAGCAACATTATTTGTTCCCACCTCAGCCTATGCAATATGTCCAGTATGTGTAGGTGGAGTTGCCGCGGGATTGGGATTGGCAAAATTTCTTGGTATTGATGACTTGATTACAGGTTTGTGGCTTGGCGCAATGTTGGTAGCCATCACAATGCTTACTGAAGAGTGGTTCGCAAAAAAAGGTTGGTTAGAAAAGCTAGGAAAATTAAGACTCGTGTTAATAGCTTTGATAACAATAGGCTCTGTTATTTATCCGCTATATTCATTAGATTACATCAACTTCCATTTCGATCATGTTTTATGGGGTATTGATAAATTATTGATCGGACCAGCATTTGGAATGTTAGGCTTTGTTTCTGGTTATCTTCTTGATGCTCAGATTAAAAGAAATAATGGTGGTAAGGCGAGATTTCCTTTTCAAAGGGTAATTGTGCCGGTTGGTATAATATGGTTGCTTACAGTTGCGGGTTATTTTATCCTTTATTATTGATAGATAACCTTGATAAATATTCCTAGCATAAACTATTAACTAATAAAACGTTATAGTTTTTCACATTTTTCAGCAAGTATGATAAAATACTAATTAGTCTAAGCATAATTAGATTTATTAAAACTAAAATATTAACTACAAAATAATGGCAAAAGTAAGCAAGTTAGAAATAGATAAAGTAAATAAACTTGTAGAGAAATATGACACATTAAAAAAGGATAATAAGCTTGATCTGTCTTCAGACGAAGATTTAACTGTAGCGATTATGAATCTAATCAATATTGAGGAGCATTTGTTTTTTAGTGGTGCAAAAACAGGTGAATCAAAGTATTACACAATCCTTGATGAAATAAGAAAAATGAGGAAAGAGCTTATGTTGAAAATAATCCCAGAATATCAAGGAGAAGTATGGTGTATTTCTAAGCATTTATTGGGATCCAGTTATCGACTTATGGAATACGGTACAAAAAAGCTTGCACAGGGCGAAACAAAAGAAGCTGAGGACTGTTTTGCTAAGGCATATGGATTGTATTCATTATTTTGGGGACTAAATATGGGCCTTATTGATTCAGAAGGAGTAAAGGAAGATTTAGAAAGTTAAGATTTTGCTTTCATAATAATGGAAAAGAAAAACTCAAAGAAGAAACAATCAAAAATCACTGTAAATACAGTTGAAAAGAGTAAACTGACTGAAGTTAGAAATATAAAAAATACGGATAGTGGCTCTGAAGACAATGATAGTGCTTCAAAAAGCTCTAACTTCTGGGGAAGCCTAGGAAAATGGGTAAAGGATAAAGTCGATTGCTGTCTAGAATAACCTGCTACCTATTTTAATTTCTAAAAGATATACAAGTGTATTCACGCTTCTTATTGTGCGTTTTTATCTTGATGCTTCTTTATATCGTCATTTAGAAAAGAAAGTTTGTTAATATCAGAAATCGTATCCCATAAAGCAAGTCGGTTTCGACCCCAGTCATCATTTTCTAAATCCCAAAGTTCTATAGTTAGCGCAGATAATTTATTGCTTGCCATCCACACATTAAATGATCCTGTTGTAACATAATTAAATGAACTGTCCTCAGCACTTGCAGTGATATCCTCGACATAGTAGCCCGAATAATCAGAGTAATAATTGGCGTATGTGTAAGAATTATTTATATCTGCTGGCACAATAACTCTTCCCCATGAATGAAAAGATATAGTTAATTCTGGTCTAGTAAGCAAGATAATATCTCGAATTAATTGTGTTTCCTTTTCAGAAAAAGGATGGTTACCTCCGCCGTTTAGAAATGTTTTACCATCTGTTAAGTAAGTAATCTGTTGCCAATCCTTCGTATCGAAGTTACGATTGAGATCGACTGAATTGCTATTAAATCTGTTATTAATTGCAACACCATCTGGATTTATAGAAGGCAAAATAATTATATTTGTATTTTGCGGAATTGAGTTGCAATGCTGTATTAAATCACTCTTCCATTTATCAACTAGATGAGCCGTATTTGCTTCGTTTCCATGGATTGCACCAAAGTAAAAAAAAGTATTATTAATGCTCTCATCAAAATTTTCTTTTGAATCAGCAAGATTATTTTTACTATCTGAACCGCCATTGTTGATAATATTTTCGCAGATGCTTCTGTTAATTATATATCCATGGATTGGGACATTCTTTTCTGTATAGCCAAGTATCATGGCTTGGCCACTTTTATCAACGCCATATCCATTGTTAAAATCTATAAAGCCTAAGTATTTTTCTCCTTGATATCTTGCCAAACCTGATAGAATTTCTATTTCGATTTCCTCTTTGTATGTACCTCTTATTTCAATTTTTATTGTGGTGTTTTCTTCTGATGAATATGACCTAAGCAAATTTTTTACTTCTTCACTTTTTATCTTACATTCTGTAATCTCATTTTGTTGGGTGCATTGATTAGTAATTTTTTCATTGTTGATAAGGATGGTACTTTCGTAATCCATATTTTCTGTGTCTGAACGAAAAGTGAGACTTTCTCCATTTGAGTCCTCAAATGAATCGTAGTTAATAATATGCTCAATATCTTTTACATTGATAATTATTTCAAAATCTTGAAATAGCCATTGGTACTTCAGATAATATTGTGTCTCAGGTTTTAGCTTGCTATTAGGGGAAAAACATATTTTGCTATTTTTAAATCCAAAATTCTCTCTATCTATCTTCCACACAATATTATCGTTATTGATATTTTCATTTTCGCCATTCTGAGTTTCATTGGCATTTTCTTCAGATATCTCTGAATTATCATAAGCTGGAATCTGTCTTGCTTCGACAAAATTTAATAAATTTGGTAAAAAATAATCTTCTTCTATACAAGCGTTTTGACCAAAATCTACTGTGATGCTCTTTGTATTTCGATAATTGTTTGAGAAAAAAAAGTATGCAATAACAGCTCCAAGTGCTAACGTTGAAAAAATAATTAAAAGTATTAATGCAAATTTCTTCATTTTCATTTTTATCAGATAAAATTTAGAAATTATATCATAGTTTTATTCATAAGCTTATATGTACCATATATGGTACATATTGAGGATATGAAATAAATCACTGAAATTTCAGAGTAGAAAAATTTATTCTAAAATGATATTATCAAATAATAAATTGAACAACTGCCTATTATGCAAACTAAATATATCAAACTCGGTACAAATGAAGTATTTAATGACCAATATATGTTGGCTGTCTTTCATGTAGATACTTATCGTGATGAGCTGCTTGATGCCGCATCTGAGATAGCTGCAGAATCTTCTACAGGATCAAATATAAATATTGGTACATCTACAAGATTCTCTGACTCATTAAATGCAATAGTTTATAATATTGATCGAGAGAAAAAACTAGTATGGATTGCATTCCCTTGGAGAATATTTGATAGAGGAGGAAATGTACAAAACATCATAACCTACATCAATGGAAATATTTTGGGTATGGGGAATCTTTCAGCATGTAAACTTCTTGATGTTTGGTTTCCATCTTCTATGCTAGATCAATATGACGGTCCTTCATACACTATCGATAATATGCGTCAATATTTGGATTTATATGATATCCCAATTTTAGGTACTATTATTAAACCAAAAATTGGATTAACATCATCTGAGTATGCTGAAGTATGCTTTGACTTTTGGTCGGGTGGAGGTGCTTTTGTGAAGAATGATGAACCTCAAGCAAATCAGGATTTCTGCGATTATGAATCTATGGTCAAGTATGTAAGACAAGCTATGGATGAAGCAGAAAAAGTAACTGGACAGACAAAGGTTCATTCTTTTAATGTTTCTGCGGCAGATTTCGATCAAATGATTGAGAGAGCTGAGTTAGTTAAGAAAACGATGAAACCGGGAAGTTATGCTTTTTTGGTCGATGGCATAACTGCTGGCTGGACAGCTGTTCAAACAATTCGTAGAAGATACCCAGAAGTATTTTTACATTTTCATAGAGCAGGACATGGTGCATTTACAAGGCTTGAAAATCCATTCGGTATGACAGTTCCTGTTTTGACAAAACTAGCTCGATTAGCTGGCGCATCTGGTATCCATACTGGAACAGCAGGCATAGGTAAAATGTCTGGATCTGTAGGTGAAGATATTGTTGCTGCGAAATTGGCACTTGATATTGAAAGTGACGGACATTTTTTTGAGCAAAGTTGGTATAAAGTAAATGAGAAGGATGATGATGTGAGTCGTGAACTTTTTGTAAATCGTTTCATCGATAAGGATTGGATCGAAAAAGAGAAAAAAGCTCAAAACAAAGTTAATTACCATCTTCTCGATTCAGTAAGATCAAAGCACTTTATTCAGGATTGGAGAAAAATGAAGAAAACATGTCCAATAATCTCAGGAGGTTTAAATCCGGTTTTGCTCGCACCATTTATAGATGCTATGCAGGATGTTGACTTTATAACAACAATGGGGGCTGGAGTTCATAGTCATCCACAGGGTACTCGAAGCGGAGCAAAAGCTTTGGTACAAGCATGTGAAGCATGGCAACAAAAAGTATCAATAGAGGAGTATTCGAAAACTCATCCAGAATTACGGGTTGCAATAGATTTCTTCGGCAAGAAATAGAGAGTAGTGTGATTCTTTGTGGAGAACATTCAGCTAGATAACTCTATACGATATAGATTTTTAAGCGAAAGAAGAGAATTGATATTTTCGTAATGATGGAAGTACTATTTTTGCTATAAAAGACCTTAATAATATCCTCTTAAATTGCATTCGGTTATGAAATTATGATATATTTTTATTATTAAGTTATTTATTTATATAAATGAAAATAAAAGAGATACTAGGTATATCAATAATTGCCTTGTCAATGTTATCAGTATTATCCCTATCAAACCCAACAAATTCGTATGCACTAGAATTGCGTAGAGACAATACAACAGTATCTGCTGATGAAATCGTCAATGATGATGTATATATAATACCTTCAGAAAATTCAGGAGAAAATGTAAATGTTGATGGAAGAATTAATGGAGATTTGATAATATTCGGGAATACGGTCAATGTAACAGGAGAGATATCAGGCAACGTAATAATTTTCGGGAATACAATTACATTTACTGGAAATACAGATAAGTCTATTTATTGTGCTGGAAATATAATAAATATTGATGGTACTGTAGGTAGAGACATTTTTATAGCTGGTCAGAGAGCAATATCAAAAGCTGAGGTTGAAGAGAGCGCATTTGTTGCTACATATGATTCTGAGATAGCTGGTATTATTGGTGAAGATTTGCGGATTGCATCAAATACAGTAAGCATCGATTCGGAGATAGGTGGAGACCTATTATTGGGTGCACAATTTGGAAGTATTAATCAGGAAAAAATTACAGGAACAAAAATAATAAATCTTGGCACTGATACAAAAGGTGAACTACTTGACAGTAGGTTTGCTTTCTTACGCGAGGAAATCTCCTCAGAACAAAATGAAGAGCAAATAACAATAGCTAATAAATATTCTTTTGAGAATATAATGATAGCAATTGCATCGTTTGTATTCAAATTCGTAGGTACTTTTGCATTGGGCTACTTGATAATCAAATTTTTCCCTGTTAAAACGTATTCGATAGTAAAGAATATTAACGGAAGCTGGGATAATTTCGGTTTATCTTTAGGAAAAGGCGTATTGGTGATGGCAGTGTGTGTGTTTGGATCAACAATATTAATTGGATTATCATTTTTAGGCTTGATTATAAATTTCCCAATTGGTCAATTATTCGCACCAATATTAAATGTAGCTTTCATAATTGCGATTCTAGTTATAAGTGTAAATCTAATATTCTTTAATATCGCAATAGGACAAGTCTTATTAGGATTAACTAGTAAAGCATTGAACAAACCATCAATAGCAAACAAAAGCTTGGTAATATCATTATTAGCCGGTCAGTTATTTAGTTCAATAATAATGTTGCTACCATTTGCAGGTATAACATATTATGTGATCATTTTGCTTGTAGTCTTGGGAAGTATATTGAGTGTCAAGCAAGAACAGTTAAAAAAAGCGAATTCATAAAATCTGTTTAGAGTACAATTAATATCTTAAGTACTCTAACTGAATATAATCAGATATTTGCAAAGTATCGTCGGAAAGATATAAAAAATTTAATCTTTTTTTACTTTTGTTTTACATAGGGAAGATGCTGATAAATTCTTAATACAGCCTGTTCACAAGCTTGAGGAGTTGTTAGATAATAAAATGATTCTTGAAGTCGTATATTGTAAAGATATCGAGTAAATATAATATATCGTGATAGTATATTTTACTTAGGCAATCTGGATACTGAGATGATTTTTTTTCAAGACGAATGAGCCATATCATTTCCGATTGAAAACTACTTGCGATTTAGTGAGAAGACACAATGCGAAGCATTACATTTAGATAATTGGAAAGTAATTAAGTAATCAGAATTTAAGAAATTATTAATAATTCTTATATATAATTATTATTATGGATAAAAATAGCAATTCAGAGATCATACTGTTTAGAACAAGTGATGAAAAAATTACTATTGATGTAATTTTAGAAGACGAAACTGTTTGGTTGACTCAAGAACAGATGGCATTACTCTTTGATAAAGCTCGAAGAACTATTGGTGAGCATATTCAAAATATATATAAAGAATCTGAACTTGAAGTAAATTCAACCAGGCGGAATTTCCGCCAAGTTCAAAAAGAAGGTAGTAGGGATGTCACTCGTGATCTTGAATACTACAACCTCGACGTAATAATATCAGTTGGTTACAGAGTAAAATCACTTAGGGGTACAGAATTTCGTAAGTGGGCAACACAAAGGTTAACAGAGTATATCATCAAAGGATTTACAATAGATGATGAAAAGTTGAAAGGAAATGCAGGCGGGAATTACTGGAAAGAGTTACTGGATAGAATTCGTGATATCCGCAGTAGTGAAAAAGTGTTGTACAGACAGGTGCTTGATCTCTATGCAACAAGTGTTGATTATGATCCAAATAGTAAAGAGTCGAGAAAATTCTTTGCGACTGTTCAGAAAAAACTTCATTATGCAGTTAATAAACAAACAGCTCCAGAACTGATATATTCTAGAGCGGATGCAGAAAAAGAGTTTATGGGATTAACGACTTTCTCTGGCCCAATTCCAATAAAAAAAGAGATTGAAGTTGCTAAGAATTACTTAAGTTCTGATGAGCTGCAAAGGCTAAATCGACTTGTGTCGGCATTTTTCGATTTAGCTGAGTTGAAAGCAATAGAGCAACAAAGGATGAGCATGAGAGATTGGTTAAGTGAGCTTGAAAAATTTGTAGGAATATATGGCAAAGGTAAATTGCTTACTGCAGGGAGTATAAGTCATGATCAGGCATTGAAAAAGGCAGAAAGTGAATACAAAAAGTATCAGGTAAAAACACTGTCACCTGTAGAGAAAGCATATCTTGAAAGTATTAAATCTTTAGAAAAAAATTTAAAAAAAGTAAATAGAAAAAGTTTGAAATAATTTAAATTTATGATTTGATTCGACTGGAACAAACAAAACCAGAAGTAACAGATGCGAAACGGTAAAAAATGATTTATTAATAAACTTTTTGCTTGACCAAAAATATGGTTAATGTAACCGACCTTAGTGGTGGTCTTTAATACATCTCCATTACAAACCGAGAGTATTGCAGATCGAGTATCTTATTCACATTCCTGAAAATAACAAATGGCTTATTTTTTAACCACTATTTTTGTCAGAAGAATATACTATTTAACGTGATAACGCTCAGTGAGCGATATAAAACTTGGATTGTAATGGTATGTGCTATTTGCATGCAATATGCATGGTTACAAAAAAAGATACAAGCAATAATTTATGGAAATAATTTATAAAAATGGTACAATTACTAATCGAAAATCGGTGCGTTTGCTAATTTATTAATAAAAAATATGGATAAAAACTCAAAAATTTTTGTTGCAGGTCACAAAGGTCTTGTTGGATCAGCAATTACTCGTAAACTTCAAAGTCATGGCTATACTAATCTAGTATTTCGTGACTCTACGGAGCTTGATTTGACAGATCAGAAAGCAACTATGGACTTTTTCGTACAGGAGAAGCCAGAATATGTCTTTTTGGCCGCAGCTCATGTTGGAGGTATTTTAGCTAACAAGACACATAAAGCTGACTTTATTTATATCAACCTGCAGATACAAAATAATGTTATTTATGCTTCCTATAAAAATAATGTAAAGAAACTATTGTTTCTAGGTAGTTCGTGCATATATCCTAAATTAGCCACACAGCCGATCAAAGAGGAATATCTTATGACTGGTCCTCTAGAAGAAACTAATGATGCTTATGCGATTGCAAAAATTGCAGGTATTAAAATGTGTCAGAGCTTTAACGAGCAATACGGTACAAAGTATATTTCTGTAATGCCGACAAATCTTTATGGTCAGAACGATAACTTCAATTTGGAAACAAGTCATGTCTTGCCTGCTATGATAAGGAAATTTCATGAAGCAAAAGAAACTAATGCAGAGAGCGTTACATTGTGGGGTACAGGATCACCAATGCGAGAATTTCTTTATGTAGATGATCTTGCTGATGCAGTAGTCTATCTTATGAATAACTATGATGAATCTGAAATAGTAAATATCGGTACAGGTATTGATGTAACGATTAAAGAGTTGGCTGAAACGATCAAAGATATTGTCGGATTTACAGGGGAAATAGTCTGGGATAAGAGTAAACCTGATGGTACTCCTCGAAAATTACTTGATGTGAGTAGATTACATGGACTTGGATGGAAACATAACATCGAGTTAAAAGAGGGTATTAAAATGACATACGATTGGTTTGTAAATAATTATGTTGATATTAAGAAATAGTATATTTTTTCTGAATACAATTTAGCGGGCGCAATTGGAGACAAAGAAATTATTAGATTTTGGGAAGTAATCCTTGAATCATAAGAATGAATTCTTATTGATATTATTTATGAAATAAGATATAAATTATCGCTATAAATTAAAAAGTATAAATATGAAAAAAGCATTAATCACAGGTATTACAGGACAAGATGGTAGTTATCTTACAGAATTGCTTCTCAGTAAAGGTTATGAAGTTCACGGATTACTTCGACGAGCTTCCACATTTAATACAAGTCGTATAGATCATCTTTATCAAGATCCACATGTTAACGGTGTGAAGCTGTTCCTTCACTATGGAGATTTGTCAGATAGTAGCAATATTTCTAGGATTATTGAGAAAGTTAATCCTGATGAAATATATAATCTTGGTGCTCAAAGCCATGTAAAGGTAAGTTTTGATATGCCTGAATACACTTCTGATGTTGTAGCACTCGGTGCATTACGTATACTTGATGCTATAAAAGATACAAAAATCAAAACAAAATATTATCAGGCATCTTCTTCTGAGATGTTTGGTAAAGTTCAAGAAATACCTCAAAAAGAAACAACTCCATTTTATCCACGAAGCCCATATGGTTGTGCAAAAGTATATGCTTATTGGATTACTGTAAATTATCGAGAAAGTTATGATATTTTCGCTACAAATGGTATCTTATTTAATCATGAATCTCCAAGAAGAGGCGGGACTTTTGTAACTAAAAAGATTACAAGAGGGCTTACAAGGATAAAAATGGGCTTGGAAGAAAAGCTTTATCTTGGAAATCTTGAATCAAAAAGAGACTGGGGTTATGCAAAAGATTATGTGGAAGGTATGTGGATGATGTTGCAGCAGGATAAACCAGATGATTTTGTTTTAGCTACAGGCGAAACTCATTCAGTAAGAGAGTGCGTTGAAGCTGCAGCAAAAATATTGGATATAGATATCGAATGGAATGGTAAGGGAATGCAGGAGAAGGGTATCGACAAAAAAACTGGAAAGACTATCATTGAGATTGACGAAAGATATTTTAGACCTTCTGAAGTGGATTTGTTGATCGGTGACTGTAGTAAAGCTAAAAAAATACTTGGATGGGAGGCAAAAACGAAATTTGAAGATCTCGTAAAAATAATGGTTGAAAGCGATATTGAAGAAGTTAATAGTGAAAAGGTCAAATAATTTGATAAAATAGTGATATGAATATAGATGATATTGTTGTCTGTCCAAAATGTTCAGGAGCGCTTAAAAAAAATGCTGATAAATATCATTGTACAAAATGTGAAGCTAAGTATAAAACAATAGAAGGAATACCTGTATTAATAGATTACGATAAAATTCCGAAACATCTTATACAACAAATCGAGTATTTTAGTAATGAATCTAAAGATTTGGGCGCAGATTATAAAATCGAACCTTGGCAAAAATCATATGTTGATAGTTTTGTCGCGAATACGAATATTAAGAAGAAGAAATCTGCTCTTATAATTGATTGCGGTACTGGTACAGGATACATAGCGATTGAACTTGCAAAACTTGGATACAATGTGTTAGCTACAGATCTTACATTAGATTACCTGATCAGACTTAATCATAATGCAAAAGTATTAGGACTTAATGATAAAATAATGACTCTTTGCTGTAATGCACAGAGTTTACCAATAAAGGATAGAGCAGCAGATTATTTTGTCTCAAATGCAGTATTAGAGCATCTTCCAGAAGATGTAAAGGCAGCAAAGGAGCTCACTAGAGTCGTGACAGATGATGGTCAAATTATGGTTACTGTCCCTCATAAATTGAAGTATATAAGTCCTCTATTATGGCTAGTGAACATCATTCATGATAAACGCATTGGACATTTAAGAAGGTATGACTTTGAAACATTGTCAGAGTTATTTAATAATTTCGATCCAATAACTACAATTTATAAAGGGCACACGGCTAAGGTTTTCTTAGTCTTGTTAAATATGATTTTCAAAAATATTGATAAGGAGAAGATTGAGCATATTGATGAGAAGAATAATAATAAAAAAATCGGAGCAAATAATATAACGATGTTTTTTAAGAAAAAATCTTTCTGAAAATATGACACAAAAATATCAGGGAAATAATTCAAACAAATCGTCACAAACTTCATCAAAACCTTTAGTCTCCGTTTTGATGCCAGCATATAATGCTTCTGAGTATATTGAAGAAGCAATCAAAAGTGTTTCAGAACAGACGTATACAAATTTTGAATTACTAATTTTAGATGATTGCTCAACAGATAATACACTAGATATTATTACCAAGTATGAAAATAAAGACTCTCGGATAAAAGTTTTTCGAAACGAAACGAATCAAAAGATTGTCAGATCTCGTAATAGACTATTCGAATTAGCTAATGGCCAATTCTATGTGATACATGATGCAGATGATATTTCAGTAAATACACGGATAGCGGATCAGCTTGCGCTCATGAAATCAGATGATAAGATTGGAGTATGTGGGGGATTTCTTCAAAGCTTCAATTCAAGTGGAAATCTTGATGTGAGGAAATATGAAACAGACGATGCTGAAATCAGAAAAAGAATATTTAAAAGTTCGCCCCTCGCTCAACCTTCATGTATGATTAGAAAAGAAGCGATTATCGATTGTGGTAATTATAGTGAGGATTTTCCAGTGGCTGAAGATATTGAACTTTGGTATCGTATCGGTAGAAAGTATAAATTTGCAAATGTTCCTAAAATACTTCTTTACTATCGTGAACAGGAGAATAATGCTACTCACAAAAAGATGAAAGCTATTTTACGTAATACTTTAAAGGCTCGGAAGAAATACAAAAATGATAAGGCATATAAATTTACATTTTCTGATGGTCTTGCATTCTTTGCAACTTGGTTCATGCAAGTTTTCCCGACTAGGGCGGTAATAATAATATTTAAGTTTTTGCGTAAATTATTAGTAATAAAAAATGGATAAGAAATTAAAAGTATTGTATCAGATACCTTCCTTAAACACTTTATATGCTGGAAGAACAATATATAATGGCTACAAAAATGGCTTTCTAAAGTTAGGGCATCAATTTAGGCCATTGACGGCAGACGATAATCTGGAAAAAGTAATTGATGAATATAAGCCAGATATCATGATGACTTCATTATCGAAATTCAATCTTAAATATTTAGATTTGGATGTTTACAATAAAGCACGTAAAAACGGGATGGTATCAATGATCTTTGCGCCTTATTGGAGCTATCCATTTTCTGATTTTAGAATTAATGAGGATAAAGGGTTAAGTGATGACAAAGAATTGATAAAAAAAATTAAGGATGGTTTAATGGGTGATATTTTTTATCATCCTGCTGATCATGAAGATCCTCGAATGCAAGGTTTTGAAGAAGGTACTGGTTATAAATATCATACGGTTTTACTAGCAGCTGATGACAGTATCGTTCCTCAAAGAGATGAAAGATTTAATTCTGATATTCTGTTTTTAGGAACAAATCTTCCAGAGAAAAGAGATTTCTTTAATCGAAATGTATTAAGGTATCGCAATAAATATAAGGTAATGCTCTTAGGACAAGATTGGACCTTTTTTGATAGATTAACGGGATGGGTGCAAAGAGGTGGACAATATTTCAATATTCCAATACTCAAAAATTTCAAAAAGCCAAAATACAAACTTCAAGATGAGGCAAATATGTATTTCACTTCGAAAATTAGTGTCAATGTTCATGAAGAGTATCAGAGAATTTCGGGTGGTTGTTGCAATGAAAGAACATATAAAATTCTCTATATGGAGGTTTCGAAATTGTTGATAATGTGAGATGTATAAAAGACCAATTTGAAGTAGGTAAAGAAATAGTGCTGGCAGAAAATGAAGATGATTGGAATCAAAAAATGGAATATTACCTTGAAAATCCTGAAAAACGAATTGCAATAATGAAAGCAGGACAGGAACGAGTAAGAAAATCTCATACATATATAAATCGTGCAAATCAGTTAATTGAATTATATAAAGATTTTAAGAAAATATAAATTATATGTAATTCAAAATGGATAAGAAATTCAAATCGGATTATGTTATTGTCGCTCATAAGTTTAATCCACAACCTGATGATGAGTTGATAAAATATCTTGTCAGTACTGGCCAAAATGTTGTTCAAGTTTGCCATAGTTTTTCTGATGCTGATAACCGAAAAAGTTGGATATCAAAATTTGGTGCAGATGGTAAGATAGAAAAAAGGGAAACAAAGGATTATAAAAAACTTCCAGAAGTTTTGATTTATGTTAAGGAATTTATTTTTACTTTAAGTTCTCTTTTAAAACTTAAAAATCACTTCAAATACTATATTGCTATGGACGGTTTATGTCTCGTATACGGCTACTTATTAAAAGTATTTCGTAAGGTTGATAAAACTATTTTTTGGGCTATGGATTATGTACCTGAAAATCGTTTCGGAAGTAAAATAAAAAATTTAATATATTCAAATGTAAATAAATTCGGATATAGAAACGCAGATCAGATGTGGGATATTTCCCCACGAATGGCAGAAGCTCGAGAGAAATATGCAGGCATAAAAACAACCGAATATAAGCTTCATAGAGTTGTTCCTTATGGAATGTGGCTTTCAAGAATTAAAGTATATGATTATAAAGATTGTCAGAAAAATACATTAGTTTTTATGGGACACATCATCGAAAAGCAGGGTGTTCAATTTGTTCTAGATTCAATACCTGAAGTAATAAAGAAGATTCCAGGTTTTAACTTCAAAATAATTGGTGGCGGAGCATATCTTGATACTCTTAAAGAAAAAGCAACAAAAATGGGCGTCTCAAAATACTGCGATTTTTTAGGTAGGATAGAGAAACTTGAAGATGTCGAAAAGGAAATTGCAAAATCAGCAGTCTCTATAGCGCCATATTCAAAAGAACTTGATACATGGACATATTATGCAGATCCAGGAAAAGTAAAAACATATCTAGCTTGTGGAGTTCCAGTATTGCTTACCAATATTCCTTGGAATGCAAGAGAGATTGCAGATGTTAACGCAGGTGAAATAATCACACTTGATTCGAAAGATATGGCAGATCATATTATTAAAATGATGAGTCCGAAAGTAAATCAACAATATCGTGAGAATGCAATAAAATATAGCAGAGGTTTTGATTATTCTGAGATTTTTGAGAAATTGATTAAAGAGATTTAATTTACTAATATTCTGAATAGTATTATAACTTTAAATATTTATAGATAATTATTATCAATGATATAGAATAGAAAAAATGGTATAATTGACAATAATAGAATTTCATTCCGTAAATGCTTATGAAAAAACTAATTTCGATAATAACTCCAGCTTTCAACGAAGCAGAAAATATTGATAAATATTATGTCGAAGTAAATAAAGTTATAGAAAGTCAGAAAGACAATTATAATTTCGAGGTAATAATAATCAGCGATGGAAGTACTGATGATACGGTTCGAAAAGTTGAGCAGCTTGTTAAAAAAAATAAGAGATACCACTTGATTGAATTTTCACGTAATTTTGGTAAAGAAATCGCAACTTCTGCTGGATATATGAATTGTCATGGAGATGCGGCAATAATACTTGATGCTGATCTCCAGTTTCCACAAGAGCTAATACTTCAATTCATCAAAAAATGGGAAGAAGGAAATGATGTAGTAGTCGGTGTAAGGAAAAACAATAGTGGTAATTTTGTTTCGAAACTAGGTTCAAAGTTATTTTACAGTATATTAAATCGAATTTCGGATACAAAAAGTGTGCCAGGATCGACAGATTTTAGGCTAATTGATAGAACGGTAATTGATCAGCTTAACAAATTCACAGAACGGAATCGTATTACAAGAGGTTTGATAGATTGGATGGGATTTAAAAGAGACTATATTCATTTTGAAGCACGAGAAAGAGTCGGGGGGAGACCATCATACAATTTTATTAAAAAGGTTCGTTTAGCAATTTCTAGTTTTGTTGGTTTGAGTCTTTTTCCTCTGAAAATTGCAGGTTATCTTGGAATATTTATAATGATTACATCCAGCATTTTGCTAGTAGTTATATTTGTTGGACGATATATATTTGAAAATCGGTATATTGCAAGCATTACTGGTACGGCAATTTTAGCTATTATCTTGATGTTTTTTGTAGGTGTGATACTATCTTGTCTTGGTTTAATATCACTTTATATTGCGACTATTTATAATGAGGTTACAAACCGTCCCTTGTATATTATCAAGAGGATTATATAATTATTTATTTTAGAAATTATGTACTTCGGATATGGTGATTCCCCAATAATGTGGAATGCTGGAGATGGTGTATATCTCTGGGATGAAAACCAATTTGGTATGCAACGATATTCTACTGTTGCATCAAAGGTATTGGGATATATTGTTGCAAGACTTTTCAATGATATCCAAGCAAGGTCCGATTTTATTTTTTATTTCGGAATTGTAGTTTCAGCAATTCTAGTCTTTTTCTGCGGATTTTTTCTATATAGAAGATTTGCAAAACAATCAAAATATGGAGTTCTTTTATCTATCCTAACTGGTATTGTAAGCAGCTCATTGTTTATTGTAAATAATTTTATTTGGGAACAGTTGATATACTTTCCAGGAAACTACTTCTTTAACTTGATACCTTGTATTTTTATTTTCTTGGTGTTTTTAATTCGATACAAAAAAGAGATTCGTCTTTTTGATTTACTATTAATTGTTTTATCAACCATCTTCATTAATCATCAGTTCTTCTTTGTCATTTTTATTCTTGAGTTGTTTGCATTCTTTATTTATGAATTATTTTTTGTATATAAAGATAAAAAAACTCGAATAAAAGTTTTAATCAAATATGTTATTACAGTAATATTAATTTTGCTAATATCATCATATTGGTTAGCTCCGTTTATAAGTAATATCTTTGAAGTATCTCCAAGTTCATTTTATTCTTCTGATAATTGGGAGGCAGTTTTTCAAGGGTATCGTGATACAAGTCGTACATCTAACCTTATGAATTATAGCAATTATCCTGGAAACATCTCTGGGAAAATTAATGGTTGGATTGTCACATATATTTACTACGCCTTATTAGCCTTGCCTTATGCTTTTTTTATAATATATTTTAGTCGATTAAAGAAAATTGATAAAAAAGATTATTTTGTTTTCTTCCTGATAATTGTTTATGTAATATTTTTTAATTTAGGGCAGGGACCTAATTCATATCTTTGGGGAGATATATGGATGTGGCTATTTAGGACTCAGTCATGGTTTGGTTTCTTTAGATCTTTTAATAGATTTTTTATTATATCAATATTAATTAATTCTTTATTGTTACCTTTAACATTTATTCTCCTTAAGGTTAAAAAGAGTATTAAAATTATTTTTGCGGTCATACTACTTTTATGCTTTTCGATCACAAATTTTCCGATACTATTTTCTCCATATTTAGATGGTACGATTGGAAAAATGGAAGTTCCTCAAGATTATTTTGAATTGAATACTCAATTGCAATCTGATACTTCTCAAAATTATTATGTTTATATTCTTCCAGCATTAATTTATGAATCATATTATTGGTCGATTGAAGGGTATAGCGAAAACTATACAAGTAATTATTATTTTGCTGAATTGTTTTATAAAAAGCCAATACTAATGGAGGGTGGCGCATATGTATTGAGTAATTATAGTGATACATTTAAGAAGTTATTTCAGATTGATCTTGGATCATTTATCTTTTACGAAGATTTCGATGAAATGATTGATAGTGCCGGGATAAAATATATTCTCGTCAAAAAGGATTTAATTGATGTTGTAAATAAAAATTTACCTCCAGATTATCAAAAATATGAGAATTACTTTATGTATAATCCAGATTATGTTAATGTAGAAGAGAATGAGAATTTTATTGTATATGAGAATCTTGATTACAAAGAATTTATCTCAGTTAAAGAAACTGAAAATTGTAGTATCGAATATGAGCGTATATCTCCTGTTGAGTATCCTTTCGTTCTGAAATGCAATACAAATCAAGCAACTATTGAGATGTTAAATACGTTTGATGTTAGATGGGAGCTTGTTCCAAATCAAAATACACAAGACATTAAAAATATAATTTCTTATAAGGATCTATTGTCTGAAAATCATTCAAGCGGTATTTTATCAAATAATCAATGGGAAATAAATCTTGCAGATCTATCATCAAGTTCAGAAAATTATCAAGAAATTGATATACTTTATGATGAGGAAAATAATTATACTTTTAAAGGAACATTATATTATTTCCCACAGGTTTCATATCGGATTTTCTCTTACGTCTCTGTTGCTTCTCTATTATTTACTGTTATTTCGATTATTAGTGTAGGAACATATTTAGTAATAAAAAATAAAAATGTCAAAAAGTACGAAGAAAAAAAATCAGAATAGAACCATTAGATATTACGAAAGCTTAAATAATGCCATTAGAGGGATATATCTTAAACCTCAAATTGTTGAGAAATACTTGAAAAAAGTAAGCATTAATGAAGCGAATACATATGACAGTAAGAAAATTATTGATTTTTCTTTTTTAAAGTCAGAGTTAGAAACAATATTTTATTCTATATTACTAAACCCATTGAATATAATTATTGCGATAATCCTTCTTGTAATAATAATTGTCTTATCTCCAAACAGGTATGATTTCGTAACTGCTTTTTATTATTTTATTGGATATATTTGGATTGCAAATGACTTGAAACCGTTTACTCTGTCAATTATTTCATTAATCGCTTTGATTCCAGTTCCAATACTTTTGGCTTTTAAGATTGAGTTTGTTGCAGAAGCTTTTGCTTCAGCTTTCTACACATTCCTTACAATTTCGTTAATAGGAATTATTATTCAACAGGCTAAATTGGCACTTGCAAAGAGGAATAGTCGAGAATAATAATGATTAATCTATCATAAGATTCTCGCTTTCATATTTTTTATCGATATCGATCTAATTATCTCCTTTTAATAATAATTTTACGATCCGTTGCGAAGCTTTGCCGTCACCGTAAGGGTTAGTTGCCTTTGCAATTTTTGCATAATACTTTGGATCATCTAACAATTTTTGCCCATACGAAACTATTTTCTTGCGATTTGTTCCGACCAAAATTGCTGTACCTGCATCTACGCCTTCTTGCCGCTCAGTTACATCTCGTAAAACTAATACAGGTTTACCTAGTGAAGGAGCCTCTTCTTGTATCCCACCAGAATCAGTAAGTACCATATAGGATTTATTCATAATCCATACTAAATATGGATAATCCAAAGGATCGAGTAGGTGAATATTAGGTATATTACTTAATATTCTAAATACGACTTCTCTCACATTTGGATTTAAATGAACTGGGTAGACATACTCAACATTTGGATTTTTAACAGCTAAATCTTTAATTGAATTGCATATGTTTTCAAATGGTTCTCCAAAACTCTCTCTTCTGTGAGCAGTTACTAAGACAATTTTCTTTTTAAAATCTATTCCCTTAAAAAAGTTCAAATATTTTTTATCACCTTCGGTTTTCAATAGTTTTACTGCAAGAAAAAGTGCATCAATTACTGTGTTTTTTACAACGTGAATATTTTTTGATTTAACGCCTTCGGTAAGTAGATTTTCTTTCGCTATTGGTGTCGGTGCCCAATGATAATCAGCGATATGACTTGTGAGAATACGATTTATTTCCTCAGGAAATGGGGATAATTTATCACCACTTCTCAATCCTGCTTCGAGATGTGCAACCTTAATTTTCTTATAGAATCCGGCCAAAGCACCAGCTAGTACAGTTGTTGTGTCACCTTGAACAATAATCAAATCGGGATTTTCCTTATTTAGTATTTTTTCAAGTCCTCTTAAGGCGTCTGAGGTAATATCAAATAATGTCTGATTAGGTTTCATCAATTCTAAATCGTAATCTGGTTTAATCTTAAAAAAATCTAAGACCTGATATAGCATTTCTTTGTGCTGTCCCGTTAGAGCAATTACTGTTTTGAAATCTTTTTTATAGTCCTGAAGCTCTTTATACAATGGTGCCATTTTGATTGCTTCAGGCCTTGTTCCAAATATCATTAAGATTTTCTTCATATTTGAGAGAATAACCAAAGTAATATAGTTTTCACCACCTAAAAAACTTATTTTTTCTCTAATCAATTAAAAAATTTTTTTAATGTTTTGTATGTATGCTTCAAAGTGTTGCGAATTAAAGGACTATGTATTTTATTCTTTATTTTTTCCTTTAATAGTGCTCTGTTAAACAATAATAAGTATATAAGCTTTGATATTTTGGGCTGATATGAATAATTTGCTGGAAGATTCATTGTGCTATTTACGTTTGAATAGTCTAATGTAAATAATTTATTAGTATCAATTTGATTTCCAAAGAGTAAGTCGGTGTTCCACTTATTCGTAATACTATATTTTCCAGCTGCGATAGAATCTTCAAATATTATTGGGCTAAATATTTGTTTATCTGTTTCAGTAGAGGAATGAATATATAGTTCGTGAGCAAGGGACGCATAATAGTTTTGTATGTATAGAAGATCAAGCTCTTCATTAAAGTAGCTTAGTAGATCTTTTATGAAGTTCAATGAACCTTCTTGGATATTATGAACAATATTTCTTTCGAAATAACTAAATTTCGTTTTCTCGAAAACAGGTATTAATTCATTGTTTTCAAAGTCGTATGACACACATGAGCTTGATTGTTCGGAAATAAAAAGTTCTCTCAGATATCCGGTTAGTGATGGCTTATAATCGAAAAATGTGTCTAAAGTTACTCCGAATTCTTTTGAATAGTATAGTCCCTTATCACTATTTATGTTAATAAAGTATGTTTGCAATTTTCTTCTACTTAGTTTTGCAAAAATCGCTTCTGGCTTACAGCTATATCCAACATCGAAAATACTTGAATTACTAACAAAGAATTTATCAAAGTATTTACTATATATTGCTTGATTCTGATTGACCTTTTCTTGACTATATAAAAGTTTTATGGTTGCTGAAATAAATTTGTTAAATTCATCCAAGGAAGAAAAATATTTATTTACTTTAATACCGAGCTTTAGATATTTTTTATTTATTCCTTTATCATAGCTAGAAATAACATTTTTAATTAGTTTAAGAATTTTAGTACCATTGTATTTATCAATATTTATGTATTCGGTTATAGTATATAAATCAATTGGTTTTTGTATCAGCAAATTGATAGATGCTTTTCTCGAAAAGGGAAAATATACAGTGTTTGTTTTACATTTATAGTGTTTATTGAGTATTTCCCATGCTTGTAGAGGTAGATATCCATCTCTAGCCAGGAAAACCATTTGTTTATGCTTTCGCTCAATACTCTTCTCGATTAGCCATTTTGTTACAGAAAATAAGTGCATTCCCAGGGCATAGTATCCAAGGAAATATGGATCCCCATTGAAATTTGTGTTCGGATTGAAGGATCTAAATGGATTATCAAAATATTTGTTTGCGATTAGTGCAATCATTGATCTTATGCCAAGAAAGTTTAGAGATTCGGCATTGCTACGCCATTCAGGCAATCTTTTAATAAAAATTCTTCCACAGTTAGCAGTATTATTTAAATGAGGAAAATAATTGAAAAAAATATCGGAGGCTTTAGGGAATAATACTCCTTGAATCTTAAGCTTGTTTGGTGTTTCAAAATCACTTTGATAGTTATCTCCTAAATGCACAATTTCTTTTGGCGTAAGATTGTAATCTTGAATCATTTTTTTGAAAACAGATCCAGTATATTTGGATACCTTAGTTTCCGATGAAAGGTATAACTTATCATAGTTTTCGTAGCCATTACTTTTAAGGATTTGCTTTATTACTATTGTTGGGAGATACATATCGGAAGTAATTATTATCTTTTTCCCGAGATATTTTGCAAGTTGAAATATGTTGTAAACACTTTCTCTTCTTTTAGTATATTTGTATTCTAATTCGATTTCCCTCTGTTTAAGCTTTTGGGTAATATGATTTGGGATATTAAAGCTTATTTCAAGTTCTTTATAGATATCTGTAAGTGTAATTTCCTCATTAATACTTTTTTGGCGAGCATATTTCTCAGCTTCAACACGTATCCTCTGGAAATCAAGTAAAGTGTTTGAACCCGATAGATCTTTAAAATATGTGTTCATTAGTAAGAATAGATCCGTTGGATACAACAGGGGTCTCCATACTAAAGTATCAAAAATATCGAAGCTAACCAATTTAACTCTTTTGTCAATAATCATGTTTTGAATGTCTTCGTAATGATGATTGTATTCAGTTCGAATCGAGTAATAATAGAAATCAGATTCCTTACTTATAGTTAGTTGAAAATTTTTACTAAAGTGCTTTTTAAGCTGCCGAAGTAATGTGTTCTTCTCCTTTTGAGTAAAACTTAAGTTGATTATTTTCGAGTAATATGTGCGTGAGAATAATTTTTTCCATTCTAGAAACTTCTTGGAATATCTTTTATATAGTCGTCTTTTTAATAGAAAATTCTCTACAAAATCAAAACTTGTTGAGATGTCTGATATATTTTTTTTAATTGAATTTATAGAAATATTCGTATTTACTGTTGACGAGCCTTCATTTCTTACATAATAATAAAATGCATTCTTACAGGTAGAGATTTTTGTTGCATATGAGAACAGAACAGTTGTAAAAGCTATGTCTTCAGTCATTATTAGATGTTTTTTTTGCTTGGAATAATAAGGTCTTGCGCTTTTCCAGAGATCCATTCGAAATATCTTGTTCCATACAGTGTAGTATCGATAATTGAGACCCTCTTGTTCAAAATAGTAATCTAGACAATTTCCTTCGATAGGTTTCTCATCATCATAATATTGAAGATTCTGTAAATAATTTTTCCCATTATTCACTTCTATTGCTTGTGAGAAAGTAATATCTGAATTTTCATTTATTGCTTTGAATATCATTGATCTATAAAAGTCTTGAGAAACATAATCATCACTGTCAACAAAAGCAATAAAGTCACCTGTAGCACTATCAGCACCAGTTAATCGAGCGTGGAATAAACCCTTATTTACATTATGTTTTATGTACTTAATATTTTGATATTTACGTAAATATTTATTGATAATCTCATCAGTATTACCTTTAGAGCAATCATTGACTACAATAATCTCAATATTTTTATATGACTGATGAATTAATGAATCAAGGCATCTCACTAAGTATTTTTCCGTGTTATAGACTGTGGTAATTACAGATATTTTGGGACTCATAACTTACGACTAATTAAATTAATTATCTCATCCGCTTTTGAGCTCCAATCGTTCTCAAGAGCCTCCTTTTCAAGAAGCTTTTGATATCTCTTGCTGTTATTTTTTAAGGCCAAGTTAATCTTTTCAATAAAATCATCGGCTCTATTATCTGCAATATATACAGATTTATATTTTTTGCATTCTGGCATAGGCGTTGTTACTATTGGTTTACCCAAAGCCATATATTCAAAAAGCTTGATTGGAGATGTTGATTTTGTAATATCATTTATCTTAAAAGGAATAATACACACATCAAAGCATTTTCCATAGGTTGGTATCGTATTGTAATGTACTGGGGGTAATATGTAAACATTTTTAGCTCTTATTATATCTGATTTGTATATTTCTTGATCATAAATTACTCCCAATAATACTATATTCCAATCATTTCTTTTGGCTGCTATCTCAGACATAAGTTTGTAGTCTATCCATTTTGCAAGTGCACCATAATATCCAATTATTGTTTTATTTTGAGATGTAATCTTTCTGATGCTTTTAGGAACGAGATAATGATTATCTCTGAAATGGTTGACATTTACTCCATTTGTGATTAGTTTGCAATTCTTTTGCCGATATTTTAATACTTCCTGGTAAAGCTTATCTGCTGTTGCAATTACAATACAATTTGATTCATCCTTTAATAGTTTTTTATGCCTTTCAAATACAAAATTCTCTATCTTCTCACCTGTGATATCCTCGGAAATTTCATCGATATATTCATATATTATCTTATAACCCAGTGAAATAGCTTTTTCTATTCTTTCCGTGTCTTGCTTGAAATAATTTGTTGAAAGAACATGTAAATATTTATCTTTATTTTTAACTTTTTCAAGAATAATGTCGAATTCATCTAGAACGTAAAGGTTTTCTGCTTGCTTTTCTATGAAATATTTTAGATTACTATTTTGTAATGTACAATAAAAATATATAATACCTTTATTTGCAAGCTGTAATGCGAGATGCTGAGGTCTTTGGAAGAGTGGTATATCCCAATCAATAAAGGATAGAGATATTATTACCTTTTGATCTTTTTCTATATTGTCAATAATACTCTCTATTTTTCTAAGGAAATTTGACTTTAATTTCTTATTTGAAATGAATAAATTGAATACTTTATTTTTTATAATCTTGTAAGCCTTCTTTGAGCCATTAAGTTTATAAATTTTATAAACATTCCAAAAAAACATTATATGAGTTTTTTCTGCTATAGTTTTGATTATTTTTTTAAGCTTCATTCTATGGAACTTATGCAATTTAGTATTTCAATAACTCTCTTATCCCAACTATTATTTCGGGCAATTATTTTTCGTTTGGCAACAATTTGAGGATCATTCTCTTTTAGAGCTTTTAATACCTTTCGATTGAAACTATTCGGAGATTTATATACATAACAGATATCCTTATACTTTTTCAATTCTGGTAATACATTTGTTACTACTGGTTTGCCAGCAGATATATATTCATAAAATTTTACTGGATCCGTATTCTGAATTAGGTCATTAATAATAAAAGGAATTATACAGACATCAAAATAAGCTAGATAACAGCGTAAATATTGATATTCGATTTCGCCCAATAAATATATATTTTTGTATTTGTATAAATGTCTTATTGATCGACTGTTGATTTTGCCAATGAAAACTAAATTTAAATCAGGGTTATTTTTTGCGAGGTATTCGATACTCTTTACATCTAACCAATCTGACATCGATCCAAAATATCCAATAATCTTCTTGCTTGAAATACAATCGAGAACTCCACTCGGGGAAATTTCCTTGAAATTATCATAATCTGCTCCATTTCTAATTAAAAAAGAATTAGAATTTAAATCTTTAGCATTCTTGAGTAAATTTTCTGCAGTAGCAAACACTAAATCAGCTTGTAAAATTAATTCCTTTTCTTTTTCTATTAGTTCTTTTTTTGAATCAGAAAATCCTTCGTAAAGATCCATTAGATCATAAATCTTGATGATTTGTTTAAATTTCTGTGTTAGATAGTACCAGGCAGGGTGAAGGGTAAATAATATACTGTCCTTCTTTAATTTTCTACCGATCAATCTTTTTATTGATTGGAAAGCTTCCTGTGCATTCGCATCATCTATATGAAAATCTCTTAACAATTTACCATTATTAAGTGTTTTAAGGTTTAACTGATAAATGTTCTCATCAATTTTCTCAATTGTTTCTTTATCTGAAGTGAATTGTGAAACCCAAAATATATTAAAGCCCTTCTTTGCTAACCTTGAAAAAATATGTTGAGGTCTTTGTTTTCTATATCCCCAAGTAATATTTGGCAGGACAATAATTGTTCTTCTGTTAAAATCAATTGATTCAGCAATTATTTCGGAAACTGCGCTTCTATCTGCTTCGATCTTGCTCGATAAAACACTTTTTAATCTTAATAATCTTAGTAATTCAATGGACTCAAATCGTAATATCTCCTTAAATTTTTTTACTTTTAGGGTCAACCTGCTAGCCATTGATATATGCTTCAACAACTTTATTTAAATCGTGATAATCGTGCATGATACCATCTTTTAGAAAAACTGCTCTAGTACAAAGTTTTTTTACAGCATCCGCGCTATGTGTTACAAGTATGACTGTCTTTTTATCTTTTTTAAATTTTGCAAATACACCATCACATTTCTTTTGAAATGCAATATCTCCTACAGATAAAACTTCATCAAGTATGTAAATCTCTGCATCAGTCATAATTGCAATGGAAAAAGCTAATCTGACTTTCATTCCTGACGAATAGTTTTTTAAAGGCATTTCCATAAATTTTTCTAATTCTGCGAACTGAACAATTTCATCATATTTTTGTCGTATCTTTTTCTTGTTCATTCCAAGTATTATCCCGTTTAAAAACACATTTTCTCTACCAGATAGTTCTTGGTTAAATCCGACACCTAATTCAAGAAATGGAGCTACTGAACCATTAATGATAATTTTACCAGTAGTTGGCGCGTAAATTCCGGCTATTATTTTAAGTAATGTTGATTTCCCACAACCATTTCTGCCCATAATCCCTAAGAACTCGCCTGGGTATACTTTGAGATCAATATCTTTCAATACCTGATACATTTCACCATTTCGGCGAAATAATCTAATTGGATTAGTAAGGTATTCAACAAGAGTATCATGTCTTTCATGAGGAAGATAAAATGATTTACTTACGTCCTTTACTTCTATTACTGGTTTTTGTTCCATTAAAAATATTCAGCAATTTTATATACTCTTTTCTTGAAAAAAAGGACACCGATTCCAAAAACAATAAGTGATAATACGAATACAATTCCAATTTGCCAAAAGTCATCAGTTGCAATATTACTTGCTCCTAGAAGTCCTCTGCGAGCTAGTGTGACAATATGTGTCATTGGATTTAAAGAAATAATTTTCTGTAAATTTTCTGGTAGCATTTCAATTTTATAATATACTGGTGTCATCCAAAAAAATAGCTGTAGTACTACAGAAACGAGATTATTCAAATCTCGAAGCCTAATAAACATAATACTTAAAAAAAGACTTATACCGGTAGTAATAAAATATATGCTGAAAATACTTAAAATGAAAAGTATGATTCCAATAAAAGAAATATCAATTGGGTTCCAAATTGCAAAAGCAGTAAATATTATCATGTTAATTGCAAAGTCGAATAGAGAAATAGTTACTGCGCTGAAAACTGAAACCTCTCTTGGAAATCGTACTTTGAGAATAATTCCAGCTTTTGTTGAAAGCGAAGTCATCCCCATCATAATCGATTCACTAAACAAATTCATAATCATTATTCCAAGCAATAAGCTCATTTTAAAATCTGGTGATTGTGGAAATAAATTTGTCCAGATAATGTAAATAACAGCAAAAGAAGCAAGAGGTTTCAAAATTATCCATAAAATACCTAAGTATGAATTTTTATATCTTAGCTTGAAATCTGTCGATATAAACTGGTCAAGCAATTCAAAATAATTTCTCATAAAATGTTCCTTATGTTATTAATTGATCATTATACCATTTTATTGGTTACGTTTCTTCTTAACAAAATAACCTGTTATCGATGTAATAATAACATAAATAATTGGTATAATCAAAATATAGAAAATAATTTTATTTAAGTCATTTCCTGTAAGAATAATCGAAGCTATTAGAGAAACGGCATAGAATATTATTAGCATTTTGAAAATATAGCTATCTTTATATGCTTTGAGAAAATAAACGAAAATGAAATATAATGTTGTATTTGCCATCCAAGCAAATCCCATTATCAATGAAAGATATCTAGAATAGTATTGTCCATATCCGAGTATATCAAGTATCAGACCAGGGAAAAGTGTATCAATAACAATTAATGAACCAAAAGAAGCAAATATTAAAAGTAAGCTAATAAAAAATGTTCTTTTTATTTTATCACTTCTTTTTGTAATTTGAGTATTATCTTTATTAGAAATTTCTGAGATTAGATTGTCTTTTTTATATTCCTGCGTCGCATTAGTATCACTTATTTCTACAACATTTTGTCCGAGTAGTATAATTGAGATACTTATTGATAAAAAAAGTGGAAATTTGTAGATATAAGCTAATGAGGTGTAAACAGTATAATCATAAGAACTTATAATCTCTTTTAGTATCAATCCATCGAGTATATAAAATGCTCCTAAGCATATCTGTATTAATGCGTTTTCAATAATAAATAGTGTTGAGCTTTTTAAATTTTTAGAAAAATTATCCTTATTAGATAAGCTACCCACAATATCTCGGAAATTGTGGTGACTAATCTTAGATAATATTACAATATTGAATAATAAAGTTATTGCTGCTGTTACGACATAAGATAACGATACAACCCAAGGATTGCTGTCATTAAGGATAAAAAAAGTAAAAATAATTCTTGTTATGGGTAGAATTAGTGTTAATGCAGAAACAATAGAGAATCTGCCTTGAGCTGAAAAATATGAAGTAAAAAAAGATGAAATCCCCGACAGCATCCCAGATATTGAGCATAATATTAGAATTGTTATACCAAGACTATTATGTAAAGAAGGAGTTGTGATATATATTATTATTCCGATAATTATTATTACTGAGTCAATTATAGTAACGATTCTAAGGAAGTTCGACACTAAATACATTATTCGCTCTTTGATCTCTCGCGAGCTTAATTCAATAGTTAGCCATTTTGTAAATGAATCTGTAATTATCCCTGATAGCGCTACAAAATATATGCTAAAATTGATTATTGCTAATGAATCTGCTGTTAGAGTTCTTTGCCCATAAAAAGCCACCACTTGCAATATGTTTCCAAGAAGTGCAATAGATATAACTTTTACGTAGTTACTTGAGAGAATTACTCTGGCTTTCTTTAGTAAAGTGTTTACTATGTTAAGAATTAATAAATTTATTGTTTGATAAGTATTAGTATATCAAGAAAGAAATACTAATTGAAGTATAAAATATAATTGTATTGTCTGGTATAATGTACATTGATTAAGTAATTATCACCTGACATGAAAAATATAAGCAATATTAAAGTTAGTGTTATTGTGCCTGTATACAATGTAGAAAAATACTTAGAAAAGTGTCTATTAAGCTTACAAGAGCAAACTCTTAGAAGTACAGATTATGAAGTAATAATAATTGATGATAAATCTTCAGATTCTTCTTTAAGAATTGCTGAGAAATTTGTAAAAGGTAAGAGCAATTTTAAATTATTACGAAACAAAAAGAATATTGGATTAGGTTTGACTCGTAATCGAGGCATCAAATATGCTGATGGAGAATACCTATATTTTATTGATAGCGACGACTATATAGATCCAGTCACTTTAGAAATGTTGTTCAATGGTGCTTTATTAAGAAATGCGGATATTGTTACAGGTGGTTTCAACAAAATCTCAGAAAAGGGTGAAGTGTTGTACAGCTCAAGATTTGATAACAGTTCTGAGAAATACAATGCTGATAGATTAGTGATGTTAAGAAATCTTGCAAATCTAAGCTTGACTCTGACAGCATGGAATAGACTAATTCGTAAATCTTTATTTACGGAAAACAAGATTTTATTTCCTGATGGTTTGCATGAAGACATATCAACTGTTTTTAAATTACACTTATATGCAAGAAGCTGTTATTTTGATGATGGGATATATTATTACTGGCTTTCTCGTGAAAAATCTATAACGAGTAGAATTACGAAAGAAAACATTGAGGGCTTTATTACTGGTATGGAATCTATTCCACTAGAAGTAAGAAAATTCGGTGGTATTGGCTTATATTCAGCGATAAAGTCAGATTACTGGAATGGTTTGTTAATTGCATTTAATACTTTATTTAATCGGATCTTACAATACAAAAATTCAAATAGTGAAAAATATTTGCTAATTCATGAATTATTCAATCGAATTCGATATACATCCGAATACAATGAGATTATTGCTAATGAGGGAAACATCACAGTCCAAATTATTAAAGCAATAAGTTTGATTGCTCAACTCAACCATACTAAAGTACAATTTGTTGAAAAAATTGCTGAGAAGTATGAAGAACTCAAAAACGATTCAAAATTTTCTGAAGGGAAATTTGAGAAATTAAAAAATAAAATTAACAGACTTCGTAAAGAATTATCTCAAACTAAGAATAATAGAACGAAAATCCTTATGATTAAAAACAAAATTTTGAATAAGATCGCCAACAAAGCGATTGCTTTGTCAAACCAGAATAATGAGCCTACGGATACAAATAATTATATATATTCATATTCTCGAACAATATTCATCTGGTGTGATGTTGATTATCAATTGAGAAATGCAATTAAGGTTTCATCAATAATGAGAAAGAAAAATCTTGAAGTCGTAATAATTGATAATACTAAGTATCATCTCGGAGGAAAACGTTCGCTAAACAAAATAGAATATAACAATTTCCCAAAGGCAATAGTTATTATTAATAGTACTGATTTTGATGTAAACGGTTTCGATAAAAAGTCTCCATTAGCATTAATTACTTTTAACGATATTAATAAGCTTAATCAAATTATTCGAAAGCTTCGAATAAAAGGTATCCCAACATTCGCTATCAATGAAGGGGTAAGTGACTATTTGAAACTGGATTGTGGATTCTCAACACATTTGTATCCATATCGAACTACAGAGTATCTTTTTGTTCCTGGAGAATACGATACCCAATTCTTTTCTGATCGAAAAGAAAAAGTATTTGTGTCTGGACTACCTATGGTACGAAAACTTTACGAAGAAGAAGTCCAATTTCCTGACAAACCAATTGCATTGATAAATGTAAATTTCTCATATGGCGTATTGACCGATAAAAGAGATCTATTTGTAAAGACAGCTATAGAAGGGTGTAAACGGGCAGGTATTGATTATATTTTATCTCAACATCCGGCTGATAATGGGGATCTATCAGAGTATAATGTCACAAACGAAAGTATGTATGATTGCGTTCGCAAAGGAACAATTTTCATTTCGAGGTTTTCTGGAGCAATAATCGAATCTTTAGCGTTAGGTAAGCCTGTTGTTTATCATAATCCGATTGGAGAGAAAGTAATAAAATTTCAGGAACCCTTAGGAGCATATAGTATAAGTACAGATGCGAAATCATTAGCAAAAGCAATAAAAACTGAGATTAAGAAGGCAAGGAAACAGAATGTAAGAGAATATGCAAATAGGTTTCTTGATCTGCATGCGAACATTAATTCAAAGAAAAGGCCAGAAGAATTGATTTCTGAGTATATTGAGAAAATTTTAAAGAAATAATGTTTCTAATTATGTGGAATTTCTGAATACGTTTTGGCTTTGAAGTTTATTTGAATCAAAGGATATTGAAAATTGTGATAAAATAAAGAGATGAGCAAAGACCCATTTCTAAACTATCTCTCTGAAAGACCTTTAATCAGGAAAGTATTGCCAAACACATTCTGGCTATTGGCAAATAGGATAGTACAACTACTAGTCAATGTGTTTTTATCAGCGTGGATGGCACGGTACCTGGGACCTAGCGATATGGGAATTTTCAACTACGCTTTAGTGATTATTGGGATCTTTTCCGTATTTTCTTTTCTTGGATTAGATAGCATAATTATTCGTGATATAACTCAGAAAATTGTTCCTTCAAATAAATTTACTGAAGAAAAAGAGATTAATAATAGGATTAGCAAAGAAAGCAATACTATTTTGGGTACAGCATTTGTAATTAAACTTGTCGGTGGTTTTGTAGTTATAGCTCTTTCAACTATTTTCACATATTACAAAATAGCTACAAACCCACAGTTAGATTTTGTATTATTGCCAATAATTATTATCCTTTCATCTAGGTATATTCTGAGCTCTTTTGATGTTATTGATTTCTGGTATCAATCCAAAGTGGCGTCTAAGTATGTTGTTATAGCCAGATCAATTGCCTTTTTAGTAATGAGTGCTTTAAAGGTACTAATCATATTAACAAGCAAAGGCCTGATTTACTTTGCAATAATACTTTTTATTGAAACGGTAATAGCAACTGTTTTACTAATTATTCAGTTTCGTATTTCTAAACAAAAAATACTCTTTTGGAAATACGATAAATCATGCGCAAAATACTTATTGTTGCAAGGTCTTCCCTTACTAATATCAGCTATTTTTGTTGCTATCTATTCAAGGATTGATCAGTTAGTTATAGGAGATAAACTAACGCCACAAGATTTGGGTATTTATGGAGTATCAATTAAACTCTCTGAGATATGGCTTTTTGTGCCTTCGGCGATATTATCATCGGTTGTTCCGTCATTGATATTGGCAAAAAAGACAGATAAAAATCTATATTGGCGAAGAATACAAAATATTTTAGATGTATTAGTATGGATAAGTATTTTTGCGTCGATTTTCTTTACTGTAGCAGGTGGTTTTATCATTAAAATTTTGTTTGGAGATGAATATATGACTGCTTTGCCTGCACTAAAATTAATCACGTGGAATGGCGTATTTATAGTAACAGGTATGATTTTCTCTGAATATAATGTAATAGAAAACAAAACTAAGGTTACAATCTTACAAACAATAATTGGTTTATTGATAGGATATGTCTGTTCAGTTATATTGATACCGAAGGTTGGTATTGTAGGAGGAGCAATTTCAATGATTATCGCACAGTCCGTATCAGGTTTTATTCTACCAGCATTTTTTACTCATTCGAGAGGATTATTTCTCAGTTTCATAAGGGCTTTTGATATTTTTAGAATCATAAAGAATTTTTATTATTTATATGTTAAACTAAGATACAAGCGTAAGTAATTTCGATTAGTATTCAAACTATGAACAGTAACTCACCAAAGGTAAGTGTTATTTTACCTGTTTACAATGCGCAAGAATATCTCGAGGAGGCAGTCCGTTCAATATTAGATCAAACATTAATTGACTTTGAACTTTTATTAATAAATGATGGATCAACTGATAAATCTCCAGAAATTATTAAACGATTTGCTAAAATTGATCATCGAGTTGTACCTATAGATATTATTCCTAATAAAGGCTTGGTTAATGCACTTAATACAGGCCTTGAAAAAGCAAAAGGGCAATATATTGCACGCATGGATGCAGATGATATTTCTCTTCCCGACAGATTATTAAATCAATTTCGATATCTAGAATCAAATCGTGATATATATTTGTTAGGTACTTGGGCTTATGCAATAGACGAAAATGGATTTCAACTTCGTAAAATCAGAGTCAATATGAGTAGACGCAATTATCATACGCGGATAGTACAAGGTATTGCTCCAATACACCCTTCGATTATGTTTAGAAATGATGGTTTAGTTAAGTATCGTGCTAAGGCACAGTATTGTGAGGATTATGATATGTATTTGCAATTGATTAGTCAGGGCAAGGTTATAGATACTCTGCCAGAATATCTTCTTAAATATAGATTTATTCCGACTTCTGTTAGTGCTTCTAAATTTGCATTACAAAAAGCAATCAAAGAAGAGATAAAAAAAATATATGAAACTAAGCAGATTACAGGTGTAGATAATTATGAAAACTTTGATGTTGAGAAGCTCAAAAAATCAGTTATTGCAAACAAGGATACTGAGCGGGATACAGATTTTAATAATATAAAATTTCTTTTCCTTACAAATAAAACTAAAGAGTTTAAGGGTAAAGCTAAAGCATTTATTAAAAAATATTCAAATTGTGCCAGTAACGAGGTTACTGATATCAAAGAATGCAAAAAAGAGATTGAAGCTGTTCGAAAATTAGTTTTAGCTTCGTTTTTACCTTTAAAAGCTCAAAATGCAGTTAGAGAAATAAAATATCAGTTATTGGATAAATATCGTTTTTGACATTTTCAACTTTCAACTTTAGCTGTATAATTCCTTATTATAACTTTGTAAGTCGAGATTTAGATTAATGGAGAAGAAAGACAATACAAATGTCAAGATGACTGTCATAGAGGCAAATAAAAGCGGTAAATATTACTGGAGAGACCTGTGGACATATCGTGAATTATTTATTTTTCTTGCATGGAGAGATATTTTAGTCAGATATAAACAGACAATTATTGGAGTAGCATGGAGCATTTTGCGTCCAGTCATTACAATGATTGTACTTACAGTTATTTTTGGCAAATTAGCTGGATTGCCTTCAGAAAACATACCTTATCCGATTCTCGTATATTCTGCCTTGCTGCCTTGGAATTTTTTTGCAAATTCGTTTTCAGAAGGTAGTAATTCACTTATTGCAAACTCAAACATGCTTTCAAAAATCTATTTTCCAAGGATAATCGTGCCAACTTCAACTATAGTTGTCAATATTCTTGACACGGCAATTGCATTCTTAATACTCTTTGTGTTGATGATATACTACAATTATTTCCCTACAATGAACATTGTATTTATGCCTTTGTTCTTTATTATCGCGTTAGTCACAACATTGGGAGCAAGCTATTTTATATCTGCACTCAATGTCAAATATCGAGATTTTAGATTTGTTGTGCCATTTATTGTTCAATTTGGGTTATATATTTCACCAGTAGGATTTGCCAGCACAAATATCCCTGAGAATTTCAGGTTGTTATATTATCTAAATCCGATGGCAGGGGTGATAGATGGTTTTAGATGGTCATTGTTGCGTACAGACCAGGAATTATTCATACCAGGAATTGCACTTGCTATACTTATGTCCTTGGTGATATTTACAATAGGTTTGTCTTATTTTAGGAAAACAGAAAAGGAGTTTGCCGATGTCATCTAATCACAATAACAAAATTGATAATAATATTTTGGGAGATCAAACCGTAATAAAAGTAGAAAAGCTTTCAAAAAAATATATTTTAGGTGCTAAGGCATCATCTTCTTTTAGAGAATTGCTGAATACAAAAGTTAAATCATTAACCAAATCAAGAAAATCTAACCAGGAAAAAGAAAACGAATTTTGGGCAGTTAAGGATGTGACTTTTAATGTAAATGATGGCGAAAGATTAGGCATTATTGGTCGTAATGGTGCAGGTAAATCAACAATATTAAAAATGCTTAGTAGGATAACAGAACCAACAAGTGGCCGTATTTCTATCTCCGGGCGAGTAGCGAGTCTATTAGAAGTAGGTACTGGTTTTCATCCAGAATTAACAGGTCGTGAAAATATCTATCTAAACGGTGCGATACTTGGTATGTCTCGAAAAGAAATCAAATCTAAGTTTGATGAGATAGTATCATTTGCTGAGGTAGAGAAATTCCTTGATACTCCGGTCAAAAGATATTCTTCGGGTATGTATGTAAGATTAGCTTTTGCTGTAGCTGCTCATCTTGAACCAGAAATACTTATAGTAGATGAGGTTTTGGCGGTAGGTGATGCAGCATTTCAAAAAAAATGTCTTGGCAAGATGAAAGATGTAAGCAGCAATGGACGCACAGTCATATTTGTAAGTCATAACATGGGCGCTATTGAGCAGTTATGTAACAGGTGTATTTTGCTAGATAAAGGTCAGATCAAGATGGATAGTACTGATGTTAGGTCTGTGATCAAGAGCTATTTTAATACTCTCGATAATGGAAATCTGCCATCAGAATGGATGTATGATGATAGTGAAATTAACAGAAACCTGCTCAATGAATGGTTCAGTCCAACGCGTATTGCAATTACGGACAAAAATGGAAAGGCTTTAAACATGCCTGTATCTAATGATACCGATTTCTATATCAGTATTTCAGGAAGTATCAAGACGATCGATCCTGCTTTGACAGTAGGTTATGCGATATATACTGCTGACAACCAATTATTATATTGGACTTATCATACAGATACAGAGGAGGAAAAATGGCCAAAGTTTAAGCAAGGTAATGTAACTTTTATTAGTAAACTTCCAAAGCATCTTTTTAATGAAGGCGAATATCGCATAGAACTAATATCTTCTTTACATTGGCGGAAATGGTTATCGGAGCCAGGAGTAACTCCAGCGCATATCAATCTAAGCATACAGGGCGGATTGAGTAAATCGCCATATTGGATGGCAAAAAGACCGGGTATGTTGGGACCAATAATTGAATGGGATACACGCAATGATTTAGTCCCTGGAGAACGACGAGGTATTGTTGAGGTGGGTTAGTTTTTTTTATGGTATGCCACCAACCTAATTGCGTTCCAAGTATCACTAACCATGACTACCCGAGCTTACTACAGTTATTTTACCTTTTGTACGAAAGGAAATATCTTAAACATTTTAACCGAGCCTTTGGATTTCCGTATTTGCATCAGATATGGTATCCTTAGGTATGAAAACACCAATGGTTTCAGTGATAATCCCAACTTGGAATCGCCAGAATACAATCGGTAAATGCCTCGAATCAGTACTTAATCAAACATATAAAGATTATGAAATAATAGTGGCAGATGATGGAAGTACTGATGAAACAGTAGAAATAGTCCAAAAGTATGCTGATAAACATGAGAATATTATCTTGCTAGAATTAAAGAATAACAGTAAAACACCTGCTGTACCTCGTAACCGAGCGTTTGAAAAATCTAGTGGTAAGTGGATTGCATTTTTAGATAGTGATGATTATTGGTTACCTAACAAGCTTGAAATACAGATGGCATTTATTTATGAATCGAGCAATGACAATCGATCAATAGAAGCTGTCGCAACCAATGCTAACACAATATCTTCAAATGGTGAAAACCATGGGAAATATATTAATCTCAAAGCTGATCATAAAAGCAAGTTCTTTTTCGTCCATGATGAGACAGTATCTGGTGGCGTTAAAAGTGTAGGGTATACATCATACATTTTTGATTATCATTTCTTAACGTCTTTAAAAAATGAGAATCCAATAATAACAAGTTCAGTTATTGTCTCACGAAAATTATTTGAAGATGTTAAGGGAATGCCAGAGGAAATATCAGCTAGAGGAGTTGAGGATTTTACAACTTGGGTTAAAATATCAATGTTTACAGATTGGTTTGTGATCGATGATCCTATGCTTAACTATACTTATGATTCACAGAATTCAATGCGTAGTACAGTTGATATCTCAAAACTTTTTTCAACACAGAGAATTATTACTTTTAAAAATCTCCTAAACGTACAGTTAGAATTTATAAATAAATACAGATCTGACTTGAAAATAAAACTTGCTCGGGCAAGGCTTTCTCAATTTAAACATAAGATTTTAAATAGAAGAATAAGATCAAAATGAGAATACTTCATACAGTTCAAGACTACTCACCAACTGGTGGGGGAATGTATATGGTCGTGAAACAAATATCTGAACGACTAGTTCAAAAAGGCCATCAAGTCACTATTGCAACATGCAAAGTCGAAGGTCGTCAGGATGGAGAAATCAATGGTGTATTCGTGAAACAGTTTGATATAAAAGGCAATTTAGTACATGGAATATCAGGCGAGGTAGAACGATATCGTGAGTTTATTTTAAAGCAAGAATATGATGTGATGTGCAATTTTGCAATGCAGCAATGGGCTTCAGACCTGGTATTAGATTTACTTGATAATATCGGATCTAAGAAAGTCTCTTGTCCTACTGGCTTTTCTGGATTAAGGTTGAAAGAGTATAAAGAATATTTTTCTAATATGCCGGACTGGTTAAACAAATATGATGCTAATATTTTCCAATCAAATATTTATCAAGACGTTACTTTCGCGCGAACAAATAAAGTAAAGAATATTACTATTATTCCAAATGGGGCAGATGAAAAATTATATGATACTCCTGTTGAGTATTCATTTAAAAAAAAGAATGGATTGGATATGAATACTTTTTTGATATTACATGCAGGAAATCATACAAACGCAAAAGGTCATCGAGAAGCAATACAATCTTTTGTAAAAGCAAATATTTCAAATTCAGTTTTTGTACTAACTGGTAAATCAACTGTAAAATTATCTTTATCATTAAATCCTCTAAAATCGTTAAGATCAATTGTTTACTTTTTTCGGAATAATTGTGAATGGAAGTGCAAATTGAGAGCAAAACTTGCGAATTTCTATTTTAAAATCTTTAATAAAAAAAAGCGGATAATTCTTACTTATTTACATGATAAGCTTCTTGCTGATACCAATAGAGAAGCGGATCTTTTTCTTTTTCCCTCGAATATTGAGGCATCTCCGTTAGTTTTATATGAAGCCAATGCCTCTCATACTGCCTTTTTAAGCTCTGATGTTGGAAATGCTTCTGAGGTTGCATCGTGGACTGGTGGAGGAATGATTATTCCGACAACTAAATCTGCAAAAGGTTATGCTACTATTGATATAAATGCTTGTGCGAAGATGATAGAACAATTATATAATGACAGAAAACTATTGCAAAAGTTGAGTAACAAGGGTTATGAACAATGGAAAAATTTCTTTACTTGGGATAAAATATCAAGCGACTATGAAAAGTTATACCTTTCACTGGTCAATTCAAATTCGAAGAATAAGTTATAAATAGGTTTACATGTTAAGAAAATTACGCCGCTTTGTTGGTACTATTCTAAAATCATTACATATAGATTACACAAAGACCAAAATATACAAATCGTATAAGCATAGAGTTGAAAGAGAGGAGAAGATATTACAGCAAGATATGCTAATTTCTCTTTATCAGTTACCAGTTAATAAAGTTATCAATAATATGCAAAACAAAAACGAAATAGTAGGATTTATTTTTTCATTTGATCGCGCTTTCCAATTGTACAGTTTGATTAAAAGTATCGATGAGAAATTTGTTACAAAAATGCCGATTTATATTTTTTATCGGGCATCAAACGATAAGCATCAGGCTGCATATCACGAAGTTTTCTCCAAATTTTCTAATTTAGAAATAGTCCCAATTTTGCAGAAATCCAAGGAATCCTTTAGAGAAGATTATCTGCAAGCACTTGATAGTATTAGCACTGAAAATATAATTTTTTTTGTTGACGATATTGTTCTTACGGAATCATTTGATTATGCTGATGTCAAAAATTTACCACTCAATGTGTTTACGCCGACTTTACGTTTAGGTGCAAATACAACATATTCATATACAATGGATTGTGAATCTAAAACGAATAAATTATTAGATAATAATCTATTTAAGAAATATACCAAGATAGATGATAAATTATTCTGGCAATGGAAAGATGGAGTTGCAGACTGGGCTTACAGTATATCTGTAGACGGCTCAATATTTGATTTCCAAGAAATTTTATTGCTTTCGCATAATACTGATTATACATCTCCCAATGTATATGAATATTATTTAAACTCACTATATTCATCACTTTATTCCCATAAGATTGCGGTTGCATATAAGAAGTCGAAATTAGTAAATATGCCAATTAATAAGGTTCAACAAGATAAGTTTAATGTGAATAGAAGTGGTAACATTGATACAAATTATCTTTTAGATTTATGGAATCAAGGTTATGAAATGGATTTAAGTCATTTATATGGATATATAAATAATAGCCCTCATGAAGAGATTGAGCTAAAAATTGTCAAACGAAAATCATAGTGACCATCTACTTGATATGAATTTTGGAATTATTTCATAAATTAAAATAAAGTATGGAATTTAATAAGAAATAATGATATCCATGAAAAATAACAATGCAAAGAAAATGACAGATGTACAAAGCACAAATAAAAGCGAAGTGGGTGAATCAAATAATTATCCTCGTGTTTCAATAATCTTATGCAATTTTAATGGTTTGAATTATATCAAAGAAACATTACCGAAATTTATTCAATTTGATTATCCAAATTATGAGATTTCTCTTGTTGATGATGGCTCAACAGATGGTAGTAGAGAGTGGATAGAGAAATTTATTTCTGATCATGAAAAAAGTTCCAGTAAAGGTTCTAGTAGCAAAAAGAATAAAGTAGATATCGTATATTATAAAAACCCAGAAAATCTTGGTATACCAAAATCAAGAAATCGAGCAGTCCTAAATGCCACGGGTGATTATTATATGTTTTTTGATAACGATATTATTTGTACTGATAAAAATATTTTTAATAATTTATTGGAGTACTATAGGGGCAAGGATAAAATTGCGTATTTATTGATTCCACTAGTTGATAAAGAAAGACTTGAGTCTGGAGAAACTAATCAGTACGGAAGTTATTATTCATTTTATGGAATAATGCGAAATAAAATCTTGAATATCAAAGATGTCATGGCAATCGAGGGTGGTTATCGATGTGTTGTAACATTCTCGCAAATTTTTTGCAGTAAAAAAGTGTGGCAAGATATTGGCGGTTTTGATGAAAGGCAGAAATTCAACTTAGATGATGATGATATCTCGACAAGAGCAAATGTATATGGTTATGAGAACTGGGTTTATAACAAGACTTATCTAATTCATACGGGATTAGCAAATCGTAAAGATAATCGAAAATACTACAACTCTTTTAAACTTTACTATTCAGGAAAGGTAAGACCATTGTTAAAGAATATGCAATTCGGAACGCTTGTATATATGATTCCTATGTTTTATCTCTCTACATGTCTTATGACTTTAAAACAAGCTATAACTAGAAAGTATCCACTTGTTATATTTGCATTTATTAGTTCATTTTTAAAATCGATAGCTGATTTTCCTGATACACTTAAGGAGAGGAAAATAATTCAAGCAAAAAGGAAAGTAAGCGATAAATCATTTCTTTCAGTAAAATTTCCTCTTTATAGCTCAACAAAATGGTATCAAGAGATTAGCTTGTATTTCAAAGATACAATCTCTGGTAAGAATAGTACTAAGTAAACGATTATTTCAACAGCGTATTTTTATAATTATTAAGCATTGCTTTTTGCATCGAATACAAATTATTTGGCACTTATTCTCTTATATAGATGTAGAAAGTACCATCGGAAGAAACTAGTGCTACACGATTTTCCTGCTGATTGATTCTATACTCTTTTATGTCATTGTATTTGTTTATATTAAATAGACTGTTTTGATTCTTGGTTATTTTAATTTCGCTTTCACCAGATAAACTATAGGTATTATCAGTCATCTCTTTAAGTGAGTCATTTTCAGTATCATATTCATAATACTTTTGTTCCTGAAATGGATATGCCGATGATAGATAGATAAGATTATTTGAGCATTTATCAATTTTAAGTGTCGGTACAACAAAAAATTTATTTCTTTCGTACTTAGTTGTGATAGTAGGAAAAGTATCAACATGATTTGGTTCTGATTCATTAATATCTGATTCTGCTTCTGAAATTTTTATTTCTTTCTCTTGGGTATTAATAATATCTGAAATGTTCGTTTCTAAAACAATTGTCTCAATTTCTGTTCCAAAATCACTTTCCGTATTTTTAATGTTATTTTTATAATTACAAATAATTAATACATTTTCAGAAAAAACGTTTTCTTCAACTTCTAATGAGTCATCGATTCCCTCCCTAATTTTTTTGGGACTATTTGAATCGACAATATTTTCTCGATCAGTAGAAATATTGCCAACATCGTTTAGATTTACAATTTCATTAGTATTTTTGATACCAACTATCTGTGCATTATCTATGATTATTTTTTTAATCAGTTCTCTCGAATCAGTATCATAGATTTCAAGTAGTGTTGTGTTATTTGCTTTATTGAGCGTATCTGAAATTATATATTCTTCTTCATTATTAAAGCCATTCTCAGCATCTGAAAAATCAATTACTAAATCAGATTTTTCGTCATAACTTAATATCTCTTCGGTATTAATTTCTTGATTAATTTCACTAGCAATGCTAAATGTTTTTTCATCAATCCAGAATATATTCTTATAATTTTCTTTACGAGTTAAAGGGAATAATACATTAGTCTCAATTACTTCATTTACATTATTATCTTCCTTATCTTTATAAAAGAAGAATGATAAAAGAAATACCGAAAGATAAATCAGCAAAATAAATGCCCAAATTAGTATTATTCTAAGTAAGTCTTTTTTCTTCATATAAAAAAGCAAAATAAAATATTAATTACCAAAATAACTATTAAAAAGTAGGGTGGGGATTATCACCAGATAATCTTCCTGGATACCAATCTGCGTTAAGAGTATTTATCGCATTCCAATCAACATCGATCCAATCTGTCGGATTAATATGAGAGCTTTGCCATTGATCCTTTCGTAATTCAAAATGCAGATGATAGCCCAGCGGTTCACAATTATAGTAACCGCTATTACCAGTCAGCCCAATTAAATCGCCTTTTTTCACTCTTTCCCCATAAACTAAATCTGTACCATCAGCCTTTTTATAATTCTCTAAATGTGCGTACAAACTGCTCATGCCATTATCGTGGATAATTTTAATCATATTGCCACCAGTAAGACATTCACCTCCGAAATTATCCCAACCAACATATCCTACATATCCATCAGCTATTGCGTATATTGGTTCTCGATAAACCCCAAAATCAATGCCCATATGCGGACTCTGAAAGGCTGTATATCCGTGCCATTGTGTTACACCAACAACCTTATTGAAAGGAAATCTGAAGTATTTATTCGACCCATCTCCAATCGGGTTATATATCAATTGAGAGATTATTTGTTCATTTGATCTAGGTACAGTTTCATGAAAATCTAACCAGCTTTGACCTATTTTCTGCGAAAAAATCATCTCCTTTTCTATCGAAATATTTTGTCCAGAATAATCTCCATTTTTAAAGAAATCTAATCTTACACCTGTATCGTTGATTGTTTCTCGTACAGCAAAATGATTTCTTGAATCAGGAAAAATACCATATACAGCACCATATGTTGAAATCACATTAGTCTTTGATGGTAATTGCTCTTCAAAACATTTAAACCAAGTACGTGGATCGAAAAATGATTTCTTTTTACACCGGTAAGCCTCTACTGTGAGTGATAATTTGTCGTTATCAGCTCCATATGTTCTAACTAAGTACTTTTCTTTGTTTGAGGAATAATTATAATTCTTTTCAATTGTTGGCGCTGAGAGATTGCAACTCACTTTTGTAATAAGATTGTCGGTTATTTGATATTTATATAAACATTGAGAGGTAAGAGGTATTAATGCAGGTTTAAAAGAAGGATCAATAATTGAACCTATCCCGAATAAAGAAGCCCCTTTTACTGAAGGGGTAGTGTAAGAATAAATTTCTGACCTCTCACTAATATTTCCTGATTTATCAGTTGCAACAGCTGAAAAAGAGTATGTACTATTACCTGACCAGTTTTCTACTAGTAATATTTTACCAGAAGTATTTTCTGTTACCGCATGTAATCCGGCTAAATTATAAATGTAATATTTATCAGCTCCGACTGAAGATATTGTTGCATATAGATTTTTTGATTGATCATCTGCAGAGAGTTCAATAATCGGTTTTGTAGGTTTTGTCCAATCAGTTAGAAATTCAATAATACTTTCAGAAGAATTTCCTGCTCTATCTTTTGTTACAACTTTTATTTTATTAAGACCTTCGTAAAGGGTATTCGCATCTGCAGAAAGTTTACTTTTAAAACGGCTTGAAAGTTCGGTAGTGAAAATCGACTTGTTTTCTTGGCTATTACTATTAATCGAAGTTAAAACTTCAGTTTTTGCATAAGGATCTATTAAAGCTTCAAACTTTATTTCTTTTTGATTACTCAAGAGATTATTTGTCGGGGAGATTATATTTGGCTTTAAAGGAGGGGTGTTATCAATAATAAAGGGAATCATCTGAGATAAAGAAACTTGGCCTACAATATCTAATGCTGATGCATAAACAAAATAATTCCCCTCGGGTAGATTTTGAATATCAGGGATTAAAGTATCCTCAATTTCTGTAATAGGAGTTTCTATTACGATTTCTCTATTTTGATTTTCAACGATTAATGATGCATTAGTTAAATTAGTTTCTTTTAATGAATATGAGATTTCTAATTTATCTTGCACTTCTGGACTACTTTGTGGTGATAAGTATTGTTGTCCTACAGAGAAGGTCGTAAAAATTGGCGGAGTAAAATCGTGTCTTGAACACATTGTCTCCGAATATTCGCTCTGATGGCCCAAATGATCTCTTGCAAATACTCTGTAACAAAAAATTACATCTTCAATCTCATTAGTAAAGAGCTCATTAAGATAAGCAGTACTTTTTTCTTCACATATCAGTTGTTCTCCATTTGTATCACATATTTTCTCTATGCCGAAAGTTACTGGGTTCGATTCTGATCCTGTATTAAATTGCCAAGAGAGGACAATATTATTTCCGTAGGTTACAGGAGGAATAAAATCAATCTTAGGTACATCTGGTGCGGTAGTATCTATTTCAAAATATGCTATATCTGAATATGTATGGCACTTATTTTTAATTCGGTTGTCTTCGGATTTTATTCGCCAAAAATACAGACCATCTTCTTCAAAAGTATATTCATATTTATTCTCGGATAGACCCTCCGAATTATGAAGAATTGTTGAAAAATCTTGAGCGTCAGAAATTTCAACATAATATGTTATTTCATCTTCATTAGGATCTTGTGAAATTCCCCAATTAAAAATAATATTCCTATTATCAATATATTCTGGATTTCCGTTACTATTTATTGGGTATTGTAGATTTGCTTTTGTAGGAGGCACATTCTGCTTATAGCTGACTAATACAAATGGTTCTTGTCCTGGTTCACATCGAGGAAGATCAGGTGTATATATGCAAGCATTGCTCCAAAAGATACCGCCATTTAAATTTTCGTTTGATGCAATAAGTGATATTCCATTCTCCCAATTGTTATTTACAAGTTGATTGAAAACAATACTTTTGATTTCTAATGTTTTCCGACCAATCGTTTTACTGATTGTATATGAGTAATAATTATCTGATGATGGCTGATTGAACCAATTTATGTTGTATTGTGACCAATTGCTGCTTGGTACTCCTATATCGACTTGATAATCACTATTGCTTTCATTGTAATACTGCCAAATGTTTAATTCAGCAGAAACAATATCTCTTGGTAAAATCTCATAGATTGCAAAATCTGCAAGTGAATACTTAAGATATGAACGAGTTTTCTGTTTCATCCATTGATTATCGTATCCGACTAAAAAACTTCGTGTATCCCAAGGACTAGCATATGGATAGCCACTCTCAGTGTAAGTGTCTTCGGTTATTCCTAACTTGATTGTCGATATAGGTATATTTTGAACAGTACTTATCAAATTGTCGGCATTGTTATTTCCAAGATTTTCTTCATCTATCTCGATGTTAGCATTTATTTCATTTTGGATATCTGATGGATTACTATTTAATAAACTTACTTTTTCTATAGCGTTAGTTTGGTCATATTCTGTATAGTTTTCTATTAAGCCTGTATTTTCTACTATCTGACTATAAGTTTTGTTTGGTAATTCAAGCTTTTCATTAATTAAATTGAAGTATGTTACGAGTAAAGGGATTAGTGCAATTGATAGAATTACTACGGAAATTTGTATAATTCTTTTATTCTTATCTGTTTCAATCATAGTATTATTTTGCACTATAATTATTAAAACAGTGTTAAATAATTATGAAATCCAAAAAATCGAATCCCAATTGTCAGTATTATTTTTATTTCGACAATGTGATATCAAAATTTAGCCGAAAAACCCTTCTATCAAGGATTAATTAATCTAATTAAAATATACATTTATTATCAGATCAAATCATGATAAAACAGTACAAATATTATCTACTTGTCATAAGTAAGAAAATGCAGAATAATAACTACTATGGAATTAACACAAAAACTAAATGATGAACAAATTGAAGCCGTAAATCATAATCAAGGGCCATTACTTATTATTGCCGGAGCAGGTACTGGAAAAACAAAAGTAATCACAACTCGAATTATTAATATTATCGAGCAAGGATGGGCTAAACCATCAGAAATCTTAGCACTTACTTTTACTGATAAAGCTTCAAAAGAAATGCTTGATCGTGTTGATACTGCGATGCCATTGGGTTATGAAGAAGTGAATATCTCAACTTTTCATTCCTTTTGCGAGAAATTACTTAGGCAAGAGGCACTGAATATAGGTCTAGATATTAATTTTACGCTAATGACTCAAGCTCAAGCTTATATGCTTTTTAGAAAGAATCTGTACAAGTTTCCTCTGCAAAAGCTTAGACCTATTGGAAATCCATCGTCATATATTACGGAGATATTAAAACACTTTAGTCGCTTGCAAGATGAAGATATTCGTCCAGATGATTATATTGATTATGTAACAAAACTTAAGCAAGACACTCAAGAAGAGAAAGAGCACTATGAAAGACTCAAAGAGTTGTCAGAAACATATAAAGTTTATAGTCAGTTGAAAATAGATGAGTCTAAACTAGATTTTGGAGATGTTATTAATCTCGCACTAAAATTACTTCGCGAAAGTCCTATTACACTCCAAAAATATCGTCAACAATATAAGTATATTTTAGTTGATGAGTTTCAAGACACAAATTTTACTCAAAATGTGCTTATAAATACCTTAGCAATAAATGTTGATCCCAAGTATATTGAAATTGCAGGGACTGGAAAATGCTCTCCAGAAATACAGAAGAAAATTACTCAAGCATCAAAAAAATCCAATATTACAGTTGTTGGAGATGATGATCAAGCAATATATAAGTTTCGAGGTGCAGCAATCTCAAATATTCTTCAATTTAAGAAAATATATCCTTCTGCTACAAATATCGTTCTTACAAGGAATTACCGTAACGAGCAGAAAATTTTAGATTCTGCTTACTCATTAATCTCAAATAATAATCCACATCGCCTTGAAATAACTGAAAATATAAACAAGAAGCTCATTGCTAATAAAGCTACAGATAAAATAATTGAAGAACCTGTGAATCTTATCGCTACTGATACAGGTGTGCATGAAGCAGAATTAGTGTCTGAAGAGATATTGAAGCTTACAGGTAATAGTGATAATTCCGTTTTAATAGGGAAATTTAACGATGAGGGACAATCATCTTTTGTAGATACAAATAGTACAGTGAGTAATAATTCCAATTATAATTTTTCTGATATTGCAGTATTAGTGCGTGCTAATAAGCATATTGATGAGTTTGTCCAGGCATTTAAATACAAAGGTATTCCTTTCAAATTTGTCGGACCGAGAGGACTATATAATCGTCCAGAAGTAGGAGTGCTAATTTCATTTTTGAAATTACTAAATGACTTTAATAAAAATGTTGATGCTTATAACTTACTCGTGATGGATTGTTGGAAATTATCAGGGCGTGAAGTTGCGGAAATCATGCAAGGTTCTCGCAGAGATAAGATAAATATTATTAACTGGCTTGAAGCTCAGTGGGGTATAAAATTGGGTGAAGATAATTTTACAGACGTTAATCAAGGAAATCCAAAGAATCAAAGGGATATTACTTTTTCAAAAGAAGCAATTGCAAGTTTATCAAATTTTCTACAGATTTTTGATTATTCATTAAAGATGGTTAAAGAGAATAGATCGATTGGAAATATTCTCTTAAATTTCTTTAAACAGAGTGGGTATATGTCACAGCTAGCCAATTCATCTAATCAAGAAGATGTTTTTAAAATTCAGAATATTAGCAAATATTTTGATACGATTAAGAAGTTTGAACAAGATAGTAAAGATACAAATCTTTATGACTATATTGATTATTTAAATTACAGCATTGAGATTGGTGAGAGTCCTTCAGTCGAACAGGAATCAATGGATGATCTAAATGCTGTAAATATTATGACAGTTCATTCTTCTAAAGGATTAGAATTTCCTGTTGTTTTTCTTGTCAATCTTTCTTCCGAAAGATTCCCTTCAAGGTATATGTCAGATCGTTTACCTATCCCTGAGGAATTAATCAAGGAAGTACTTGGAGAAAAAGATGAAAAGATGGCTCATTTGCAAGAAGAAAGACGCCTTTTTTATGTCGGTGCTACAAGAGCAAAAGAGAAGTTGTATCTTACAGCAGCCGAAAATTATGGTGGAGTAAGGAAGAAACAGCCGAGTATCTTTATTGAAGAACTTCTGAATCGCAAAGTCGATCTTGATAAAGAATATTCTCAAAATAAAGAGGAAACAGATGTGATAGATAATGAAATTAATGGCACAATAAACAATAATATTAACACGATTGAAAAATCATTCTCGTCAAATGTTATCGAAGATGAGATGGTAAAATTCCTGGTAACATATCAAAGGAAAAAATTATCTTTAAGCTTCACCTCATTTAACCAATATAGAAAATGTCCTAAACAGTATCGATATAAATATTTACAGCTTGTTCCAGGTGAACCCAGTGCTAGTCAGACTTATGGAAGGGTGATACATAATACTCTAAAGTCCTTTTATGAGAAGCAAAAACAATATAAAGAATCATTGCCAGGTATAGTTCAGCAGCCAGACTTTGAATTTCTCGAGAAATGTCTTGACGCCAATTGGTCAGATATCGGATACGATTCAGTTGAGCAAAAAGAATTACAGTTAAACAGAGCTAAAAATACAATTAAACAATACTTTGAGAAACTTTATTCTGTTGACGAGTATCCCATAGACCTTGAACGAAAATTCTCCTATAATATTTTGGATTTAGCATTTACCGGTGCAATTGACCGTATTGATAAAGTAGGCGAGGAAGACGGTAAAAATGTTGTAACGGTTATCGATTACAAAACGGGTGAAAAAAAAGAAGATAAAGATTCAGACTATCAACTTCAACTTGCACTTTATGCTTTAGTTCTAGAAGAAAGTCAAAATTTGATAGTTCAAAAGGCTAAAATAATTTATCTAGATGGTAGTGAGATATTAGATGTCGAAATTGATGAGAAAATAAAAGCAAAATTACTTAGCTTAATAGCTGAAGTTAAAAATGAAATATTGGCAGAGAACTTTATTGCTAGGCCTGGTTTTATGTGTAAATATTGCGATTATTTATCTATTTGTGATGATGCGTATTTATAGTGTATAATATTGTATTTATGAACTTATCATTAATTTTTGCAAAAATCATACAGATTCCTTTTATTTTCCTGATCGCTAATGGAGATAGTGATGCTTTCGGGCCTAGTTTTGGAGATACTGTGGACGATTTTATTAATACGACTACTACTACAACAACTCAAGGTGGTCAACCGACAGATGTAATAACTGAATTTGTAAACAAGTTAATAGTTATTGCTATACCCGCGGGAGTATTATGTGCGATAATCTTACTGGTGTATGCAGGTATTACGATTATGTTGAGTAAAGGAGATCCAGATAAGCTTAAGGAATCTAAAGAAATAATAACTAATGCTATTACTGGATTTGCAATTATCATGCTTTCTATTGTAATATTGGTTATTATAAATAAAGTCCTTGGTCTAAATATTCAATTTGATCCTAATAATCCATCATCATGATAAATATAATAAGTACAATTAAATATTCGACTTGTCTAGTAGGTTGGTTTGGTGTCAATAATCCAGTTGTATCCTCTCTTCAATCTGAGACGGGTTCCGGTGATGTAATATTGGCTAAGGTTGCTTCATTTTTATCTACGGCAGTAGTGATCTCTTCAGTAGTTGCTTTAGCCTTTATTGTTTGGGGAGGCGTTACATATATTACTGCTAATGGTGATGCGGACAAAATTAAAAAAGGTACAGGTACGATTGTTAATGCGATAATTGGTTTAGTGATTATTTTTTTATCACAACTAATCATTAGATTTATTATGGGAAAAATTTTAGCTTAAAATAATATTGAAATTATAGTTTTTTTAGTGTAAAATAAGTAATTATAAATTATATTAATTTTTAATAATTAAAAAATGAAAAATAAATTAGTGTCGTTATACGCAAAATTAAGTACTTCAGCCGTTGTTTTAGCCTCTTCAACTATGGCTGTTTCAGCTCAGGAGACATGGGAGACATGGGTAAACAAAGTTAAGGGACCTCGTGCTGAGGGTGACTTACAGGTAATTATAATTGATCTCCTTAATTGGGGTATTGGATTGACTGCATTAGTTGCGGTAGTAATGTTAATATGGAACGGTATTCGATATATTACGGCAAATGGTGATGAGGATAAAATTAAAGGTGCAACAAAGGGTATTACCTATGCTATTATCGGTCTAGTAATATGTTTCTTCTCAATTCTTATTGTCAATTTTGTTATTAAAAATATCGTTGGTATTTAAAGAATAAAGGAAATTGAATACATTGAAGGCTTATGTTTCAAAAATAATAATATTTATTTTATCTGTTCTTCAGGTATTTTTAATATCCGTTAATCCTGTTAATGCGAATAGTGGGGTACAGGATCCTCCACAGTTAAGTGGAGCATTTCTTGCTACATTAATTTCAAAAATAGAATCTTTATTAATACCTGTATCGGTTTTTATTGCTCTTGCACTGTTGATTTTTTCTGGATACATGTGGATATCTTCTGCAGGAGATCCTGAAAAAGTTAAAAAAGCATCTTCAACTATTACTTGGACCGTAATAGGGTTGTTTTTTATTGTTATGGTAAGGATAATCTTTAGCTTGGTTATGGATTTTATTCTTAAGTAATTGGAAATTTATTGCTGTCTTGTATTGATAGTAATGGCGTAATGATAAAATCGTAGACAACAATTTGGTTGAATTATTCCTCCTTTATGATTGACACGCTTTGTTGAAGAATTTCTGATACTACATAAATAAATTAATTATTTTTCTAGTTATTGAATCTGAACCATAAAATTATGGTATGCCTTGTCCGTTAATATTTTTTAACAAAATATGTTATAATCAGAAGATGGGAGAAATCCAGATAAAACAAAATAATAAAACCCACAGTATACAAAAGAAAATGTCATATTTGAGGTACTTTTCGGTTTCATTTATGTTTGTTATTTTAACTACAGTGATATTCTCTATCCCTAGTGGATTAATAATTCCTAAGCAGATATCTGATCAATTTATACGAAAAGCGTATGCTACAACTGCTGAAGAATATGAACAACAGCTTGAAGAAGCAGAACGAATAAAACAAGAGAAAGAGCGAATCCTTGCAGAGACAAGAAAATCTTTACAGGATATAACTGCAAGTAATGTCTCATTAGATCAGAAAATATGGATGATAGATGATAAATTGGGTCAGAGTAATGCAAAACTAGAAGAGAATACTAGATTATTGCAAGAAAAAGAAGCTCAGCTTGAGGAACAGAAGAGTATCTTGGAGGAAAAGCTGCTTCTGATTGCTGATGTATCAACTGAGATCTACAAGAATTCACGGATGGGTATTATGGAGATATTGTTAATGAAATGGAACACAGATGATACTTGGAGTTTACTAAACTACAAAAGATATGCCTTAAAAAATCAGATTGCTTTAGGAAAAGAACTAAATGAACAAGTTGCAGAAATAGAGAAGCAAAAAAAGGATATTGAGAATTCTCGAATTCAAATTGAAGCTGAAAAGCAAGCATTAGATGATTCCAAAAGAGCATTTGAAGCTGAGAGGGCTATGCTTATTGAACAGATGAATCAAACATATGCACAACAATACCAGCTTTCTTCAGAAATATCTTCTCTTAGCGATCAAATATCTGAATTACAAAGAGCTATTATTGTTGCGAGATCAGGTGGAACAATCGTTAATGAGGGTTCAGTGCCAAATACTGGAGATTATAATGCGACATTAGCTGGTTTTAGGGATAATGCTCCTTCAGGATACTTCGGAGTATTTTCAATCGGTGCCTATACTCATCGTAATGGTATGAGTCAAACTGGTGCTTATGCCAGAGCTGAAGCTGGTCAAAGTGCAGAGGAGATTTTGCAAGCGTATTATCCGGGTTCAGTTTTGCGCAAAGACTATCCATCTATGGCAACAATATCTGTAATTGGTTATGCTGATCCTATACCTTTTGAAACGGACTATCTTTATGGTATTCAAGAAATGCCAGAGAACTGGGGTTATGAAGCATTAAAAGCGCAAGCAATAATTGCAAGGACATATGCTATCCGTAGGACGAGTAATGGTGCTGGAGCGATATGTGCTACACAAGCTTGTCAAGTTTTTAGTTATCCACTTAAGTCGGGTGCTTGGAAGCAAGCTGTAGATGAAACTAGAGGGTGGGTATTACAAGATGCAAATGGTAATACTATTTCCACACAATATGCTGCTATACATGGTGGTTATGTCAATAATGTCGGCTGGGATACAACTGATCGTACTGGGAGTGGAGATTGGTTGAGTAGATCTTGGGAAAGTATGTCAGGTCATCCGTGGTTTTATCGATCATGGTATAGACAAACATATAATGATGCTTCTGCAACTTGTGGACGAAATTCTTGGATGAGTGAAGAAGAAATGGCAGATATTTTAAATACTTGGTTAGTATTAAAAGGGTCTGGTTTGAAAGGTGGTTATGATAGTAGCCGTATTATGCCTGTCACTATATCTCAATGTCCTATACAAGGTTTGGGTGGCAATCCATATTCTATGCAAGAAATGAGAGATTTGCTTGTGAATCCGATAACTTCTATTTCTGGTATGCCTTACAATGTTCAAGGGGATAACGCACAGACTCAGTACATAAGCTTTAATACAAATATTGGAGTAATTAGTGTGCCTGGTAGTGAATTTAAAAATACATACAATCTAAGAGCTCCAGGCTATTTATCTATACCTCAAACAGGTTTTACTTTTATCAATATCGATAGGAATTAAAACAAGCCAATCAATAATAATTTTCTCTTAATCTAACAAATAATGGATACTAATAAGCAACTACAGGGATCTTTGAAGTATAAGAAGATTCTCAATCTGATTCCAGATGAATTTGATTCAATAATCATTGATGCGTATGAATTTGCATTGGAGATACTTGGAGATCAGATGAGGAATAGTAAATATTCGCAGGTAGAACACTCAGTAAATGTTGCTTATTATCTTGCTCAGATAGGCATTGATATTAATACTGTAATTGCGGGTTTAGTCCATCAAACTGTTAGGACTTATGATAAAAATAAATATTCAATTAATGAAATATTTTTAAAGATAGAACAAAAATTTGGAAATGATGTATTGGATTTAGTTAAAGGTAATAACGAAATAATTGTGATTTCTAATTCGATATCTGTTTCTGAGGCTGTACATAAATATATATTAAAGCGCAAAACTGACTTACGATATTTAATGATTCGCTTGTGTGATATGCGAGATACTGTAGATAACATCGAGTATTTTGACGAAGATTTCCAGAAAGATATTGCAAAAAAAGCTATCAGTGTTTATGCTCCACTTGCGGAGTTCATTAACTTCTACTTTTTTAAGAAACATTTCGAGGATGTCGGTTTCAGAATACTATATCCAGAAATTTACTCTGAAATAAATATGTTCTTAAGATCTAAACAGCTCGATAATGATAAACTTATTTATGAAATTAGTACTAAACTTAAGGTGCTGTTACGAGATATACATTATAAACCATTTATAGTTGGAAGAATAAAAGCACCATATAGTATTTATAAGAAAACAATAAAATACATTAACGAATCTAAAAAGCCTGATATTTCTGCTATGCGCGATTTAATTGCGTTTAGCATTATTGTCAAGGATGTGAAAGATTGTTACAAAGTTGCTTCTATAATTGAGGCAAATACTGTTAATAATATTATTGATTTTGAAGATTATATTATGGATCCTAAACCAAATGGATTTAGTCAACTCCAATTAATTGTGTCGATCCCAGAAATAACACCGTTGAAATTTGAAATTCAGATAATGACATACGAAATGTATAATACGAATACATATGGCTACGCTTCCCATTTTTCATACAAAATTAGAGGCAAAAGGTATGCAGAAGCAGGTGAAGATTTTATGTGGGTTAAAGAGATCAGGGAGAAAATTGATAAGAATACTAAACAAAAGAAATTAAAATTATCAAATCCAATAATTTCTAATGTATTTTCTGATCGAGTTTATGTCTTTACGCCACAGTCAGATATTATTGCACTTGCTCAGGGAAGTACTGCTTTAGATTTTGCATTTTATATTCATGAAAAAATAGGGTTACGCGCCGTAAATGCAGAGATTAATGGTGTGGTTAAGCCACTAAATACGAAATTAAAAAATAACGATATTATAAAAATTAATGTATCTCCAAATCCGAATACTGTAGCAACTGTGAATTCTGACTGGCTTAATTTTGTAGTATCTGTCAGAGCGAAGCAGAAAATTGCAAAGTATTTATCAAAATGTTAATATCTTCTTATGAAATCAAAGAAAGCTATAGGAAAAAATATTAATAAAGCTTTTAACACTGTTATTGCAATTTTAATGGTACTTTCAATATTATTACCATTGTTGTTTACAATTATTGCATTACTTACGAAATAGTATATGGATATATCACTATCTTCTCCGATCACAGAGCTTAAAGGTGTAGGCTCATTTATTGCGTCGAAACTTCATAAACTTGGTATTGAATATGTTAAGGATTTATTATTTTATATACCTTCAAAATATAGAGATACATCTAATCTACTTAATATCTCGACATTAATTGAACAAGGTGAGGGCACGATTGTTGCAAAGGTAGAATCAATTTCTAGTTTCAAAGCAGGAAGATTTTTGATTACAAAAGCAAAGCTTATCGATGATTCGGGTAAAATTGAGGCAGTTTGGTTTAATCAACCATATATTATTATGTCAATAAAAAGGGATAACTACTACTTTATTGATGGAAAGGTAAAGATAAAAGATCGTTTTGTATCACTGCAGGTTAGAGAGTATCAACAAGTTGATGAAACTGAGTATGAGGAGTCTTCTTCTAAGAACACTGCTGATATAATAAAGGTACAAAATGATATAGAAAATATTCAAAATAAAAGATCCGAAATTATTAATGAAAAAAAGAGTCTACCTAACTTAAGTAAAATTAATATCGGTGGTATCACGCCTTTCTATCCTACAACTGCAGGGCTTTCTCAGAAAATAATAAGAAAAAATATTTACAAATTATTGAAAATTGACCAAATTCCAATTGCGGATTCTTTACCAACACAATACTTATCTGATTCCGAACTAAATATTAAATCTTCTTCAGATAGTAAATTTATTAAGCTTGATAAAGCTATTGAACAAATTCATTTTCCTGATAATACTCAACAGATTGAGATTGCTAAAAAAAGGTTAGCGCTTGATGAAATGCTAAATATTGCATTCGACATTGAATACCAGAATCAATATAGAGAAAAGAAGAAGTCATATAGTATTAAGGCGGAGGGATGCAATCTAAATGATTTTATTTCGGGTTTACCTTATCCACTCACGGATGATCAGCAGAAAGTACTTGAAGAGATATTGATTGATATGCGAAATAGTAAACCTATGCGTAGGGTGTTAAATGGCGATGTTGGAAGTGGTAAAACTATAATCGCTCTTATCACATCATTACTCACCATACAAAATGGATATAGTGTAATTCTTATTGCTCCGACAACCATCTTAGCAAAACAGCATTATGAAACATTTAATAAAATACTTGGTAAATATATGAAGCAATATGATTTTTCTATTGATCTCTTAATGTCTGGAAATCAGTTAGTAAGCTTTTTTTGTGAAAACAAGAAATCTATACTTATAGGTACTCATGCAATATTATTCAAAAAAGATATTGATCAATACATCGGTAAGGTAGGTTTAGTAGTTGTTGATGAGCAACACAGATTTGGCGTATTACAAAGAGAATATCTAAAAGAGATGGGTGATAATAAAAATGTACCTCATTACTTATCAATGACTGCGACACCTATTCCAAGGACATTGACGCAAATTTTGTATGGTGATTCAGATATTTCGATAATTAAACAGATGCCAAAAAATCGTATTCCTGTAAAATCATATTTAGTGCCTCAGTCAAAGCGAAATGATTGTTATCGCTGGATAAAGCAAAATATTATTCAAGCTAAAACAGATAAGAATATCCAGCAAGCATATATTATTTTTCCTCTAGTAGATGATTCGGACAAAATGGATGCACTATCAGCAACTGATCAGTTTGAAAAGTTGAAATCAAGTGCTTTTAAGGGACTAAGTGTTGGCCTTTTGCACGGCAAAATGAAAGAAATTGAAAAACAGGCCATACTAAGTGATTTCCGAGACAAAAAATATGATGTACTTGTCGCTACTTCAGTAATTGAAGTCGGTATAGATATTCCTGATGCGACTATTATGGTTATTGAGGATGCAGAACACTTCGGATTAGCTCAGTTGCATCAATTTAGAGGGCGTGTCGGAAGAGGAGATAAACAATCACATTGTTTCGTTGTAGCAAGTAAAAATGTTTCTACAAATAGTGATAGTTATAAACGCTTAGAGTATTTTGTAAAACACAGCTCAGGATTTGATGTCGCCGAATATGATCTTAAGAGTAGGGGTCCTGGTGAAGTATATGGATTAGCTCAATCTGGAATACCAAAGTTGAAAGTAGCTGATATTATGGATATTCAACTAGTTAAAAGAGCTCGTGATATAGCAAAAAAGATGATTAACGAGTATAATCCTGATCAGATTAACGATATTAGAACAAAATTATTCCACTAATACCCGTGTCAATTATTAATAAGTAAAAAATCAAACACAATTTCAATTATGAATAATAATAAGGAGATAAGATTACACATTGTATTAGATAATATTCGTAGTGTTTTTAATGTCGGAAGTATTTTTCGAACTGCTGATGCTACTGGTTGTGCCAAAATATATATATGTGGAATGACTCCAACTCCAGAAAACCCCAAGATGTATAAAACTGCTTTAGGTGCAATAGAGACTGTTCCATGGGAATATTACAAAACAACGCTTGATGCGATTAATGAATTAAAAGAAAGACACATTCCAATTGTTTCTGTAGAGTTAACTGATGATGCTTATCATTTTCAAAGCTATGATTATCCTCATGAAGTAGCTTTAGTTTTCGGTCATGAACGACTTGGAGTAAATAATCTAGTTCTTGCTCAAAGTGATGCAAAAATCATGATTCCAATGCTCGGTATTAAAGAGTCACTTAATGTCGCAAATACTGCAAGTATTATTATGTTTGAGGCATTGAGAGAAGAAAAGTAGGTGCTTAATTCAAAAGATGTTAGAATTGATTATTCTATTAAATTAGTGTATCATTGTGCCCTAATTTTATTGTTTAAATCTTGTAGAATATGGCAAATAATGAAAAGAAACTCGAAGTATTGGATGTGATTCCGATTCTTGTAGAAAACCTCAAAAAAATTTCTGCAATAAATCTGATTGTTCATCCAGCAAATTTTAATTGGAGGCAAAAAAACACATTAAATACCGATCAATTACGCACATTAGACAGTGGGTTAATACAATATAAACGACCAATGATAGAAATACCTAGATATGAAGTTCTAACAAATTATCGAAAAGTCGTTAATGAAATCGTTGAGGATTATAAAAACATTATCCCGAATACATTAGTATCTTTTTGCTCAAAAGTAATTACTGGTAAACGTAAAGAGATGCATCTTCCGACTATGAATTACCATCCTATATTGGATGGTATTACTGATGAAGAGGAATTAAAAAATTCAATAATAAAGTTGTTAAAACTTATTGTACGTTGGGATGGGTATCTTCTTAAAACTGATAGATATTGGCATTATTATGGAGAATATCTTTTATCTCAAGAAGAATTCTACCATTGGTTAGGATTACATTCAAACTCATGTTTCTCAGTAAGTCCTCGATATATTGGTCAATCACTTCGTGATGGTTATACTCCGACAAGACAGACATCGACCGCTTTATATAAAATGACAATACCATATGTCTCAGAAAAAATTCAGAAAAATGCAGAAAATATTTCTGTTTGGGATTATCAGGAAATCGAGATAATTGATTTCAGAAAATTCAAATACAATGCAGTAGTTCATGGATATGAAGTAAAAGAATAGTTATTTTCCAGATTTTCAAGTAAGAAAATAATTTTGTTAGTAATAATTTAGATTTTGGGTGTTTTTTCAACAAATAAAAGTATTTCTATTATACTATCGACTAAACTCTGGATTTTACAGCGTAAATATTGTATATTAGATTGATAAATTATTAGCTTAAATAGATGCTAGATATTAGGAGAATAGTCGAAGAGACTGAAAAAGTGAAAAATGCTCTCCTCAAAAGGATGAAGCCAGAAGAACTTAATTTGGAGTCAATAATAGCGTTAGATTCGTCACGTAGAGAGAAACAAGTTAAATATGATGAATTGCGATCAAAACAAAAAAGTTTCAATGATAAGATGTCACAGATGGATAGGAAATCAGATGATTTTGGGAAAATGATTTCTGATTTAAAGGAGATTTCAGCACAGACTAAACAACTTGAGGAAGATTTACGATTTACAGAAGAGAAGCTTAAATCGTTACTTGATGTTTTACCAAATATTCCTGATGATGATCTATTAGCTGGAGAAAAAGAGAACAATCAGGTTCTTGAAAGTCATGGTATTAAACCAAATTTTACTTTTAAAGTAAAAGATCATGTTCAATTATCTGCAGATTTAGGAATTGTCGATTTTGAAAGAGCTGCTAAGATCGGTGGAGCACAGATGTCGATGTATGTTGGTGATGGTGCACTACTTGAATGGGCCTTGATAAATTTTTTTATTAGAGAGCATATTGCTGATGGTTATACGATGATTATTCCTCCACATCTTCTTTGTGAGGATTCTGGGTATACTGCAGGACAAATGCCGAAATTTCGAGAAGATGTTTTTTGGACACAAGATGGAAATTTTCTCTTGCCCACAGCAGAAACAGCTTTAGCAAATTATTACAGAGATGAAATTGTCGACGAATCTATTTTGCCGAAGAAATTTTTTGCATATACACCATGTTATCGACGAGAAGCCGGAAGCTATAGAGCTAATGAGAGAGGACTAATGAGGATGCACCAATTTAATAAAGTTGAGATGTTTCAATTTACGACTCCAGAGCAATCTGATAAAGCATTTGACGAATTGTTACATAAAGCTATGAATCTAGTCGAGAAACTGGGATTGCATTATAGAGTGTCTAAACTAGCTGCTGGAGATTGTTCTGGCGGTATGGCTCGTACATACGATGTTGAAGCTTATATGCCATTTATGGATACATTCTATGAGGTAAGCTCAGTATCAAATGCAAGAGATTATCAAGCTCGTAGGGGAAATATGAGATATCGATCACAAAAAGATGATAAACCAAAATATATGCATACTTTAAATGGCTCTGGTCTAGCTACAAGTCGTCTTATGGTGGCTCTATTGGAAACATATCAAAATGCTGATGGATCGATAACTGTACCTGAAGTTCTGAGAGCTTTTGTAGGGAAAGATAAAATCGAGAAAGCAACTAAATAAATATGAAAAATTATTTTTTAGGGATTTTTCCCGACATAGAAGTCAGTAAGAAAATAGCTAAATCGGCCATTGAGATTCGTAAGATATTCGCCTCACAGGGTATTAATGTAAAATGGGTTGAACCGGAGAAATACCATCTTTCACTTTTATTCATTGGGCATGAGATATCATTCTTTCGTAAACTGTTGATAAAGAATCGAGTAAGTAAATATTCCTTCGATCCAATAAATATTGAAATATCGGGATATAAAGCTGGTATTTCAAATCGTTATAGAGAGCTGATATTTTTAACAGTTGGTCAAGGAGCAGATCAATTGCGAGAATTAGTTACTGATCTATCAAAGAAAACTGGGGTTAAAAGAGATCAAGTTTTTATACCTCATATTACTTTAGGAAGAGTAGGGAAGGACTTAACAGATCAAGAGTATTCTAATATTCTTACAGAAGTGAAGGAGATTACAATTCCCGATCCAATTATCTGGCAAGCGCAGACAATAAATTTTGTTGTTAGTGACCTCGACAAATACTCTCTTATAGTCTGATATAAGCTTGCTTAACACTTCTTGATGAATCTTGTATCCAAGTATTTATTATTGTGAAATATCTAAATGGTTTTTACTAAACCAAGTCTTCTGCTTTTTATATAGTTTTACAGTATTGATGTTAATACTATTAATAATTTCCTTCTTGATTGAATCATCAACAATAATCTTATCTGTTTTCTCGGAAATTGATTTTTCTACTAAACGGTAAAAATTAGAATTGGTAAAGAATTCTTTGTATCCAATTGAATTCAATGATTTTACATTTTGCGCAGTCATTTTCTTTTCGTGCAGAAATTTTATTATCGAGATATTTTCCTCAATAAGCCCATTGTCGAACATTTTATTAGTTCTATTATTGATACGGTCTATTGCAATTTCTTTTTCTGGAATAAGTGAAAAGTAGAGATGCCTACGATTTCTTCGCTTCTGATAAAGATCTTTCAGGTTTTCTTCTCCATAGTATGTTTTCTTTTCTATTATCCTAATTAATCTTCTCGGATTATTTTTATCACTATTATTTAACAATTTAACCGAATCACCAGCTAATTTCTGTAGTTGATTAACATCTAATATGTTTAATCTCTCGCGTAAATTATCTTTTTGAGCATTGATATTTTTCTCAACAAATTGATTATTTATTTCGTAATTGTAAATGACGCTTTCAATATACATCCCTGTACCTCCGACTAATATTGGAGTGCCAGAAATTGATTTTAATATTTCATCACAATCATTTTTATAATCAAATAGATTGTAATCATCAATAATACTTTTATAGCCATACATTAAGTGAGCTATGCCATTTATTGTTTGCAAATTATATTTTTTAGAAATATCTTCAGCTTTTTTATTTGTAATGTTATTACCTGCTTTTGCGATATTCTTTTTTTCGGAGAGACATGTGTCATTGCACTGAATATTATTGCATTTAAGTGTACTCCCCCCCAGTATAGAAAAGCTTTTGTTAAGAGTATTATCTGCCTGATTAAAGAAAGGCTGAGCAGCTCCAATTATTAGCTGATCATATATCTGTCTTGAATCTGCATTTACTATTATCGGGATTTTGCATCTGATTCGTTTTGCAACTTCAACTGCTATGTCTGATTTCCCACTTGCAGTTGTCCCCCCGATTACAATAATTGGCGGTATGTCAATATCTGCAGTGTTATGGGTATATTCGTATTGCTTTTCATAATTGATAGCAGTATCTGAATATTTAATAACATATTTTTGCGATTTGTATGGAGTAATGTCAGCAAATAGAAGATATTCTGTAATTTTGGCAACGATTTCATTTACTATTGAGGCTATAATTGGAGTCATCAAAATCGACGATTGAAAATTACTTTTTACTAATCAACTTCTTTATACCAAAGTACATACCTATCCCGATAAGTCCTACGAGTAAAGCTGAACCTATCGAAACGATATAATTTAAAGGTAACCAAATAATTGATGCAATTAGGATTAATATTAGGGACACAAAATATTTGACTGAAAAGTTCTTTATCGATTCCGATTCATATACAGATATAAAAATGATAAAGAGTGCAGTCGTAATATATGTCCAGAAGCTACGATATGTAATATCCACGACAGTGAACTTTTCAAGAATAAATATTGATAAGTTGTATAGAGCTACAACAGCTGCTATCGATAGGAATGCAGAAAAAATATTTCGATCCTTTTTCTGATATAACCATGCAAATAGTAAGGTTCCTGCTGGTACTAATGAGACTAGAACAATTATATCGATTAACTCTCTATCTATCATTTTTCCCTCCATTAATAATTATTTTGTCAAAGAAATTTGTTTGTGGTAAAAATCTTTTACCATATACATCAGAAAGGATAAATACAAATATTGTAGAAATAGTACTTAACAAACCTATCAAAGCAAGATGGCTTATCTGCCCGTAAGAAACCAAATGCATTATTGTAAAACCAATCATAGAAAGAATGGCTAATTGAATCATAATATTTTTATTATGTCCTAGTGATACGGCAATTATTGAAGAAATGATAATGAAGATAATAAGGTCATCTGAAGAAATTGGAAGATTCGCAAGTTTATGGTATGCAATCATAATTCCTGTTGGTACTATTAATGAGCACAATGTCGCAAAACGGTTTTTAGCAAATAATGATATTGCTATAGCAACCAGAGAGAAAGTAATAAATGCTTTAATGTAATCAAATTTCAACTCTGCTACAGGTTGGGTGTCAATCTCTGTAGCAGTAACACTTGTACTACTTGCACCACTATTAATAATTGCATCATATGTTTTTACAGCTTCCTCATCATCAGTAGGGACATTGAAAGCTATGAATGTTTCTGAGGAATCAATTACATGGATGAATTCAACAAGATAATCGGTTTGTAGGCCAATTATTTTACCATCATTATTTTTAATGAATTGTTTTATCTCATTGTTTTTATCAGGACTATTTTTAAAATTGGCAAACCATGAAGTCGTTCCATCGGTTAGTGGCAATTCTTGGAAATCAATATTTCTAAAATAAGAGATATCTATAGGAGCTAGTTCATAACTGTCAGGGAAATATAATGCATATTGATTCTCTTCGCTTGTATAATCAACACCTTCTTTGAGCATTAAAATCTTAATATCATTTTTGGCTGTCAATAACTGATTAATGTATTGCGAATCAGATTGAATTTCTACAACAAATTGTCCAACTTGCTGTGTTACATTATTTTCAGCTGCTGTTTCGCTTACTTGCAAATCTCCATTATCTAGATCTTGAGTATCATCAGTTGTTTGATCTACTGGATCAGCTTCAGCACTTTTTGTAACAAATGAGTATGGCTCAATCTTAAAATTCTCAACATTAATATGCCTTAATCTCTTATACAATAAATCTTGATATGCTTCGACAACTTTTGGATCTGTAGAATCAATCTCAATTAAATAAGATTGAGTTGGAGTAGAGTCTGCAATCTGTAAATCGTAATTTAATTTATCGGTTATCATCTCGGTTTTGGGTAAAGCGATAAGCAAACACCCAATCACGATACCAGCAAATAGTATTGAAATAATAGCGGTAAGAAACTCAAAGAATTTTTTCCCACTAGGTTTTGGTAGTTTTATACTGTATACAGCATTTGTATTTGTCCTAGGATTGTAATCTTGAACGAAATCTTGAGTATATTTTTCCTTCTTACTTGGTTTAGAAAGTTTTTTGACCTTTTCAGCGGGCAATACCACAACATTGTTATCGTAATTCTTATTCTTTTTTACTTCTTGGGTGATGGCCATAGGTTTAATGTAAACTAATTATTAATTGTATAAGTCAAAATAATTACCAATTAAGAGTATTTTATCGCTAGATAGCGCATTTAGCAAGAATGGCTCTCGATTCTTTTTATTATATTGAAAGTCTTGATTCGTATAAACTGCAACTTTATATTGTCTATCTGAGGTTTTCTCATATGCTGTAAGTTCTTTAGAAAGCGAGTTAACATCCATTTCACCGACTACGACTATATCAACATCTTCTCCAGCTTGATCAGCAAAAAATTGTTTAGAAACAAAAAGTAGATCAGTCTTACCATTACGATTTACTATTTCCAGTAATGATTTTGATTTATCTTTATTTTTATACATTAGTGAGCGAAGCTCATTTATTATCGGGCATTCTTCGTTAACGCTGTAAACAACACGATTTCCTTTTGATTCGCTTGTTAATATCTCCACATCAGAGAGATTCTTTAATTCTCGGCGTATTGCATTAATCTCCTCGTTGAGTAGCCTTACAAGAGCTCTGACATGGTATTGTGCATTGTCTTGAGTGAGGAATATGTCGAGGATCTTGCACCTTACTTTTGAAATGAATAGTTTCTCTATCATAATTTTATTCTATCACAGAATTATCTATTCAGTAAGATGTAAACCATATATACTTTATAATTACGATTTTCAGGCTATTGCTCGTTAATAACAAATTGACCGTAATCACGAGGTAAGGCTTCTATCCAGATCAGGCCACGATTAAATACAAAATCTTTACCATCTGTACCTTTGTATGAAGTGCGATCGGTTCTATTAGTTTTTTCCCATGTTGCATCATATATTTTTCCATCTTGTAAGATTTTAGTTTTTCCAGATCCGATGGTTTCTACTATTACATGGCCAGAAATATCGTATGTTTCAGTCATAGTTACTTCTTGTACTACCACAACTTTTGCTCTAATTACTTGACCTGTAGCCTCATCAATATCATTATTCCCACCTATTTTTCTAATATAGTTGTTCGCCGCAGAATCATATACCCATTCGACATCATAATCACCATAGTAATTACTTAAATCTCCCCAGAATGAAATTGAAACTTTAGTTTTTGTACCCCGCATATTGATAGGTAAGTCTTTTTTAAATTGCCATGCTTCAAAATTGTCAGATAAACCGCTTATACTGTTCTGTGAAGCATAATCCCAAACTGAGATAGTAGATGAATATTCATTATGAGGAGCATATCGATCACTTCTTCGCCAAGCGCCCACAGTATTGGCGATATCTTCAATATTGTAATTGTACAAATTACCACATGCGTTAACTCGAGCATCTGATGAAGAAGCACAGCCATCATGAATATAAATTGCATCATAAGGGCTTAAGAACTCTAAGTAGTATTGTCGAGCACTTCTAATTGGACCAACTTCATTTACTGCGTTACTCCAATAAATAGGCATATATCTTGTTATTCCTGATTCAACAGATGTCTCAAAGACTATGTCTGCTTTGCTTAAATTCTTTTGTGGCCTTGCAGAAATATGATTATCTATCATAACTGCAATTGGACGACGATTTTTTAATTCATTATATTCTGTTTTGGTAAGTAAAATGCCATTGATAGGACTTACTTCGGTGCGTGGTTCAGAAGCAATAGGAAGGAGTGTGTTAACATTAAAAATTGAATCCTTTGTTATCACTTGCGAAATTGGTGACAAATAATTAGAACTTATTGTGAGGATTGATGATGGTTTTGGTGTTTGTTTAATAAGTCCAAACCATATAAATAGCAATGCCAATGCAATAATAATTATTCCTCCAACAATTCCGATTATTGCTTTTGTTTTATTACTTAATTTTATTTTTCCAGAAATTCTATCTTTGAGAGATTTTCTTGTCGAATCTGTTTGAACATTTGAGATACTATCTGTTTTACTAAGGGCATTTTTAAGATTAGTTAAAGTTTTATCTCCATTATTTGATTGGTTTAATACTGATTGTGATAAATCAATAATGTTTTTACTCTTTGCTTGTGCTGAGGGAGTTTTACTTGTAGCTGAGACTTCAACTGTATTTGCAAGTGGTGGTTGAGAGATATTAACCTTTTCTTCATTTAGTAGAGTATTTGTATTTGTCGTTGTAGCGGCCTTAGGTGTCGCAATAGAACTTACAACCTCTGAAGGATTTGCTGGTGTTACAGCTTTATCTGAAGTTAAATTTACTTTAATTTTGTCAGAGGAATTTGTTTTTGTTGGTGCAATTTTACTCGAAAGGGTTTTGTCAGATTGTTTATTATCTAGTGTAGGTATTTTACTTTTTGTTGTATCCTTAGTCTCTTTATTTTTGTTATTTGTGCTTGGATTTATAAATTGATTGCTCATTTATAGTATAATAGCATATTGTAATATCTTAAGTAAAATATATGCAAAACGGTAAAAAGACTTACTATATCAAGACATTCGGATGCGCGATGAACTATTCTGATAGCGAGCGAATAAAGTTTTTGATGGAAAAAATCGGTTTTAAACAGATGAAAAAATCAACAGATGCTGATGTTGTGATACTAAATAGCTGTTCGATTAGGCAGCAAGCTGAAGATAAAGTAATCGGTTGGGGACAAAATTTGAGGATTAAGGGGAATAAATATAAGGATAAAAAACAGAAAATAATTTTAACAGGATGTATGGCGACTAGATTTAATAGAAATTTAAGTAATAATGTTGATACACAGTTAAAACAAAGAAAATTGTTAAAACGCCAAATGCCTTGGCTTGATGAAATAATCGAAATTTCCGAAATCAATAAATTACCGTCATTGTTAGGGACTAAACAATTTGAAAAAGACGATCTAGCCAATGAAAATATAAATATAAGGTCATTTAATAGTAATAATGTAATAGGTCTATTTCCTATTTCAACAGGATGCGATAATTTTTGTTCCTACTGTATAGTGCCATATACCCGAGGCAGATTAACTAATTATCCCGAGGAAATGATAATATCTGCAGTCAGAGAATTTATCAATCAAGGTGGAAAACTTGTTACTCTAATTGGGCAAAATGTTAACAGTTGGAAAAGTAAAGATGGTAAAAGGGATTTTGTTGATCTTTTGAATGAATTAATAAAAATCGAGGGAGACTTTTGGATTAACTTCATATCTTCAAACCCAATGGATTTTACTGATCGACTATGTCACCTTATAGCAACAGATCCTCATTTCATCAAAAGTGTCAATCTGGCGGTTCAATCTGGATCAGATAGGATATTGAAATTGATGAATCGAAGGTATGAGGCTATAGATTTTCTTAATATTGTCAGAACGATAAAGAATAAATATCCAGACTTCCGAATTACTACTGATATTATTGTTGGTTTTCCGGGTGAAGAAAAATCTGATTTTGATGCAACTTTAAAGCTGCTTAAAGATGCCGATATTGATATGGTTTATCTTGGAAAGTTTTCTCCGCGTAAAGGGACTGTAGCAAGCAGATATAAAGAAACTCTATCATTACAGGAAAAAAAGAACCGAGAAAATCTAGTTTATGACCTAATAAATGAAATCAGGATCAAACACAACAAAAAATATATAGGTAAGGAAGTTGATGTTTTAATTACAGGAGGGCGTAGGGGAATAAGCTATTTCAATCATGAAGTCGTTCTTAATAATTCAGCTAGTAAAAAAGAAATAGGTCAAATTGTAAGAAAGAAAGTTGTAGAAGCAACGAGAGCTGGATTAGTATTAGAGTAATACCCATCAATAAAATATTTGGAAATACTGCATCTTCAAAGCTTATTATTATCCTCTGTTGCTTTATTGCGGGTAATTCGTATAATAAAATAGTAGGGCAGTAATGCCTGAATAAATTATTTATTATTAGGCAATCTATGAGTAAATATATTAAGTATATGATGCTTCTTCTGATAGTAGTATCATCAGGTATTTTCCTCGCAGGATGTGAAAAAAAGACTGACACTACAGATACAACAGATGACAATACTGTTGTGGTGACAAATGATAACAAGAATACTACAAATAGTAACACGACTAGTAACACGACAAAAACAAATGATACTGATGATGAAGAGGATACAGAGGAAGAAGATGATAAAACAAGTACTAATACCGGCAACAACAACGGTAGTACAAACACTGGTACAACGACTGACTTTTCCAAATATAATAGTAATAAACAAACAGTCGGTGAGAGTTCTTCAAAGCAGTACAAGATAAATTCGTTAACTAATTCCCCTTTTACCGGATACCATAGATTTGTATTTGATCTTGAAGGAAATACTGCAAACACGACTCAAAAACCAAAGGTCACTGCAGAATATGTTTCCAGCTCAAATGTCGTAAAAATCTCATTAGAAAATATTGTTAAAGATAGTAGTGGTATTGCATTTCAGGATTCGGTGGACATTAATAAAGAAGGTGTTGTAAAGATTTATCACAATATTTCTGGAAATGATGTAGTTTCAGTATACGATATAGGAGTATCTAAGACACCAGTTTATTATTTGCAAATTGCAGATAATGGTACGAATAAGTGGAAGATCACTTTGGATGTAAAATATCCAGGTGCAGTTGCTCAAACAGGTTTGAATTTAGGAACAAGTAATACCTTCGGTCAAACAAAGCAGAGTATAACGGGAGCAAAATCAGCTGAGGGAGCAACATTAAGTAGATATTCATACTATGCAGCAAATGGAGTATTAACTGTAGTATTTGAGGTTAGTGGAAGTGCAGAAAAACCTGTACCTACATGTTATGCAGAATATGCATCAGGTAAACTAAATCTTGTTTTTGAAGATCTCTCATCCAATGTTTTTGGAAATGGTTTTAGTGGAGATTTACCGAGTGTCGGAAATGTCACAATGAATAAGGTTGGTAATAAATCAACATTTGTATTCAATGGAGTAACTAATAAAGATTTCAAGCTTTATGGAACCACGAATCCAAATCAAGTGATTTTAGAAATAAAACTGTAAGAGTATTAATAAAAATTTAGTATGAATTATTTTTCTATTTAAATTTAATATTTAAATGAATGCAGGAAGGAAATAATATAGAAACAAAGCAGCCAGAAGCTGTGAAAGTTGAAAACACAGCTAAACCAGCGGAAACAAAGGTAGAAAGTGTTGCTCCAAGTGTTCCAGAACAAAAGACGGTAAAAAAGTCTAATATTGGAACATTTATTATCGTGTTTATTTTGTTGATAGTAGCTTTGATAGGTGGATTAGTCGGTGGATATTTGTTATGGGGACAAGATAAAATTGATCTTCAGTCTATTTTTACTAACAAAAAATCTGATGAGCAAAAAAGTGATGATGCAGACGATAGTGAGCAAAAAAAGGATCAAAAAGAAGATGGTGAAGAGGATAGCGATGATAATGACAATGAGGAGTCAGAGGACGAAGATACTGATAATGAGAAGGAATCTGATAATCAGCAGTTTACTGGAGATGCGATTAGCGCTGTTTTACCAAATGAATGGCAAATAGTTGAATATTTTGATGGTCAAGGTACTGACATGCTAGTATCAAATGTAAGTTATGATGGTTTGTCAGCTATTGAAGTAATAAATCCTGATAATGAAGTAATATTCAAACTAAAAGGAGTTTATGGTATTGGTGGTACTGATTACTGTTCAAATTATTATCAATTTGAAGATTTCGACCAAGCTGATTATGATTACTTTAATGGTGTAAGTGAAGAATTTTATGGCGAAGAATTACCAATAATTGATTTAAGTGCAGAAAGCTATTCAGAGATTAATCTCTTGGACAGAGAACTGAGGAGGATTGATAAAAAGTTATATATCGATACAAAGGATAATAATGCAACTTTTGATGCAGGTTGTGGAATATATGAAAATATGTGGGAAATAGAAAGCTTGACATTAATGCAAGACACACATGAGGGTCACACATATACTTGGTCTATTAGCAATACTGTAACTGATGAAGAATTAGAGATCTTAGATGATATCTTGAACTCATTCTCAGCGATATAGCTGGTAGAAGGATAAAATAGACACGTAGAACTTCATATTTAGGATGATGTTTTTTAGAATACATCTTCAATATTAGTTTTTTATTGATGAATAATTCTAATATAGTATAATATTCTAGTTTATCATTATTCATATCTTTGATTTGATCTTAGCGTGTAAGGTCATAAAGGGTATGAAATTGCATCGCGAGAAAATCGGGGAATAGTTCAGATGGCTAGAATGCTTGCATGGGGTGCAAGAGGTCGCAGGTTCAAGTCCTGTTTCCCCGACCACACAGGACGCTCTCCTCAGAAACGCCTTGTAAAGCCTTATACAGAGGGCTAATCTCTCCGTTCGTAAACTCGTTATTTTTGAACACTGGTACGTTCGTAAATATACTTCCCAAAATTTGTCTTTTTTGATCAAATGTTGCTATCTCCCAATATCTGTCGATTCTTGCACCGAATTGAGCCAACATTCTAATATGTGTAAGTAAATCATTGTAATCGATTGACTCTTCATTCAAATCCACTCTAGCGAGTGTCTGCTTGTCTTCTAAATCAGATAGAACATTTTTTAGTCCTTCTTCATTGATGAAGCCTTTCTTGTAATCCTTGTAGACATCAAGTTTTTCTTTCTCAATAGCTTTCACTCGTTTTTCACACTCTTTAAGCCTTTCTCCTGATACGGCTCTTTGCTCTTCTAGTCGTTTGCCAACAAATTCCTCGACAATATCCATAACATTGTCATTTATTCGTAAAGATTCTAAAGTTTTGAGGAAAGCCTTGTTAATGTCTTTAGCTTTTATATTTACTGCTTTATGATTCCTATTTCTACAACAGTAATATAAATGTTTCTTTCCACTTCCTCCTGTTGAGTAGGCTGCATAAAGTGTTTTACCACATTCAGGACAAGCAACAAAACCTTTGTAGAGAAACTCGAACTTTCCTTTTTCTACTTTTCTAACATTACCTCTTGTTTCCATAATCTCTTGTGCTAATAAGAATATTGTAGGTGTTACTATTGGTTTATGCAATCCCTGTGTTTTCTTACCTAATTTCTTGTATTCAATTTGCCCCATATAAACTACATTACTCAGTATGTCTTGAATACGTGATTTTGAAAATTTCTTTCCTTGACGATTTTTGTAATTATTTTCAACATATATTTTGTCGGCAATGGTTTGGAATGAGTATCTACCAGTTACATATAGAGAGAATATTTTCTGAATAATTTTTTCTTCTCTTGGAATTATTTGCATAACTTTTGAACCTGCTCTTACTTCATAACCAAATGGAGGATTTGACATATGGTAACCACTCTCAAATCTTTCTACTATTCCCTTCTTAACTTCTGTTTTGAGGTTGTCGCTATAATACTGAGCCATAGAAGCCATTATGTTCTCAAGGAATACTTCATGTGGGGCTGTTCCTAATTGCTCAGAACAAGAAAGAAGATTCGTTCCATGCTTTATTAACATTGCTCTGATTGCTGAGTGGTCAACAATTGAACGAGCGAATCTATCTACTTTATGAATGATTACAGAATGTACACTATTGTTCTTACAGAAATCGACCAATGCTTTCAATGCAGGTCTATTACGATTTGTACCAGTAAAACCTTCATCTTTGAAGATCTTTAGAACTTTGAAGTTTTCTTGTGATGCTTTAGCCTTACAAGCCTTTACTTGTGCGTCAATTGAAAATCCTTCAGCTTGTTCTCTTGATGATACTCTTGCGTATATAACTGCTGTCTTCATTTTTCTCGTAAATTATTTATTTAACAAAAAGGGCGACTCGTTGACCACAACCTGAACAAGCCAGATTGTACGAATCGCCCTTATTACTTTCTCTTCTGCCTGAGAAAGCGAAGGTGGCTTGTTATGTTTTAAGTTGTGGTCATTCATATACTATCATTTTTCATTAAGTATCTCAAAAACTTTCTCCAACCCTCTTCTCTATCGTTGTTACTAGCTTTTCTTCTTCTTCCCTACTAAGTAATTTTACCTCATCTAATGTACAATGCAGAAGTTCATGTATTAGTGCCAAATATTTCTCTTTGTCTGATAAGTCAGTATTAATTACAATAAGCCAATATGCACTTGTATCACCAATAAGATTCCTAAACCCTTTAACATCTTCCTTAAATGACTTCTCTTCTATTTGTATATGTGGCCATTTTTCTTGAGCTATTGCTTTTATATATTTGTAATCTTGGGGGTATCTTGTCCTTAGGCTTTCAGCCGACATGTGGAGCATGTCTTGGACAAGAGGTAAGACCATTTTTTATTTTATTCCCAATAATTAATATTGGGGCAGTCATGAGCAGTTTCCAAACTAAATTAATTTATTTTGACCAAAAAAAAGGAGGCTGTTAAACCTCCTTTTAGTGGTGAGAAGATAGATAAGGAAAATCCTTATTTGGAAAAAACATAAAATTAGTTTTCTTTTTTTACATTTTCCCACCATTCTTCGAATGTTTTATGTGTAGAATCTTCTAATTTATTTGCGATGTACCAATTTTTCATTATGGTCTTTGCTTCGTTTACAGCTTGTTCTGTATTTGCATTTGGACCAAGTGAAAACACAAGCATTTCTTTAGGTGAAAGCAATATGTCCCCTCCAACTTTCTGCTTCAATAGTTCAAGATATTTTTGAGCTTCTTTCCATACTTGCTGAGAATCATGCTTTGGTTCTTCTCCAAAGAAATACGATATTGGCTTTTCTAATACTTTTGAAATCTTTTGTAATTTCTCAATAGGCACATCACTCGAAGATATTTCGTACCTACTTATCATCATTCTTGATACTCCGATTTTTTGTGCTAGTTCTTCTTGTGAGAGATTCTTTTCTGTTCTTGCCTTTTTGATTTGTTTACCAACAATTTTCTTATCCATCTCAATGTTTTTATATATATAGTTAGTTATCTGTATAGCATTGTATCACTTGATGAACATCTGTGTCAATGTTATCAAAATATGTACATCATCGGACGACATTACAGATTTTGAAAAATTCTGATACATTTTACTTGACATTCTGATAACTCATATGTATATTATTGATAACTGAAATGTATCAGACTGCTCAAGGGTATTATACATAAAGAAAAAACATATGGACTTGAGTAGTCAATTCAAATTCACACAGGTTACCTTGGATGAAGTATTTAGCTTTATCAAGGAAAGAATATCACAAGGTGCTTTTCCAGCTTTCAGGAACTACTCAGATAAACAGCTTTTATCTGTTGCGATGACAGCTAAACCTCTTATTGAGGTTCATTTAACGATTGCAGGCAGATTGGCACAACAACAATTAGAAGAGAATAAATTGAAAAGATTTAAGGTAGACAAGGCTATGCTTTCTGAGGAAATCGCCCCCTCAGATGATTCATCTCAATGTAAAGCATAGCCTTTTGTGTCTTAAAAATACAAAGATAAATATGAAAACTGTAGCTGACAAATACATACAAAGAATATTGGAGGAAATCTTCTTACATGAGGGCTTAGAAAATCCTATTCAGGTTTCTGAGCTGATGGAGATTGTTCCACTAACAGGTCGAGAGATTCGAAATGTTGTTAGGTACTTAATCAACGAAAGGTTTGAACCTATTGGTTCTAAATCGAGTTCACCAGCAGGGTTTTTCAAAATTAAAGACATTGATGACTTTATAGAGGCAGTTTCAAATTTGAACCCAAGGTCTCAAAAGATTAAAGAGAGAGCTTTGAATTTGGCAAAGGCGTGTAGGAAAGCAGGTATTGATGTTCCTGAGGTACATATCTCTAAATATAAAGATGGCTCAAAAATAGTCGTTAACATACATAATTCTGTAGTTTTTATAGATAATGAAAAAGAAATCATTGGATAAAAGATTAGAAAAATTGATACTACTGAAAAGTCCATATTTGAAGGATATAGATTTTCGTATTGCATGTGTGATTTTGATACTTCTTAAATATGAAAAAACAAATCAACATTTTGACCTCTTAATTGACGATTTGATTTGGGGTATAGATAAGTTTACAGCTGATGGTAAACGAATTGTTGTATCAGAAGGTTTTGGGTTGGATGAAGATGAGGTTGTAAGGTCTATAAAACGACTAACTAGAAAAAAGATTATTGGTGCTCAAAGATTAGATCAAAATACAATTAGGGTTTTCTGAGGGTCTTTAAGACAGGGCTACTTTTACCTTGAGCAGTTGAGTAGCTCTGTCTTAAGCGAAAGCTTTATTTAATATTTTGATTTACATTCTATGAGAAGTAAATACTTCAAAAATCAACTGCTCAAGAAGATTATTAAGAGAGTAAAGAAGACAAAGATATTGAAGAAAATCTTTGTTCTTAATTTCGTTCTCTTATTTTCTGGTGTGTACAACCTTTTATTGTTACAACCAGTTTATTCTGATTCATTCTATCCGTTAGCCGATGCAGATGATTGCTACTTTGCACAGGCTACTTCTGTTTCGTATAGAAACTTACCCAATAATTGCTCTGGAGCAAACTGTGTGTCTTTTGACGCTTCTCAAGTTTATGGTGAAAGTGGTGTGTATCCAGAAAATCATAACTTTTACGATGTAGCTGATATTACATACCCAGACGCTCATAGATATAGAGGTGTTGTTGATAGAGTTGCAGTACCACCAAATACGATGATTGATATCGGTTACTATACTTACAATTATTCAGGTCATTCTATAACAGCAGAACAAGCATACCTCTTTGTTTCGAGAGGTGATACTAACAATGGTGATTGGGGACGACTTGGTTCTGGTGGTTCTGTTGGTGCGATTACTTATCTTCATTTAGGTAATTGGAAGACAAGGAGTGGAAGATATGTAACTTTAGGTAATTTAGGTACATATCCTGCCCATACCTCAAGTAATCCACCAAGTGGTAGGACTATATATTCGTTTGTAACAATTCAGCCTATTCAGATTCAATCTAGGACTGCTACACCAGAGTTTGTTGGAGGTGGAAACCTACGAATAAGGTATGATTTGACTGTAAGGAATGTATCTTCCTACAATCTCTCAAATGTTAATGTTATAGACGAACTTCCAAGTGGAGAAGTTTTTAATCAAACAGTAACCTTTGGCTCAGGAGAAACTAAAACATTTACTTATTATGCGAACATGGGTGCTAGTTACCCTACCAATATTACTAATACTCCTGCAAGAGTAACTGACCCCAATAGACACAAAGAAGAGGCTGCGATTGCAGGTTCAAGGGTTCTTGATTACAACCCTGAAACAAGAACAATTATTTCTAACAGGACTGATTTAGGAACACCTTCTGGTTGGACTGGTAAACAACCTGATTTTAATGCGTATCCTCAAGGTGATTACTATTTCATCGAGCTACTACCCTACACTGTTTATTCAGATAGTACTACTTTGAATGTACCTCCTAATATCTCTGTTGATAAAGTTGTATCTGATAATGACGAAACAAGAGTTGAATCGAATGATTCAAGACCAGCAGAGGAAATCACATACGATATTACAGTTAGAAATACTGGTGGAAATGCAACAGGAGTAGTAGTTGTTGATGATTATGAAGAAAACATGCTTGAAATACTTGATACTGATGGAGGAAATGATAATGGAAATACCATAACTTGGAATGTTGGTAATCTACAAAACCAACAAACCGAATCATTTACTGTTCGTGCTAGAGTAAAAGCTCCACTAGCTCATGGGACATATCAAGCACCAAATACAGTAACAGTTGATTCAGACCAAACATTACCAATTAATGACACTACACAGACCAATATTACTGCTGAGGTTAGGATGGAAATTGATAAAACAGTTTCCGATAGTGATGAAATAAATACTAACTCTAACCACTTACAAGGTGGGCATCCAGACAATACCGAAAGGTTATCGACCTATTCGATTAATATAAAAAACAACGGAGATGCTGATGCCCATCTTGTTGCTATCCATGATAATGTTTCCGAAGTTATTAGATATGGATCTATCAGAAATATTAGTGATGATGGAGTTTTGACAACAAAAATGGTTGACGGACAATTGGTTGGAGAAATTGTCTGGGATATCGGCGAATTACCACAAGGAGAAGATAGAACGGTTACATTTGATGTCCAATTTAATGCAGGAATTGATGATAATACGCAAATAAATAATATTGCTGAAGTTAGAACTCAAGAAGTTCCACCTATTAGTGATTCAACAATCACAACTATTCACGCCCCTATTCTTGAGATAATTAAGGATGACGGAATTGAAAGTGCTGAGCCTTCTCAGACTGTTCATTGGGTAATTAATGTTAGAAATATTGGAACAGGTAATGCTTACAACACAGAAGTTTACGATGTTGTACCAGAAAGAATGAGTGTAAGTAATATCTCAGATGATGGTGCTTGGGATAATCAGTTAAGGCGTGTTGTATGGAGTACTACTGAACCTCAATATATTCTTAATGGTTCATATGACCCAGATTCAAGAAGTATATGGGGAGAAAGTAAAACTCTTAGTTTTGATGTTGTTCTTGATTCAGTATTTCCAGTAGGAACTACCAATCTTGAAAACATAGCAATCACAGAAACTTCTTTCTATCCATCAAATCAAACAGAGCATACATTACCAGTAGAAGCTCTACCTAAGAACGATATTGAAAAATATGTAATCAACGAAACAGCACTACAACATAACAGACCTAATAATGGAAGTTATATTAGTCATGACGAATATGGTGCTGATGCAGACGAGGTATACGGAACAAATAGTGATGTCTATGCTATCTCTGGAGATATACTTAAGTATACCCTTGTATACAGAAATACAGGAAATGCTCATAGCCCAGGAACCTACATAGAAGACCATATTCCAAAGTTTATTACTGATGTAAATGGTAATCAGTACCAAATCATTCTTTTAGAAGATATTTTTGATATATCAGACGATATAGAGGTAATTGAAACTAGCTCTGGTTTTGATATTAGATGGAATATTGGTGAGTTAGAAGTTGGAGAAGAATGGAAGGTCAAAGAGTTCAGGGTGAGATTAAATAGAAGTTCGGAGATTGTTTTATCACCTGATGATGTTGAAAGACTGATTGATAATGTCTCAGAAATTGCTTCTGAGAACGAGCTTGTTGATAAAGACACAGACAATGCAATTATCAGAGTAGACCAGCGTTTAGGTTGTGTTGGAGGTTTTATTTGGGAAGATTCAAATAATAACGGTAAGTACGATGAGGAAGAGAAAGGAATCTCAGATGTTCACATCAATATTAAATGGAAAGAATCAGAATCTTTGAGTGAAAATTCAGTAGATATTTATACCGATTCTAATGGTCATTATGAATATACAGGACTTCCATATCATACATTACTCACGGTTAAGGTATTTAAGCCAGAGGGTTTTGACAATATTACTACTCCTGATGAGTTCAAACTTGTTGTATTACCACCAAACAAAGATGGTGTCATAGAAGATTATGAAATTGACGGTGTCAGGTACTTAACCGCTTCAGGATGTTTCAATTTCTTTAATGCAGGAGTTTATCGAGATGTAATCCTTGCTCAAACAGGTCAATCAATTGTTCTACCTTTAGTACTTGGTATTGGGTTAATTGTTGGTGGAACTGTTATCTCAATCTTACTTTTGAAACGCAAGAAGAAACAACAATGATAACACTAATTATATTTATAAGCCTTTTTGTTGTGTACGTAGCAATCATTTTCTTTCGAGGTATGTACAGAGAGAAAAGAGATAAAAAGCTCAAAGAAAAAGAAGAGGCTTTGTCTGATGAAGAAATCTAATTTATTAACAAACTCAACATGATGAAAAACATAGAAAAATTAAAGCAACTTGCTCTATCTATAACAACACTTGCTATCTCACCGATGATTTTTGTGCAAACAGTTTACGCACAAAGTGATCCGAGTGCAGAGATTTCAGCAATTATTGAAAGGGTTATCACAATAGCTACAAGAGTTGGTTCTGGAGTGTTAATTCTTTACATTATTAAAGACGCTTTCGAATTACTTAATAGTGGTGATAATCCGATGGTTAGAGGAAAACTTGCTCGTGATGTTGTCATCTTAATAATTGCAGCAATCTTCTTATTCAAACCTGATTTTATTTTAGAAGCTATCAAGTACATTGCAAATGTTTAACTTCTTAAATTCATACAAAACAATTGAAAAACAAGCCTTAGACATGAAAGATAAAATTAAAAAGGCAGGAAAAGAAGAAAAGCGTTTAATTAACAAGCTCTTCATCGTAGGGATTATCTTAACAATTATTATTGGCGTCCTCCAGATAGCTTTCTTCTTTGTATATCGGTCAAAGATACAAGAGCCTGTGTTTCAAAAACAAACAGAAATTGAACAACAGATTGAAAATGAGTTACCCAATGATTCAGGAGTTCTTGATTTACCAGAAGAGGAATTTGGTAGAGGGCAAACTACACCAAATCAGATTGACATATTCAATCCTTTCTCTAGCTTTCAGGAATCAATAGTAGACGCTATTTCTGAAATTCTTATGCAAGGTCTGGAATTGTTTGACGATTATGTTGCATTTACGCCCAACATTGCAAAAAGTGATGGACAGATTCTTGATGTAAGAGGAAATAATATTACTATCCATGTAAACAAATTTTACAATGCCTCTCAAAGTGTAGCTTGGCTACTACTTCCACTCATAATAGTACTTACAGGAACATATTTAGTCCTTGAAGATTCTTTAAGAGGTATTCAATTACTAAAAGAGGTTGCTAAGAATGTTCTTCTTTTCGTTCTCTGTATGGTTGCTATGAGATTTTTGTTTGCCAATGCAATAGATTTGGTGAATGCTCTAAACAGGTTCGTTTTGAATACTCTTGTTGGAAGTGGTAATACCTTGTCAGAATCACTTCTTAATGCTCTTGGCTTACAAATAGTTAATTCTAAACTTGAATTCAGTATTCAAGGTACATTAAATATCTTTGCAGAAATAATACTTTGGGTTGGTCTGTTATTTTTACTTGTAACTATACTTTTTCAATTCATAATTCGTTTCTTTCATCTCCTCTTGTATATGATTCTTTTCCCAATCGTTTTTATCATTGGGTTACTTCCCAGTGGCAGTCAATTCTTCAAACAATACATTGAAGAACTCCTGAAGATTCTATTTATGCAACCAATCTTTCTTGTGGGTATTGGCATTTCACTAGAGATTATTCAGAGTGTAAATGAACCTATACCTAAAGTGATTTTGGGCTTGGGTTCTTTAGCTTTTCTGAATATTATTCCTTCAATAATTAACAAGTTCTCAGGAATACTTTGGAGTGTTGGTGGCTCTCTTGCAGGGGGAATTGTTGCAGGAGCTACGATAGGACAAGCTAGAAGGCTCAAGGAAGGTGTTGTTTCTGGAATGTCTGGTGGTAAGTCCTCATCTGTACGAAATCTAGCAGGTAATGCTCTTGGAGAAGCTATTGTTTCTAAACTCCCACTTGGTAGCACAACAAAGAAAGCTGTTGATACAAGTGTTAGTGCTAAAACTGGAGGGGGTAGTAGCAAAACAGGAAGTTTTAATGCAGTAATTAGTTCTGGAGGAACTGCTAAGAAGGCTTTCTTGGAGATTGGCATGAAGCCTTTGAACGGAAGGACTTTGAAAGATATTCGAACACCAAAAACACTATACTCTACCACTCCTAACATTGAAAAAATCAAAGATATTTCTGTTAAAGATTCGAATATTGTAAGTAATGGGTATTCTCGAAGTAATTTTACTTCTTCACTTGGTGAACCTCTTACAGACAAACCAACTTCAATTCATCAATTAATGGATTTATCTCAAGTTAGTTTTTCAAATCCTAATACTAATCAGTACTTATCAGATGTAGTTACAAATAAGCCAACAGAAATCATACGAGGAAGAACATTTGATTCGGATAACGAAAAGCATTGGAATCATCTCTCCGAATGGTATTCAAAAAATCAGGTTCTTGATGGAGTAATGAATCAAAAACAGATACAACAGTATATTCAAAATCCTCAGAATAGAATGGATATTCTAAGTACAGCCTTTGATAAAGGGTATTTCCAAATACAAGGAATTAATACTGTAAAGATTCAAGATAAAGTATCAGGGCAAAAGCCAGTTACTAAATATTTTCAGATTAAACCAATAAAAAAAGATGCAGGAAATAGTTCCTCCAAAACTGAATAAAGAAACAGGCTTCTTCTCTGTTGTATTGAACAGAAGGAATTTTCTATTACTTATAGGAATAGGCTTGTCTTTGCTTGTTTGGACAACAGATATATTTCGTACAGTAGACCAGAAAATACTTGGAGAACTATTCATAGCGTTATGCTTAATTCCTTTTCTTTTTGATGTACATGGACGACCTCTTCACATCTATATTATTGATACTTTCAAATTTCTTCTTAACCCAAGAAAGCAGAGGATTGTCATAGGTAAAGATATTTCAGAGGGAATCGTTATCGTGTCAGATGTCCAATATTCAAAGGTATTTAGAATAGAACCAATCAATCTTTCTATGAGTAGTGAGGAGGAGATATTTGCCTTCAAGAAGTATCTTCAACAAGCTTTATTTGCTTTGAAATATCCTGTTCAAATTTTAACAATCCAAAGATTTTCAACGAAGGACAAGAGTATTGATAAAGAAATCGAGAGATATCGCAATTTGAACGGAGTTCTTCAAAAGAGATGTAGAGAGTATTTACTTGAATACCAAGACTTAACTCAGACAATGGAACGAAGCTTTTTCATTGTTCTCACAACCTATGCTAAAGGTTTAGATGACGCAAAACAGAAGCTTGATGAAGAAGAAAATTCGTTTGGGAGATTGTTAGAACAGACAAAGATAAAGCTGATTCCTCTAAATACACAAGAGATTTTAGATTTAACCAAATTAGCAGTAAGTGAAGCATGAACCCTATTAAATATTTCTTCAAACAATCTAAATATGCACTTCATGACTTCAAATACAGAATTGATTTGAAAGGTAGAAGATACATTAAGGATAGCCTTCGTAAAGCAGAAATAGCAAAACTATCACCTGATGATTCTCTTGTTTTTGAGTTTCAAAACAAGGGAAAGTTTGTAGAGATGGAAGATAGCTTTATTCAGTCATATATGATTTCCGAGTTTCCTCAAATCATATATCCAAATTGGCTATACGACCTTGTGAATTATGGGGAGCCAATTGTCATTAGTCAGTTCATTAAGCCTCTTGATTATCAAAAAGCCTTATCAGGTCTTAGGAATAGAATCACTAATCTCTCCTCTCAATTCTACGAAAAGGCAGACAAAGGGAAAATGCACACTGTTGATCTTGAACAAGCAATTGCAGACGCAAGGAGTATAGAGGATTCAATTGTTAGAGGTGTAGAGAAACTATACTCTATGTCGATGTATCTTAAATTAAGTCAGAAGAGCCTTGCTAAGCTATTAAAAAGCGATAAAGCTCTCAAGGATTTGACATATGCCAAACAGATTAAATTACACCAACTTGTATACAAGCAGAAACAAGGGCTTGAAACATTTCTACCAAATGTAAATGATTCTGTTGGAGAAGAATTCTACTTAACAAGCTCAAATGTTTCTTCGTCTTTACCATTCACCACAGCAACATTAAATGACCCTGATGGAATATTTTACGGAATAACTTTGGGTGGTGAGAAAATTCGCTTTGATAGGTTCTCAAAGTCATCAAAGAACTATAACGGAATCATATTTGCTACTTCTGGTGCAGGAAAAAGTTTCGTTGCTAAATTAGAGGCTTATCGAAGTCTGTTCAGAGGTATAAATGTTTATGTTATTGACCCAGAAGGAGAGTTTAAGACCCTTTGTGATTATGTTGGAGGTACAAACATAGATATAAACCCTGAGAGTAAAACTAAAGTCAATCCGCTCCAATTCTTCTCAAGTGATACTGATACCAAAGAAGTCATGAGAACTCATCTTGGGGTTGTCAAAGGACTTCTTAAAATTTGGTTATCAGAAGAAGCTTACAATAGAGGTATTGTAAGCAAAGCAGTAAACGAAACTTATGCGAGTAAAGGAATATTACTTGACGACCCAAATACATATTCTAAGAAACCTCCTACTATTTCAGACCTTATCAAAATCTTCAAAAAGCAAGGCGAAGAAGGTAAACGAATAGCTGTTGAACTGTTAGAGTACTCTCGTAAAGGAGAAATGGGTGATCTTTACGATAATCAATCAACCAATGACGTTGATTTTAACTCTCCAATGGTAGTTTTTAACATTCAAAAAGTTCCTGAGCAGGAAAAACATGCCTCAATCTTTTATTTGTCCAACTTTATTTGGCAAAAAGTTCTATCTAATAGAAATCGAAAGATACTAATCATTGATGAAGCACATCTCCTTTTGAAAGACGAATCTAGTGCTAACTTCATGGAGAATCTTGTTAGACGAGGTAGGAAATATAATCTTGGAGTTATTTCAATATCACAAGATGTTGATGATTTTCTAAAAAGTCTTCAAGGGAGTGTAATTGCAAAAAATGCAGATACTGCATTGATACTTGCTCAGAAAAAACAGTCTATACCCTCTTTAGCAAAGGCTTTTGATTTGTCGGATATAGAACAAGACTACATTACAAGGTTAACCAAAGGACAGGCTCTCTTTATCAAAGGAAATACTCATTCCCATATGTTTGTATATGCAACTCCACATGAGAGAAAACTTTTTTCTTCAAATGCAGAAGATTTAGCAAAATTAGACGAACAACGAAAAAATGAAAAATAAAGATATAAACCTAAAACATGGATACATCTTCCTGACAAGTATTTTCCTTGTCTTGTTTTCTATTGCCTTGTCCATAGAAATTTATCTTAAAGGAGGTTTCAATTCTGTAATACATTCTGTAGAAACACAAAACTCCGAAGATAACAGTGTTTCTGATGTCGCCGAGCCAACCCTTAGCATAATTTCATTACAAAATTATTACAGAACCAAAAATTCTTCTGTTACGGTTGTTGCTCAAACAGAGGCTCAAAATAAAGGCTTTATCAATGGGAAAGAGGTGTTGGTAAATGAAGAAGGAATCTTTGAATTGCAAATAGAACTTGTTATTGGAACTAATGAGGTTTTTATAGAGGTACAAAATCCAAATGGTACCAGTAAATCAGAAGTAATTTCTATTATTCGTGAGGAAGAGCAAAAAGAAGAGCCTTTACCTGAAGTAAAACAAGAACAACCAGAAACGGAAACATCTAAGAGTGAACAGAAGCCTGAAATAATGAAGCCAATAGAATCAAAACAACCTGAACAATACCAACTAACAGGATTGAAACTTACTTGCTCGATAACTAACACTCAACCCTTTGTTGGACAAAGCGTTAGCTTGGATTGTCTAGTTAAAAATCAAAACAACAATCCAGTAAGTGGAGCAACAGGTAGTGCAGTTGTTAATTGGCAAAGTGGACAGACCACATACAATTTCCCATCTTCATCTAATGGCTCTACCAGAATCGACTTTACAGTGCCAGAAGGAAATATAGGACTAATTGTAGGAGCTGTTCGTATTTCAAAAGACGGACTTACAGTAACATCTAATTTCTCAATAGTTGTTAAATAATGGACGAAAACAGACCACTTCAAGCAACAAAAAATGCAATAGAGAAGACAGATAACCTTATCGGAGATGTTATTGGAATAGCTTCAAGTAAAGTTGCTCCTGTAATCGGTCCTATACTTGTAAATATCATCTGGAAAAACAAATGGAAGATACTTCTGCTAAATGCAGTTACTTCATTCTTTGTGATATTTGCACTAGAGGCAATCGCATATCAGGTACTTGCAGGGACAAGAGGTTTGATTGATGAGATTCCTAAAGAACATTACGAATGCATAGATAAAGCTAGTCGTAAATACTCTCAAGAGTTTGAATTACTTGCCTCGTACGGAAAAGTTATTGCAGACTTTGATACAAATCATTCAGGAAACGGAGTTGGCTTCTTAGAAATCTCTCAATCTGATTGGGATAAATACGAAGCAGATGGAAACAACAATAATGAAATTGACTATGATGACCTATGTGATAACTACTTTACACTATCAAACATTCTTTCAGATTTTGATGGGGACGCCAAGAAGAAGATAAATCAGTACTCATATTCAAAAAAAAATGAGGTTTATGAACAATATCAAATGTATGTAGGGTTAATGTATATACCTTATGGAAATCCTATTGGGTTAAACAGGTCTGATTTAGTAACGGTTAGTTCTGGTTTTAATGTTGTTAGAGTAATTGGTGGCAAAAAAGATGTTCACAAAGGTGTTGATATAGTCTTGTCTACAAAATGGTATCAAGAAAATATTGGCAAAGGTTCTACCGACGCAATCAATAGAGCAATTCTTACTGGGAAAGTTTCGAATTTCAAAGATAGAAACGGTGCATTATGTTCATACATAACAAATGATTACTTTAAGGTCTTGTACTGCCATTGTAGTGCTTTTATAGCTAAAGATGGCTCAAGTGTTAAGTATGGAGATCCAATTTGTTTTATGGGCAATACAGGCTTCTCTACTGGTGTACATACCCACATTGGAATATACGAAAAGAATAGTCAGGGAGGTTGGAATCTTATTGACCCAACTCCGTTTTTGTTTTCAACAAATTTTTATGGCAAAAAACAATAAAGATACAATAGAAATACTTGATACAACTCTAAAACAGGGATTTACTCAGATTCCTAGAACTGTATTAAAAGCAAAAAATTTGAGTATGCAGGCAAAAACTTTGTATGCCCTACTCCTTGATTATGCTTGGCAGAAAAACCAATGCTTCCCAGGGCAAGATAGACTTGCAAATGACTTAGGAGTTCATAGAAATACAATTCAGAAATACTTGATAGAACTCAGAGAATTCAAGCTCATTAGTTGGAATCGTAGGGGATTCAAACAGACAAATGTTTACTACATTTTGTCATTAGATTCGCTTAAAGAACAAACGAGTGATACACAAACTACTGTTCATCAAGATGCCCAATCATCTGTGCAAACAGATGCACAAGGTTGTGTGCATAAAGTAGAAGAAGTTGAATATAAAAAGAAAGAATATAAGAAGCCGTTAATGTTGGGCAACGACAACGGAGATATCAATCTTAGTTCTTTCGATTCAGAAGCTATTGAATTAGCTAAAGAATTCAATGATTTGAAAAGCATTAAGTTTTATCAGGGAATCATCAACAAACGCAATCGAGGTGAAGTTTCAAATACTGATATTCAATCTGCTCTTACAAACACTAGAAATGTTATTAAAACTGATAAGGCTGATGGTACTAATTTTCTCAAGAATCCTGCAGGTTGGTTTGTTTCAGTACTAAACAAATTGATTAAGAAAAGAAAAGAGAATGAACAGAAAGAAAAAGTGAATGAAATGTTAGCTAAATTTGAAAATTCATTTATGAATAAAACAAAAATATGACTGAATTATTGAGCAATCAAATAGTACAACTTGTAATCACAATCTCTTTGTCTATTTCAGTAGCTTGGATTGTTAAGTATTTTGTCCGCTTGTTTATTGAGAGATGGAAAGCTCGAAAAAAAGAAGGATTTGTTATGCAGATAATACCACCGAAGTATCAACTTGAAGAATTACAGAACAAGCAAGGTGAAAGATTTGCATTACAGAGATTTATCGATAATCTTACAGCTTCTGTTAAGAATTCAAGAATATCTTTTGAAATATTCTCTAATCATGACGGAATAAAATTCCTTGTATGGACACCAACAAAGCCTATGCAGGACTTAGTGAAATTAAATCTGTACAGTACATACAAGGACAGAGTAAAGATTAAAACTCTTGACCATGACCCTATTAAATCGTTTCGTAAAGAGTTTGTCGAAATCAATGAGTATAAAAGTCTAAAGCATGATGTTTATATGCTCATGGATGTAAGGGATTTTGAAAGTATGGATCCGATAAACGATTTACTCATAGCTCTTTCTGGACAAAAGAAAAACTCTACAACATTATTCCAAATTGTTCTAAAGCCTTCTGAAATTGATAAAGAGGCTCTAAATATGGCAAAGCAGAACTACCGTCTTGTGAAGAATGAAATCACTTGGGTAAGTTTATTCCTAAATCGTTTTGAAAGTTATCTGATTTACGCAGTACCGTTGCTACCTTTGGCTATATTAAAGACTGTATCAGCTCTCTTTAAGTCGTTCTCTAATGAACAAAATACAATCGACCCATTAACAGCATTACCTGATAGCGACCCCAGAAAAATCTTTGTAGATAAAGATGAATTACAAAGTTTTTACAGTAGAATGGACGAAAAATACAAAACTTCTTTTACATCTTACATCAGAGTTGTGGCTCAAGGTGATGGTGCAAAACAGAAGCTTGATTCAATAGAACAGGCTCTCGAATCAATGAAAAGCGAAACTCAAAATCGGCTTGTTCGTAAACAAGTACACAAACTTAACGATGTTATTACAAGGTTCATTTATCCAGAAGATAAGTTCTTCCCCTTTTACAGAGAAATGTTTACTTCACAGGGAAGTTTGTCTTCCAGAGAAATCTCAATGCTTTATCATTTACCAAATAGAATTAGCGACCCACAAGTTGAACACTTTATTGCACCTGATATTGCCTCTAAAAAGATATACAGAAGTAAACAAAATATGGACGATTTAGAACTCGGCATAAACTACTCAAGAGAGAAAAGTTTTAAGGTCTACTTGCCTTGTGAGAATAGAAAACGACACATAGTGGTTACAGGACAAACAGGTACAGGGAAATCAACAATTTTGAAAAGATTTATATTACAAGATATCGACAATTTGATAAATAAAGGAAATAAAAGAGGTCTAATGCTTATGGATCCTCATGAAGATTTCTTTTTCGATATTTTACAAAGACTTCCTAACAGCTTTGAACAATCAAACAAGATTATAACTTGGGATACAAGAAGTGAAGATTATTACTTTGGATTTAATCCTTTGTATGCGATAGGACTTTCCGAAAGAGAAATTGACTTAATAGTTGATTCAAATTTCAAACTGATTGAAAAGGTCGTCAAACGAAGTAATCCTGATAGTGGTATGGGTATGACTGGAAAACCCATGTTAATAAATGCAATAAAAACATTAATGATTTTTCAGAATGATTGGATTGCCTCCTTTGGCTCTACACCAGAAGCAATTCAATTTATGAGCTCTCATGCTCCTACTTTAATTGATGTTCGTAATTTGTTCTTTAGCGACAAAATGGAATCTAATGTACTTAAAGTCATAGACTTAAACAAATATGAGGGACTAAGAGCCTTTTGGCAGGACACATTACCTAATTACAAGACCTCACAGAACTGGCAAGAAATCAGGCAAGGCTTTGATAATAAACTTTCTCAAATACTTACAGGTATCTTAATGTACACCTTTGGACAGTCGAGGAATGCAATCAATATCTCAAACATTATTAGACAATCAAAGGTGCTACTTGTAAACCTATCATCTAAGAATATTGGTGAGGAAGGAATGAGTTTACTTGGTTCACTCCTTATGTCTAAAGTGTGGTTTGAAACAAAAAAGGTCAACAGAGATGAAAGACGACCCTTTGTTGTTTATGCTGATGAGTTTCAAAACTTTGCTAGTTCTGATTTCTCTCAGGCTTTATCAGAGGCTAGAAAATTCAAACTTGAGTTAGTCCTTGCACACCAATTCTTCAAACAACTTCCAGACGATGTATTTCATTCCGTTATGGGAAATGTAAAGAACAAGATTTATTACAGATGTGGTTTAGAAGATTCCGAGATAATTTCAAAGGAGTTACAAGGAAAGGTGCTTGAACAAGAGGTAATGGAAGTACCTGAATTTAATGCGAATGTAAAAGCAGGGGAAGACATTTTTTCTATCTATATTCCAGAAGAAAGAGAAGTTTCTTTTAGCAAGGAGTATGTAAATAATTTTATTTGTAATTCATATCTACGATATGGAAAAAACAAGTCCGAAATTGAGCAGGAAATCAAAAACAGACGAACTTGGATTATTGATGGTTGCAAGTTTGAATAGTTGCCTCCCTATTTCACTCTGGAAGCCAGAAGCAACAGTTATTTTTGATTTACATAAATTAACAAATAGTGTGTTCCGACCGTCTATTTCAGCCTCGGTGTTGAGTGCTTGGGTGGACTCCTACGGACTCCACCCAATCACTCCCTCGACTACGGTCAACATGTGTATGTTTGACCTACACGAAGTGTGAAATACAACGGTCGGATATTGATACATTTATGAATAAAATTAGAATTACATACAATCAAATAGGGATTTTAGATATTATCGAATCATTCAGGTACTTACCAATCAAGGTATTAAGAACGATAGCAAAACAACAAGGATTATATTCTCATAGACAGTCATTGGAGAAATCTATTATTAGTTTAGAAAAGAAAGGATTGTTGAAATCTTTTTACTATGGAAATAACTGGAAAGTTGTTTATCTTACTCGAAAATGTGGTGAACTACTTGCAGATATTAGAGGTGTTGAACTTGAAGATATTTCAATCCCAAATCAAGGCAAGAAAGTCCAATTTGCGATGTTGGAACATTCTGTCAAAATTGGTGAACTTTACGAGCAATTTCTCATTGGTTTGAAATCATTTCCTCACATTCAATTGAATGACTGGATTGGCGACCAAAGATTGGTACTTCAATATGAATTTAGATCTGATAAATCAGGTCGAACAATAAAACGAGTTTTATCACCTGATTCATACTTCGAATTTACAGTAGATAACAAAGCCTATGGCTATTTTCTCGAATACGATACTGGAAGCATGGATATTGAACAGCTATCAAGAAAGTTTATGCGTTATTTTGAATACTTTGTTTATGGTGATTGGCAGAAAAGATTTAATCAATATCCCCATATTCTTTTTCTTTCAGAAAGAAGTTCGGAGAGATTAAACAACTTACAAGTAGAACCAGAAACAGATATTCAATCAGCAATTAATGCACGAGGTTTACTTGAAAAATCAAAGAGTTTACTTTGGAGGAGTGTTGGAATATGTGAGAACATTAGAAGCATAACATCAACAGAAATAGAAACATTCCTCACCATGCCTATTTTATTTAAGCAACTGAATGAATCATGGGTAACAGATTTGTTAAAGCAATATTGATTTCTCTTTTAGTTATTCTTGTTGGAATTGGTTTCTTTATTATCTATGAAGTTTGCTCACCTGAGATTGAATACAAAATTAATCCTCCAAAGGAAGTTGAGATTATTGAAGCTATCGAATCAGAAGAAGATTATTCAATCAACAGACTTATGATTCCATCGATTGGTGTTGATATGAAGATAGGACAAGATAAAGAATATCTGGACTATGGAGGTTGGATTCAAAGACTTGATTCAAACAATCTCCCCAACCTGATTGCAGTACATCGTTTTGGGTGGTCAACTCTTAGTCCTGAACAAAGAATGAAACAAACACTTTATCATGTAAATAAACTAAATAAAGGAGATAAAGTTTTTGTTATTTGGAATGGTAAGAGGTACGAATACCTTGTTAAAGAAATTATTGATGGAACGAACAATCCAAGTGATGAATTTTTGACAATTTACACATGTAAATTTTATTCATCAAATCAGAGAATATTTATTAGGTTAAGCGATTAAACGCTTCTCTCTCTTGTTTGACGGTCTGCTTGTGCAGACCTGTCTTATGATTATTTCCCTTTCTTTCGAAAATACTAGCATAAAAATCCTCCTATAGCTTCACTACTGCTGTCGCATTCGTTTGCTACCCTCTGGGTTTGCAAGGATTTGCTTCTGTGAATTCCTCCTTGTCAAATATGGATTTTTATACTGCCTTCTCTCCCTGCGGTCGTTCGGCTCGCTTTTTCTATTTCAAGAAAGGGAAAACAACCTGACTTAAAAGAAAGCTCTTTAACAATTGAATAACCTTAACTCAAAACTACAAACCGTATTGCAAAGCTTACGAGGTGGAAAGTTAAGGCAAGCCAATATTTAACTTTTTATTTATTTAATCATGGTCTTACTTACTAAGGAGATATTGAAAAAATTACCTCCTCTTTACTCACAAGAAGAAAAAGGACTTGACGCAATAGCAATAGTCAAGTTTTTTACTCCTGATAGTGGCTGGACATGGTACGCAACAGAATTTGACGGAGAAGATACATTTTTCGGACTTGTAGAAGGTATAGAAAAAGAACTTGGGTATTTTAGACTTTCAGAGCTTAAAAGTATTCGAGGGACTTTAGGCTTACCAATAGAAAGAGATTTATATTTCAAACCTAAAACATTAAAAGAGTTAATGAACTGAATCAAAACCTTAGAGGGTGGAAAGGTTAAACCCTCAGATATAAATTATTACATTTTTAGAAATGATAACTACTTTACAACTAGATTGGATTAAGAAAATCAATCCTAATTACAGAGAAACATTGAAAGATGATGAAGAAATAATGTGGGATACATTATGGAATTTTGATGAGTGCGAATGGTCAGAAGAGAACGCCAAAACAGTTAGAAATTGTGGAATGATACCTGTTGAAGTTGACGGATTGATTTTCTGTGCTTTATCAGGTTGTGGCATGGATTTAATGCCAATAGTCATTTACACACAATTAAAACTAACAGGAGCAATTGAATACGATGAGGCGATGTATATAAAGAATAAATCAAGAAATTATGTTGAAGCTGTAATCGGAAAAAAGCACAGAGAGGAATTATTAAATTATATAAACAAACATTTTGATATATAACATGAAAAACTACTTAATACTTAATAGCTTGTATAACATCTGTAAGGAAATCAATGAAAAAACCTTCATTGGTTTGATTGAAGGAGTAAAAGATGAAAAACAAGCACTCAACAGAGCAAGAGCAAAATTCAATTTGGGAAAAGAAAGTATGCTTACAGCTGAAGAGTGCTTCATACAAGTATAACAGGTATATGGCAGAGGTTAACAGCCTCTGCCCTTGTAAATTAAATTGTTAAACAAATATAAATGGATTACATCGAATACCCAACAGCAAGAACATTAACAGAGTGTACTAAACACTTAGAGAAAGGTGGTGAACTATGGCAAGAATTAAGCACTACTCCACAAGATGGCGAACTTGCTCAAATTGAAAATACTAAAGAATTAATTGATTTGGTCGATAATCAAGAAGATGTTGAAGATTGGAAAATTCATTTAGTGGATTAAAATCTAAACCTTATGAGGGTTGTAAGGTTAAACCCTCACAATTTGAGCAAGGCTAACTTACTTTCTTTATCTTGAGCCGAAATAGAAAGTAAGCAAAGAAAATTGGCTTCAGTTATTCTCCATTTGTGATAAAATACATTATCCTTACTTTACTAGGAAGAGATTGTATGAGTAAAACTCAAAATATCGGTAATATTATTCAGAAACTGAGAAAAGACACAGGTCTTACTCAGGAGGAATTAGCAATTAAAAGTGGTGTACCATATACAACACTTATCAAAATCGAGGGGTCACAAGTAAAGAATCCTACTATCAAGACCATAAAGAAGATTGCTGACGCACTAAGTGTGACAACCGATGACTTAATTAAATTAGAAGAAAAATAATATGTCGACATCAAATCTACATTCAATTATTAGTTTTATTTGGTCAGTCGCAGACGATGTCTTAAGAGACCATTATAGAAAGGGAGAATATCCCAATGTTATATTGCCAATGACTGTATTAAGAAGAATTGATTTATCTCTTGAAGATACAAAAGCTGATGTTGTTGCTACTTATGATGAGTTTAAGGACAAGATTACCAATTTGGAGGGACTATTAGAATCTACTTCAGGGAAGAAGTATTACAACTACTCGAAATATTCACTTAAAACACTACTAGACGAACCTAAGAATCTAAAAGAAAACACACTGTCCTATTTAAATAGCTATTCTGACAATATAAAGGATATTATAGACAAATTTGACCTAAAGAACATTGTAGAAAAATGTAATAGAAACGGTATTCTTTTCTCGTTGATTGAAAAATTTGTTGACCCAGAAGTAGCTATTTCACCAGATAAACTATCAAACCATGAAATGGGATATGTCTTTGAAGACTTAATTAGAAGGTTTAACGAAGAAAACAATGAGGAGGCTGGAGAACACTTCACTCCAAGAGAAGTCATTAGATTGATGAATAGGATTGTATTTGACCCTGTTGAAGACAAGATAAAGAATATTGGAACAATTTTGCTTTACGACCCTGCTTGTGGAACAGGAGGTATGCTTTCAGAATCAAAGGAGTATCTAAAGAATAACCTTAAATATGATGGCTTTGTGCATTTGTTCGGTCAAGAAGTAAACGATAAAACATATGCAACTTGTAAGGCAGACCTTCTTATCAAAGGCGAAGATCCAGATGGTGTTGCTTTTGGTTCAACACTTTCTAACGATGGCTTTCCTGATAAGAAGTTTGACTTTATGCTTACAAATCCACCTTATGGGAAAAGTTGGAAAGATGATAGAAAAAAACTACTGGTTGGAGATGATAGAAAGAAACAGATTATTGACAGTAGATTCCAGATAGGTATTCCAAGAGTCTCTGATGGTCAGTTACTCTTTGTATCACACATGCTTTCAAAAATGAAAACAGATACGGAACTTGGGTCAAGGATAGCTTCTGTGCATAATGGTTCTGCTCTTTTTACTGGTGATGCAGGACAAGGTGAAAGTGAGATAAGAAGATATTTGTTTGAAAACGATTTGGTAGAAGCGATTGTTGCACTTCCTACTAACATGTTTTACAACACAGGTATTCCGACATATATTCTTGTTTTAACTAATAGAAAGGAAGAGAAAAGAATTGGTAAGACACAACTTATCAATGCAACCTCAAAAGAATTTTATACAAATCTAAGAAAAACATTGGGACAAAAAAGAGTTAAAATCTCAGATTCACAGATAGATAAGATATTTGAAATATATACTAATTTTGAAGAATCTGAACATTCTAAAATATTTGATAATGCAGAATTTGGATACACACAAATAAAGGTTCATCAACCTAAGAAAGATGAAGATGGAAATATAATAAGAAAGAAAGCAGGAGGAATAGAAATTGATAAGGATTTGGATGATGTTGAAAATATCCCATTAAAAACAGATATAGATACATTCTTTAACGAGGAAGTTAAGCAATATCGTCCTGACGCATGGTATGAACCAGATGAATCAAAAATAGGATATGAGGTCAACTTTAATAAATACTTCTATAAGTTTGTATCTCCTAGACCATCGGAAGAAATTTTAGCAGAGTTAAAGCAGTTAGACAGCGATTCAGATACTTTACTTGAAACAATAACCGAGAGATAGTATGCAGAAGTATGAATCTTATAAAACAACAAATATTGAATGGATGGATGGTATTCCTGCTGATTGGAACGAAATCCCTTTAAGAAAAGTTTTTGAAGATGTTAAAGATATAAACAAGAATGGTGACGATTTACAGATGTTATCACTTGTAAAAGATGTCGGAATCATACCGTATGAAGAAAGAGGAAATCAGGGAAACAAGTCTTCTGAGAAATTAGAGAAATACAAAATAGTTAAAAAAGGTGATTTTGTTATAAATAAAATGAACGCAGTTATAGGTTCTTTAGGTATTTCAGGATACAATGGATTGGTTAGCCCTGTATATTATGTGTTGAGAAATAGAGATGAAAACAAATTTGTTAGTAGATACTTTGAGTTAATTTTCAAAACAAGACCTGTACAGAAATTTCTTAGAACTATGGCAAAAGGAATTATGGAGATAAGAGAGTCTGTGGAGTGGGTAGAGCTTAAAAATATGTCTTTACCTTTACCCTCTAAAGACAATCAGAAAGCAATAGTTGAGTATGTCAACCATATAGACAAACTAACTCAAGACTTTATACAACAGAAAGAAAAGTATATAGAGTTACTTAAGACGTACAAACAATCAAAAATAAATGAATTGGTAACTAAAGGTCTAAATCCCAATATTGAAATGAAGGACAGCGGAATTGAATGGCTCGGAGAAATTCCTCAACATTGGAAAGTTCAAAGATTGAAAAATATCTTTCGTTATTGTAATAGAGGAGAAACACCAAATTATGTAGAATCGTCAGATATAAAAGTTGTAAATCAGGCGACTTTTAGTAAAGGTTTCTTTGATGAAAAAGATATCCGTTATCATAAAGGATTATGTTCTAAAGGAAAGTTACAAGATGGGGATTTAATTATGGCTTCAACAGGGGGAGGTGTTCTTGGTAAAGTGCATATATTTAACCAAGGGGAAGGATATATGGCAGACAGCCATGTTACTATTATGAGAGGAAGTGGTCCATTGGTAAGTCGATTCTTTTACTATTTCTTTCTAACCAATTATGATTTAATTAACGGAATCCTTTCAGAAGGTTCTACAAATCAGATTGAACTTCAAAGAGAGTGGTTAAGGGATATGCCTCTAGCATATCCAGAAACTAATGAAATGGAGGACATTGTTAAAGAAGTCGAAAAATTTGAGGACTATATTGAAGAAGTGATAAAACATACTCGCAGTCAAATTGAATTGGTTCAGCAATATCGCCAATCATTAATTTATGAATTGGTTACAGGTAAACGAAAACCTTAATTTATTTATGAAGTAATTAATATGGAAAACCAAAACAATACACTAAACAAAAAAGAATCAGGATTCGAGGATGTTATCTTTGAATACCTTACACAACAGCAAACACCTAACTATCGTGCAAGAGTTGATTCTGATTACGACAAAGCTAATTGTATTGATTTTGGTGTGCTGATGGAATTTCTGCAAAAGACCCAACTCGAAAAATTAGAGAACCTGAAAAATATTCATAAAGAACTATTTGAGAGAAACTTCTCGTATCGATTAAATCAGCAGATTAAGTCAAAAGGTGTAATTGAAGTCTTAAGAAAGGGAATTGAAGACATGGGAGTACAATTTACTCTTATGTACCCCCACCCTTCCTCATCAAAAAATCCAAATGCACAAGAACAATACGACCAAAACATATTGTCTGTAATTAGACAAGTACATTTTAGTCAACAATCAAACGAATCCGTAGATTTAGTTGTTTTTGTAAATGGAATACCTGTCTTAACAATTGAGTTAAAGAACCCTTTATCAGGACAGACTTACCAAGACGCTATATGGCAATACAGAAATGACCGTTCACCCAAAGAAACACTCTTTTCATTTACGAGATGTATGGTACATTTCGCAATGGATAGTGAACAAGTATTTATGTGTACAAAATTAGATGGAGCGAAGTCTGTGTTCTTACCATTTAACAAAGGAAATAATGGACAAGCCGGAAATCCTGATAATCCAAATGGGTATAGGACTTCGTACATGTGGGAGGAAATTTTTCAAAAAGATTCTTTAATAAACATAATTGAGAGTTTTGCAAGTAAAATCGTTGAGAAAAATGAAAACACAGGAAAAGAAACAGTTAAACAAATCTTCCCAAGATACCATCAATTAGATTGTGTAAGGAAACTGTTGATAGACGCAAAACAAAAAGGTGTTGGACATAGATATTTAATCCAACACTCAGCAGGTTCTGGAAAAAGTAACTCTATTGCATGGTTAGCTCATCAGCTAGTTGAACTTCATGATTCAACAAACGAAGATGTTATCTTTGATAGTGTTGTTGTTGTAACTGATAGAAAGATTCTTGACCAACAGATAAGAAACAACATCAGACAATTCGCACAAGTTGAAGGTGTTGTTGAAGCTGTAACAGAAGGTAGTCAACATCTTAGAACTGCTTTAGAGGCAGGAAAAAAGATAATAATTACGACTGTCCAGAAATTCCCTTATATTGTAAATGATATAGGACAGCTTCCCTCCAAGAGGTTTGCATTAGTTATTGATGAAGCCCACTCTTCACAGTCAGGAGAAACATCAAGGAATATCAGTATGACTTTAGCCGACAAATCATCTTTTGGATACAACGAGGAAAACCCAACTAAAGATTTCGAAGATATTTTGAATGAAATGGTAATTAATAAAAAATTACTTCCAAATGCTAGTTATTTTGCATTTACAGCAACACCTAAAAACAAGACTTTGGAACTATTTGGAGTTAAACAGCCAGATGGCACTTACAAAGCCTATCATGTTTATTCAATGCAACAGGCTATTCAGGAAAAGTTTATTCTTGATGTTTTACTTAATTACACGACATATCACATATATTACAATCTAATTAAGAAAGTCGAAGATGACCCTGAATACGATAAACAGGAAGCAAAAAAGATTATTTATAAGTTCTTACTTTCCAATCCAGATACTATCGAAAAGAAAGCCAAAATAATGTTAGACCATTTTAGAAACAACACTGTATACAAAATTCGGGAAAGAGCCAAAGCTATGGTAGTAACAAATAGTCGTAAAAATGCAGTTGAGTACTATTATGCTTTTAACAAGGTATGTAAGGAATTAAATCTTCCATTTAAGTCTATTGTTGCTTTTACAGGAGAGATTGATGGCTTAACAGAAGACAAACTTAATGGCTTCAGTGTATCTTTATTATCTGTGAAGAAGAAATTAGAAAACGAAGATGATTATAAGTTTTTGATTGTTGCAGAAAAGTTCCAGACAGGATTCGATGAGCCATTACTTCATACTATGTATGTAGATAAACCCCTTGCAGGTGTAGCGGCTGTTCAAACATTGTCAAGGTTGAATCGTGTTATGCCACCTCAAAAAACAGATACATTCGTACTTGATTTTGTTAATACGCACGAAGATATACAAAAGGCATTTGAACCTTATTATAAAACAACTATATTGTCGGAAGGTACAGACCCTAATAAGCTCTTTGACCTCAAAGATGCAATTAAAGCATTTCAGATATTTACAGACGAGGAAGTTACCTTATATGTCACTAAGTGCTTAGAAAAGAGGTCTATAGTCGAACTACACCCTATTCTTGATATAGCAGTAGAGAGATTTAATAGTCTGGAAGAAGAACATAAGTATGACATAAAAGCAAAAATTAAATCGTTTATTCGATTATATGCTTATATATCTCAGATTGCTCCTTTTGAAAGCATAGAGCTAGAGAAACTTTATATTTACCTTACCGACCTTAATAAAAAACTTGTGATTAATTGTAAGAAAGACCCTATTGATGATTTAGTCAATTCAATAGACCTTGATTCTATCCGTGTTCAAAAAGAAAACGATGGCTCTATCAGTTTGAAAGGTGACACAACTATTGAACCAATACCTACTAAAATGCGTGGTGGCAAAGCTCCTGAGGAAAAAGACAGGCTTTCTAGGATTTTAGAAGAGATGAATGAAAGATTTGGAGGAATTGATTTTGGAGATGAAGATAAAGTTCGAAAGACATTCGGCGATATTGCTGATGATGTTAGAAATGATCCTGTTTTTATAAAAGCAACACAAAATTCAGACAGGCAGAATTCTTGGATTACATTTGAAAAGCTACTTAATGAAAAATTCCAAAACATGATTAATATAAACTTTAACTTATACAAGAAGTATTCTGACGACCCTGAGTTTAAGAAGTTTATGGCTGATAGGCTTTTTGATGTGGTTTGGGAGCAATCAGGATTACAAGAAAAAACAAGAAATAGTTAATTCATATATTTATGATTAAAAGAATAAAAAAGATAAATCAAATTGGCTCATTTTATAATTGCATAGATACAGGGAAATTTGATTTTACAAAGGTAACCATATTTCATGGTTGGAATACATATGGAAAGTCTACTCTTACCGATATTTTTAATTCTATCGCAGAAAATCAACCTTCATATATTACAAACAGGAAATCTATTCCTATAAGCTCTGAGAAACAGGAAATCGAACTAACATATTTAAAAGATGAAAAAGAAGAGAGCTTAAATTTCAATGGTAATTGGTCAAATACCGACCTCCAAGGTAGGCTTTTTGTCTTTGACAGTAATTTTGTTCATAAGAACTTAATTTCAGGTATAGTGGTTACAAGAGAAAACAGGGTGTCTTTTACAGATTTCATTCTTGGCGAAGAAGGTGTTACCTTATCTAAGACTATCTCAGAAAGGAAGAAACAACTTGCAAATGATAAAGCAAATCTCAAAGACATTAGACCTACATATACAAAAAACTTTTCAGATAGTGATGTAGACACTTTTGTTAACTTAAATGTTGTTGAAAAGAAAGAGGAATTGGAGAATCTCATTTCAAAAGAAAAGAAGATTTTAGAAAATATAGGGAGGGTTAATCAGATAAAACAGCTACCTACTGTCAGTCCTGTAAATACAGAATGTTTATTTGAATTAGAAAAAATTAATGAAGAACTTAATAAAATCTTAGGACTTGATTTTAAAGGTTTTACAGAAGAAATTAAGACAAAATTCTTAGAACATCTAAATCTTAATACGACAAATAACTCTACAACGGAAGATTGGTTAAGGGAGGGTTTTCAGAAGCATATGAAAACAACTCATGATGTTTGTCCTTTTTGTAGTCAAAAAATTGAATCAAATTTGAATATACTTGATGTATATTCAGATTATTTCAATGACGAATATGGAAAATATATAACAAACGAAATTAATACACCTCTTGAGGCTTTGAAGAATCGTATTGGTCTATTGAACTTTGACAGTATACTTACGGACTTTCAAGAACAGGTAATAAACTTATCAAAATATAAAAATTATTCAGAAGAGGTTGAAGACGATATTGATTATTCAAAACTTTCAGGTTTGATTGAAGGAGTAAAACCACAATTAGCAGAATATAAAAAACGTTTTATAGAGAAAATTAATGAAAAAAAGATTGCTCCTCATAAAGCAGTTGACGAGATACAACTTGGAAGTGAATTAAAGAAGACACTAGCTTCAATAACAGAAGAAAGTAAGAAATTGAATGAATCACTTTCGAGAGGTATAACTTTAGCAATCACATTAAAGACCAGCTATGAATCTCTTAATAGTAAGCAGATAGAAATCCAAAAAGAGAGGGCACAGAATTCAATAGATGATAGTAATTGCAAACTAGCAAGGTTAGAACAAGATAAAGAATGTGTTACTTATAAAAAAGAGCAGAATAGATTAATCAACGAAGAAACGGAAATAGTTAAATTAACTAAAGAATTAGAAAATCAGCAATCGGAATATTTGGACAAGTATTTCACTGACCTAAATGACTATTTTAATCAATTGGGTAGCCGTGATTTTACATTAACACGAGCAGAATCAGGCAGAGGTTATCAAAAGGTTTATTACTTAGATGTTAGCTTCAAGGGTGAACCTATCAGTACAGAACATCTCAACATAGTATTTAGCGATTCTGACAAGAGAAGTTTAGCTTTGGCGATATTTCTAGCTAAGACTAAACAGATTGACGAGAAAGATAAGATTATACTTGTATTAGATGACCCTGTGGTCAGTTTCGATGATAATCGGATTAAAATTACTGCAGATATAGTCTTAGAACTTTCAAGGGAGTTTGGACAGATAATTATGTTATCTCATTACGGTTCTTTTATTTCAAGGTTAGCAGGTGTAAAAATCTCAGATGCTACATATTTTAATATCACGAAAGACTCAAAAACTTGTTCTTTTGAACCATACGACGTAAAAAAGTTAACAATGTCAAAAATGGAACGAGCTTTTGAAAAAATCTGGGGGTATATAAAGAGAGAACATACAGACGATATAACTCAGGACTGTCGTGTCTTCCTCGAAAACTATTTGACATCACGCTTTAAGAAAGATATCAAAGAAAAAGGAATTCTATATTCCAATCTTAGAGAGTTAATAACTGAGTTGAAAGAGAACTCCGTTATTAATGAACAAACATACAACAAATTAGAGGATTATAGAAAAGGTACAAATCCTGAACACCATGAATTCCAACTTGATGGTAGTCCTGAAGATATTATTAAGTATACGGCTAAGATGTTGGACTTCATTTATAAATTGTAATCTAAAAGCCAATGGCAACAACAATAAAATGTGATAAATGTGGAAATATCATTGAAATAACGGACGCTATTCGTAAAGAATTAGAGGCACAAGTACTCCAAGACACCAAAGCCAAACATGAAGCTGAAATAAATGATTTAAAGGAAAAACAAAAACAACTTGAAGAACAAAAGCAAAAAGAAATAGAACAAGTTAGACAAGAAATACTAGAATCATCAAAGAAAGAAGCAATTGAAAAAGTTAGAAAAGAATACGATGCGAAAATCAATTCGACAAAAGAAGAATCTGAAGCACAAGAGAAACAAAATCAAGAGTTACAAAAACAAGTATCTGATTTAATTAAGCAACTAAGAGAATCGAAAAATGCAGAAGGAGAAATGAAGATTAAGTATGAGAAAGCACTCCTTGAAGAACAGGAGAAGATAAAGCAGAGTGCTAAGAAAGAAGCACAGGAAGAACTAAATCTAGAAATGGCAGAAAAGGACAAGACACTTGCAGACCTTAGAAAGCAACTACAGGAAGCACAAAGAAAAGCTCAACAAGGCTCACAACAACTTCAGGGCGAAGTGCAGGAACTAGCTCTCCAAGAACAACTACAACAAACATTTGTATATGACGAGGTATCTGAAGTACCTAAAGGTATTAATGGAGCAGATGTGTTACAAACAGTTAAAACAAACTTTGGGGTAGCTTGTGGAATGATTGTTTGGGAATCTAAGAACACCAAAGCATGGTCTCAACAATGGATTACAAAGTTGAAGGAAGACACGAGAACATTAAAAGCAGATATTTCAGTATTAGTATCAGCTGTCTTACCAGAAGGAGTAGAATCATTTGGTCTTGTCGATGGTGTATGGGTTTGTGATATGAAGAGTGCTATTCCTCTAGCTTTTGCATTGAGAGAGAAGATTATAGCTGTAAGGAATGTTCAAGAGGCAAACAAAGGGAAAGCAACTAAAGCAGAAGTGGTATACAACTACTTAATTAGTAATGAGTTTAAGCAGAGGATTGAAGTTTGGATCGAATACTTCAAAGAGAGGAAGGAAGAAATGGAGGCAGAGAAGCGATATTACATGAAGAAATGGGCAAAAGAAGATAAAAATATTACAAAAGTATTTCAAAATACAGCAGGAATGTATGGCGATTTACAAGGCTTAATAGGTAATTCTCTACCAAAAGTTCAGTATTTAGAGTTACCAGAAACAGATGAAGAAGATAATTAGATTACTTCTTCTCTCCACGAATCCTTTTAATAACCGTTATTATTGCAATAATAATGACTTGAAAAGGAAATAGTAATAGATTCATTAAACAACCGTAATTCCTAAAACCTGAACGATGGTATACTCCTGCTCCTTTGCCTCTCTTATAAATCATAATGTAATCATTCTAATATTTTTAATCTAATTTAAGCACCTACCTCTCCGTTATAAACTCTCCTAATCAAATCTTTTGTATATTCTAATTCATCATCATTACTAACAAAAGCAACTGTATTTCCTGTCCCCCAATGTCCCTTATCCTTAACATTTTCTACATTTGAGTTTGGATTCTTTATATTCTCATAGTCTATGGATAAATAAACACCAAGTTTTTTTCTGTTAATTACAATACAAGCAAAATTTTTAATTGTTCTGTATGCCCAATAGTTTTTCAGCTCCTTTTTCTGAACATCATTACCTAGATTTAGTATATATTCATCCAACTCTTCAATATACTTAACAATATTTTTATTCGCAGTCTTTAATCTATGACCAATTCTGTCATGAGAGTATCTATCATTAGTTGCAGTTGAATTTCTTGGTTTCTCACTAACAGCAGAAGCTAACTGTATCATCAAAAAATCATTTTCAAACAATGTATATCTAATTAACTCTATATTTCTATTTATTTGTTTTATAGCATTGTCATCATACTCGCTAAAATCCTTTGCTATACATAACAATCTGGGATTATTCCAATCAATATCAATTTCTTTGCCAAGTTTCTTTCTACATAACACATCAAATTCTGCCTTGTGTTCCATAAACCAATCTAAGTAAAAAAGACCTTGATTAATAACATTTGAATTTGAATCAAGTTTATATTCTATGATTACAGGACAATTATTTTCATCTAAGCCTAATGTATCCACTCTTCCATTATCAATAATATATTCAGAATCTAAGAATCTTACCCCAAAGAGTTCCTCTAAGTTTTTTTCTACAATATCTTGGATATACTTCTCTAACTTCAAACTTTTAACTTTAATTTGTTTCGTTTTATTAGTTGGAGATACATTAAATAGTTTAATTTCAGACATTTATGTTATTTCACAAATTATATAGATACGATAATTATATCTCATTACTTGCATTTGTAAAAAAGAAAATATAAAGCTGACCTCAATAGTGTGTAATAATTTTTAGAAACAAGAATATAAGCTAACTAAATCATAATACAACAATACTAATAGTTTAGATCTAATTTGGGAAGCTCTGATAAGAATTTCCATTTGTACTCAAATTCGTTAAAATATGAGATAATTTTATCAATGTAAGGAAGGAGCTGTTCGTACATAGTACGGTTGCCCCGACCATTTAGGTCGATCGTTGAAATTCAGGAAGTTATCAAACGGACTTTTGCCTGTATAACTTAGTTTTTCGTGGGTTATAGTTAAGTTCGAGAATACAAAATTTATAATTTCTCTTTTCCCTTCATCATCTGCTCGTTTGTAAAGCTGTGACGCATTTTGTGTCAGTTCGAGAATCCTCAAACCTGTTTCAAAATATATCTGATTTGCTTGTTTATGCTTCTCCATATCACGGATAGTTTGCTTTTCTGCCTTTACTTCTTTGTTATACTTTTCAAGATATGTTTCTTTTGTTATTAATCCATCAAGTCTGTCATGATATAATTGGTCTTTTCTAGATTGTGTTTTGATGAGCTTTGCTTGTAATATAGACATTGCTTGATTATGAAAATCTTCTTCACTTTTATGTGCATCTTATAGGGTTTGTTTTAATACCTCAAAGGTTTCTTTAGGAATTTTCATTGTTTCAATCACTTCGCAAATTTTGTCGTTTAGCTTTTCTTCCCTCCAGTATTGGTGCTTATGCTTCATTTTATGCTCAGTACAGCGGTAATACACTTATCTACCTTTTTGTATTTCAGTTGTATATGATGAGCCACAAACACCACACTTAATAAGTCCGCTAAATAGGAAGCTATTCTTTCGTTTATTCGGTTTTTTCCTACTTCGTAATATGTCTTGCACCTTGTAGTAAAGTTCTTCTGATATTATTGGCTCGTGAATACCTTTGTATTCTTTGCCTTTCCATCTCATTATGCCAATATAAAACGGATTTTGTAAGGTTACTCGAATTTTTTCTTTGCAAAGCGGAACATCAGGTTTTCCTTTTGCATGAAGTCCTTGTTCCAATAAAAGTTCGCCAACTGTTTGAAAGCTATATTCACCTGTAGCATACAATTCAAACATTTTACTTACAAATGGAGCTTTATATTGGTCTATATCACAAGTGTGGGTATCTCTGTTGTTTCTGTAGCCAAGTGGTGCAGAAGCAGGCCAGCCACCTTGTGCTACTTTCTCCTCAAGTCCTTTTTTAACGTCATCACGCAAGTTATTTATATATCCTTTTGCCATGACTGCTTGTAGGTCAAAGTTCATCAATTCATTTGATTTTGACTCGTTATTAAGCACAATTCCTTCTTTTACAAAGTGGAATTCTTTACCTGCTTTTATAAGGTCATAAACTTTTACAATGTCGGCAAAGTTTCGTGCTACACGGTCAATTTTCTCAATAATAGCGATGGGTCTAGACTAGATTAGAGCATTTTAATATGCTAAAATAAGTTCTAAGATAATGAAAAATAGATATTTATGCAAAGCCCGAATTTCGGAGAGCAAATTTAGAGAAATTCTGATGTTTTTTTCTGAGGATGAAACAGCTACAAAAGTATCCAAATACTCAAGAATTAATAGAAATACTGTAAACAGACTATACTATCTTTTTAGGTTACGCATAGCTCAGATGAGTGTAGCTCAAGTACCAGTGCTGGGAGAATTTGAAGTAGATGAATCGTATTTTGGAGCAAGGAGAGTGAGAGGAAAAAGAGGACGGGGAGCAGCAGGTAAAACCCCTGTTTTTGGTATATTAAAGAGGGATGGTAAGATCTATGTGAATATAGTTAAGAACTGCAAAAAGGAGCAATTACTGCCGATAATAGAGGGTAAGGTACTTGAAGGTTCTACTATATACTCAGATGGCTGGAAGAGTTATGATGGATTAATACTTAATGGCTATGATCATTATCGAGTATATCATAGTAAAAATGAATTTTCCCGAGGAAAAACGCATATAAATGGAATAGAGAGCTTCTGGAGTTACACTAAAAGAAGGCTTTCAAAATTTAACGGATTAAGTGATAAGGTGTTTCATTTGCATTTGATGGAGTCAGAGTTCAGATGGAATTTGAGAAATGAAAATATTTATGATATACTTCTTTCAGACTTTAGAAAAAATCCTCTCTAAACTAGTCTAGACCCATAGTATTGTCCTATGACCCACCCCTTGTATTGTTTTATTTTTTACATTCTGATACCATTAAAACATTAAAGAAGTATTAATTTGTTATATATATATATATATTAAATGAATAAAAAACATATTTTTTCATTTCTACTAGGTGTCGTTATTACAGCAGTAATAATGTTTCTCTTTTTCAAACCAAGTAAAGAAGTTGATGTATCTCAATTAGAGGAAGATGTTAGGGGTATATATGGTAAGTTAGTAGAATTAGGATATACACAAGAACTTTCTGATGTTGATTTAGATTCGATGGTTGAAAAGGTACAAGAGGCTTCTAATTGGATTCCTAGTGGTACTGTTACTACGAGTGATGTATTAGAGGGTAAAACTTTTTACAACAATTCTAGAGATTTACAAACTGGGACATATGTTCCTGAAGAGTTTGAATTTTTAGGTGATGCATCTGCAGAGGATGTATTAGAGGGGAAACTGTTTTACTCAGAGGATGATGAACTTTTAGCAGGTACTCTTAAACTACCTACTGTACCTACAGTAACATACAGAGGAAATGCAAGTACTAGTGATGTACTAGCAGGTAAGACATTTTACTCTAATTCAGGTACATTAAAGACAGGGACATATACTCCTCCAGTAGTATCATATTTAGGTGATGCACAAGTTACAGATGTAATGAGTGGTAAGAAGTTCTATTCTGATTCTGGAACATTACTAACAGGTACTTGGTCATTTTTGGGAGATGCAGGAGTAGATGAGGTAATTAGTGGAAAGAAGTTTTACTCTGACTCAGGTACTCTTCTAACAGGTACATATACACCTCCAACACCTATAGATTTTACAAATATGCAATACAGTACATATGATGATTATGCTGGAGGTGACTATCTTAGATGGGGAGGGACATTAACTGATGACTATCAAGGAGAAGAGTCAGAGTGGAGTAATATGTCAGTAGGAGAGGATATAGCATGGAGAGATGAGAGAACTGGAGTATATTGGTCTGCAGACCAAGGTACTATGTCAAATATTTTTACTATGGCTTCATGTGATTACTTTACTTCAATACCTAGAAGTTCATATGATGGTTTAGATTCTGATTGCGGTTTAGCAATAAACTACTGTGCGACATTAGATTTTGCAGGAAGAACAGATTGGTATTTACCTTCTCAAAAAGAATTGATGCAAGCATATATAGATGGGATACATAACCAGGCGGGTATAGATGAGGAATCTGCAGCAGCATTTGTTACAGATCAACTCTATTGGTCTAGCTCGGAGGTCTCCTACGGTTCAACAATCGCATGGTACGTTTACCTTTTCAATGGAGAGCCCTACTACAACCTTAAGACAAATACAAACTCCGGAGTTCGTTGTGTATCCCGGGACTAAAAACCAGAATTTAGTAATTTAGTAATTTTTAATTTACCCCTCCACAAAGTGGAGGGGTTGTTTTTTAATCTCTTGATACTGAATAAGTTACGATACATATGGGACTCAGAGGTATGTAAAAATATATGCATACAGGAGTCCAAACAAGACTAAAATCAATATGGTATGGAACACCTCTGTATAATCAGAGGTATATGAAAAACATACTCAAAATATCAGA
>JAKPPS010000019.1 GCA_029547225.1 bacterium | reverse complement strand
TTTTTTTCATTCTCAAATAAATAATTAGTTATTGAAATCATAATTACATATCCTCTGGTTTATTTATTTCCTTTATATGAACTTTTTCAGGTTTTGTCTTTTTTAGACGATTTAACATAGATCTTGCCGAACCCTCTTTTTTAGTATGCCAAACAGAAGTGACCTTAGCACCTTTGCCGTTTTTAAGAATAGCCAGATTAAGAATGTGTTTATTACCATCTCTATCATATGTAATTTTTCTACGATAAGTTTCAATATCTTCTTTAGGAGGTCGATCTTTTAAGTCTTGAATTATATAATTTTTAGAGACCTCGACCTTTTCTACTTTATCGGCGCGAGCTGCCTCAAATAAATAAGCGATTGGAATCATAATTGATTACCTTTTATAAATACTTTTATATTGATTCCATCTTTCGGCGGCAAGATCTTTACCAGATCTCATTCCCAGAAAATGCATAGCTTTTCCTTCCAGAGGGGATTCATTTGCTGCATTAACTTTAGCTTCAACTGCTTTCCTCAAATCAAAAGCTCGAGCAAATTTACCAGCAGAAGAAACTGCATCTGATTTACTAGAAGCCTGATCAACTTTAGCTCGCTGAGTTCTAATATAATTATCTACAATGTTAAGTACTCTTGGACCAACTTCAAATAAATAGGAAACAGACATCATGATTATACCTCTTAACTTGATCTTTTTAAAGTAGCTTGTCTTCTACTTAATTTCTCAAAATCAGAAATAATTAAGCTCATTTTATTTGCTCTTGCATTATATTCTTGATTATATGTGTTTTCTTTTTTAAATCTTTCTTGTTCAGATTTTATTCTATCAATTTGCTCTTGTTTTGACATTCCCAAAAATTCAAATAAATAAGACAATAATAACATAATTAGTCACCCGATTTCTTATTAGCTTTAGCTTCATCTTCCATCTTCTTCAAGCGAGTATAGTAATCCGGAATCTCAGCCAAATGATCCTTCACAATCTGTTGAGCAATAGCTTCTGAATCAGTGTGTTCTTTTTCAACTTCAAGTCCCATCTTAATCTGTTCTGGATCAAATTCAGTAACTGGAACTTCTTTATGTTTACCCACACCTTTGAGTAGAGCTGTTAGTAATTCATATACTACTTCTTCTAGCTCGTGTGGAGATATTTTCATTTTTTCTGCGAACGCATGAATATCTTCATCATCCGGATTCGGATTTTCTGTAAAAAATTTAGTAACAGCACATCTAATAAATGTGTAATCTTTCTTTGGAATTTCTTCTGCGGTTTCAGTAATCAGATCTTGCCGCTTCAAGTAATTCATTAACGAAATCATAATACTATCCCCTATTTACTAATTACTCTTAGAGTACTTGGTTACAAAACTTGGAGCAAATTCTTCCCACTGAAATGAACATTTATTACAAGTATAAAATACTTTTTCTCTACCAATCCAATGACCAATCATATCAGAACCACAATGTGGACAATAAGTAACAATCAACTGTGTCACAATTAAATTCCTCTCTTATTATTTAGTCTTTCAAAAAAATAGAGAGTAAAGAACTATAACGCCTTTACTAACAATACATCTGATGAGCGTGTAATCTTTCTCTGAAGTTTCTTCTGTGATTTCAGTAATTAGGTCTTACTAACTAAGATAATTTTTTTTGTTATTATAATATAATAAAGAGGAGGGCGAAGTTTAATAAGCTGCGCCCTCCTCTTTAATTAAAAAGTTATGCAAGATAACTAATACTTGTGACTTTCTTGGTGCCGGAACCAATATTAACAACAGTATTAACCGGAGCTAAAACATATTTAACACCACCGCCACTATCAACACAACGCATGATAGTAACAATTGCTTTCTTTGTAGTAGTAACTAATTTTCCGCTTACAAAATACGCTGGATCGAATACGACATTAGTATCAGCTGCCACACGATAGTTTGTAGCACCAGTAATGGTACACAAAACATCGTCCAGATTAACTGTGGACGGTGGCGCAGATGGTTCTTCATCAAGACCAATCAGCCAATAGTTCTGAGAGGACAATGTAAGAGAACCAGCAGCCAGATAAGCAAGATAAGCAGCCCGATCAATAACATCTACGGTCGAAGGCGTCACAGAAATCGACTCTTCAATAAAATTACAAAGAACATTCATAACCATTGCTGTTCCACCAGCTAATGCAGACTGAACTCTAAATTCAGACTTAGCAGGAAACAGAATAGGCTGATCAGTAAAACTCACCTGTGCATCCGTATAATTTGTGGTTCCAAGATCAGTATACTTGATTGTCTTAACTGTAACATTCGATCCACCGTAAATCTTACGAATAACAGATAAAACGACACCGTGTGCAGTTGTAGAAGCAGCGGACGCATAACGAAGACTAGTCAGATACAAATTCTTATTACGAGGCACAGTATAAATTGCATTATATGCCACTAAATCCCCAATGGCAACCATTGCCTGGATTTTAGACTTTGTATCAGGAACACCACCAGTTACTACCGCACTAACATAATACACATACACATTACCTGCACAAGCAGCACTCAATTCAACACCATTAACTCGCAGAAATGCTTTCGTTCCAGTAACACGAGTTTGACCATTTAATTCTATTGTTTCTGTAATAACATCATAATTAGCATCAAGACCAGTAATGGTAACAGACTGTGTAGTGTCGCCAGCGTTAGAAGAAGATACATAAAGAAGAGCTGCTGTAGTAACCTGAGTAATGACTTTGTTAGCATCTATACCGGCATTCCAGACATCATAAGTTCCAGCGACAGCAGGGACTGTGCCGATAATTTCACGAGATGCAAAACCAGTTACATTGCCCCGTGCAACCTCAAGATAAAAATCGTTTGACATAACAATGGGTAATGACATAATTTCAATTTCCTCCTATAAAAATTAAATTACTTATTTATTAGTATCTTTCGACAGCAGTTAGATCATATTTAAGTTTATCTATATATTTCATCATAATTTCTTCTACCGCATC
>JAKPPS010000058.1 GCA_029547225.1 bacterium | reverse complement strand
AACTTCTCCTTCAAAATGTTTTTGATAATATAAAGCTTCATCAAGATAGGTTTGATAATTGAAAGTTGGTTGTTTAGTCTTAGAGTAGACAAAAATATTATCATGATCCTTTGCAAAATTTTTAGGATACTTACCTGATACAAAGTAACTCCAGATTATCTCATTTCTATAACAATCATCACCAAATACCTCATCCATCAAGAGTCTTATAGAGGCAGATTTCCTATAATCTACATGAACATATACAGAGCCATTTTCACTTAATAATTCTCTAATTGTATTAAGTCTTTCATAAATAAACTGTAAATATTCATCATTTACCCAAATATCTGTATACTGTTTTTCCTCAAGAAGCCCCTTTTGAGAAGCATTCATTTGCTGTCCTCTAACTTTTACTTTCTTTACATAATCAGCTTTACTATCAAAAGGAGGATCAATATATATTAAGTCTATTTCTCCTCTATATTCTTTTAGCAAATGTGACAAAACTTGTAAGTTGTCACCCCAGAACAACTTGTTAAACTCTTTAGCATTTAAATCTCCATACATCTCTTTTTCTTGTGCAGGGAAGTATTCAATAGATTCTAGTGGCTTTTTACCAGCCCATTGAAGCATTGGTCTACCCTTAATAGGAGATATACTCTGAGGTTCACTTTGTTTTGACATCATAATTTGTAATTAGTTTAAGTAAATTGTCAGTAGTTATTTCTAATGCCTGACATAATTTAACAACAAGAAAAAAACTAGGATTAGTAATAACCCCAGTCTCAATTTTTGTAATAGTAGAATAGCTAATCCCTGACATTCTAGACAACTCTTTTTGTGTTAGTTTTTGTCTTTCTCTAGTTGTCTTCAATGCTTCAGAAAGGTACATGATAATAGTTTCCATATTATGAAATATATAATAAATATAATTTATATAAAATTCAAGTATCATTCAAAGTCTTTGATATACAAGGGTTCATATTTTGATAAATAGTTTGAGACATATCCCAGTTGCTGATTAGATATCTTCTTCAACTTATATCCTTTAATTTTTGACTTAAGTGAATACCATGATCTTCTATCATACTTATACTCTAAAATCCTTCTAAATCTTCTTATACCCAACTCTTTTATACATTCTAAGAAAGCATAGGTTGATAAAGCTGTAGTTATTTTACAGTTGGGATTATTGATTATAAAACTAGCTAAGAATTTCTCCTTATTATCAATATCAAAATTTATTAACTGATAGTTTTCCATTATTAAACCCCAATATTTATTTAAAATGTATGTAGAAATATCTGAATTGAACAACTGTTGAAAGGTATAATTTTCAACTTTTGAGCTAAGCTCTTTCTTGATTTTGTTTAAGGTGTTTAATCTTAATTCTAATCTAAGTATTTCAAAGGTTTTCTTAGGAATAAATTTTTCAAATAGATTTAATTGCACTTCAGGATCTTTATCAATACTCTTTTCACCTTTCTTTGCCTTTTCAAGATCCTTTTTTTTGTCATAAAGAATAAATTCAAATTCTTTAGTATGAAATCTAAGACTTTGACCAGAGTTAAGATAGTCTTTTTCTGCTAAATCATATCTTAAATCAAAATCAATCTTACGAACCTCTTTCATAATCATGTATGGAATTACAAAGGGTGGCAATAATATGTTCTTTGAATAATGTACCTTTGTAACTTGTGCTTTAGCTATTTTCTCAGAACTTGTTAATACCCCCATTGATAAGAGCTTAGCTTGTAGTTCACTACATATTGTTGGGAAGTCTTCATTGTTCAATTCATCAAAGTTATTCAAATACAAAATCTTTGGTGCAGAAAACTGTATGTAAAGATATATTTGAGGCTCTCCATCTATCCATCTTTTCCTAAGTGTTAGTTGAGGTTTGTAATTCCCCTTTTCAAAATCTGATTTTGAAGGGTTCTGATAGCAATCTAAATATGCTCTACCTCCCATTCTAGAGTAGGGTGGGAAGAAAAGTCCTTCACTACTAGGAGAGAATTTTTTGTGATTAGAGATTTTAAAATCAGGCTCATTGAGTCTTAATGTTACAGTATCTACCATTTTTGAAACTTGTGTTAAGGTCATTCTTGTACCTTACAATCTTCTCCCTCTCGTTGATTTTTATAAGAGTTTGAACGAAAAGCAAAAGCCTATCAGAAGAGGAACTGTCTAGTTGCTCTAGTTTCTGCAATACTTCTGTTTTGTTTGCTTTTTTAGGAATGTACAAAAAAAACGACACTAAATTTAAACCCTTAGTGTCTTACATTCCTATTTACTTCTCGTAGATGAACGCCGAGATTGCACAGAGGAATAAGTTTATAGTCATGTAAGACTCTCGCTTATTTACTTTGTGCTCCCTCGGGATGTCCCGTAAGAAGCTGAATATCCCAAAAGATATTCACATATAATATATCAAGATATGGAAAGTTTTGTCTAGTATCCTTCAACATTTAAGGTATAATCAAGCATGTTGAATCAAGTATGGGAATGGCTTCAAGAAAATTATAGCTTAGTGATAAGTCTTATAATACAAGGCTTTATCGCTTATTATGTTTATTTTTTATCTAACAAATTAACTGAAAAGGGAAGGCTAAATCATAAAGAAGAAATTCTCAAGCAATGTGAAGAGCTCTTTCGGCAGATAAATCAAAATGATGAATCTTTAGAAGTACATATTGTAAATACAAAAAGATACTTTAAAGATTATCCTTCTAACGAAAGAGATATTAACGGTTACTCACATCTTAAGGCAGAACTTAAATCTGTAAGATACAATGGCTTAGAGTTCTTTAATGGGATGCCCGTTAATGTATATAGAAAACAAGATGGACATCTATCTTTTCAGGGTGATAATACTCAATTTTATCGTTTAGCATTTCCTGTAGGACTTGTTCCTTATGAATGGATTGACCATATTGCTCTAGATGGAGATGAATATGGATGTGTTCCTCAAATATTTTGTCAGTTTAAAAGTCATATAAACGGGATACAAAAATCTTAAAAAATAATTTTCTCAATAAAATTTTAAACTGGATATTAAATAAAATACTAAAAGGTTATCCATTCAAGAAGACTTTCTATTACTATGAGAACGAGGTTTTTCATCCTGGGAATGATCCTTTCATTATGAAATATATGAGAATTACAGAGCCAATTTCCAACGAATAGGCTATTTTATAGGGATTCCATAGTAAATAGCTTTATTATTTTGATTTATATCCTTGGAAGCGATATAACAATCCGAGTTCGTATATTTCCGAATAATTTCAAGAGCAGATGCAATAAAGCGATCATCAGGGACTGTGAAATCTAAACTTTCTAAAGTGTTTAGCTTCTTAGGTTCAATAGATTCAAGTTTTAAATAAACCTTATCTTTGACGATTGTTTTGACATCACTATTAGGATTTCTCGTTAATACAGACATTGTTCTCTTTGCTATTGATTGGGCAGTCTTTTGGATATCAGGATTTCTATGAAATTCCTTCTTTTCATCTAATTCTTGTAAGACAATCGTAGGTATAACAATAGTCAGAGGTTTTCCTGATCTTGAGATCCATTTCGTAAAATCATTGTTATCCAATAAATAAGAAGTGTCTGGAATAATTACTTCCTCGGCTTCTTCCGTATAAATAGATTGAAGTAAATTTTTAATTTGATTCCAATTCTCACGAACTTTAGATTTTACCTCATCTAAGCTCTCATCCCATGTAGAGAAAGATCTTTCTTCTACAATCTTCCTTGTGTAGGCAGTGTTATCTAATAATATTTTCTTCACCTCTTTTGATTCATAAGCAATAACTACTTCTAGTATGTTAAACAATTGAGTAAATTCTTTGAATAATTTTGATTGTAGTTGGAATATTTCAGCAGTTTCATGGATAGAGACAGTATAATTTCCTGAGAAATCAAAAACCCCAGGAATAGCGGAATATCTTATATCCGACTCATTTAATAATTTAGAGATCTCTTCAACTAGCTCATCTATATTTTTAATTTGTAATTCAATAAATGTCATTATGTTATTTATATCAAATTATTTTTTGTCAATTTTATAAATAATAAAAAGCTCTTTGCTTTATATTGCTCTAAAAAGTAATACTCAGGAATCTGAGAAAGTATTATCGCATTATCATCACCTTTTAATTGATGATCACAATTAGGTATAACATGAGTTTGTAATTCAGAAACATTATTTGCAAATTGCTTAATATACTCTACGGTATCAGCACCAATAACCTTGTCATTCTCGCCTGTTACGACAAACAATTTTCCTTTGTACTCAGGTAGATTTTTTCTTACATCGCCCCTTACAGTCTCAATGAATGGGTTTATAGCTAATACTTTGGTTATCTCTGGATATTCCCATGCAGTAAGTAAAGCAGAAGCCCCACCTGCAGAGAAACCCATTAACCATAGCTCAGGAATGTCTTTTCCACAAATCTCTTTGGAATGTTCTAAACAGTAATTGACAATACATCTACCAGTGTTAAGAAACTCTTGAGGTCTATCATTAGGTATCCTTACAAAAGAAGCAAAGCCCTTGCCTTGTATATAATCACCAAGATTAAGATATTTATTCATATATCCCTTAACACTTCCATCAGCACCAGGGATATTGATTATGATTCTGCCAGAAGTAGTAGGGTGATATTCAACAGGAATATCCCAATACTCTTTAAGATATATTTTATCTGATTTATACATCTAGAAATATTATCTCTCAAAATAAAGCTCTTGGCTACTACTCATTTTATCAAATAGTAGTTGAATGGAAGTAATTAAGGGCTTAAGCTCTGTTTCAATGATTCTTGTTCTGAATAAGTTCACTATTGAACCCCAATTTTTAGAATTTTTCGAGTTTTTCACAAAAACAACGGATTTATAAGGCTCTTTGAGGTTCAAGTCGAGCTGTTTATTCATAATCCCCAAATGAGACGTTATCTCGAACAAGAGATTTCGCTTTTCATGATAGTCCCCATTTAAGAATACATCTTTGAAGTTTTGTATATCATCAAAAAACTTATCAACCCCATCTTTTAGCTCTTCTTTTGATACTTCAACATCAGTTCGTTTGGATTTGAGATCGTTTAGCTCGTCTTTAAGTTTGCTGTATTTGATTTGATAATCATCAGGATCAATCTCTTTTGCTATCTTCATATCAAAGAGAGAATCTAGCTTTTCGTTTAATTGGTCAATTTGTACATCAACGCCTTTTCGGACTGTGGATTCAAAGTTGAATTCCTTTTCTAGTTTTTGTAGGACTAATTCTTTTAGTTTAGCCCACTTCTCATCATCAAGTTTTATATTTTCAACATATTTCGCGATTTGGTCTTCAACCTCTGTTTCTCTGATTTGCATATTCTTACACTCTCCATGCTTTTCGGAACACATGTAATAGGTAAACTCTAGTCCACTCTTTTTGGTTGTCGTATAGCCTGTGTAAGATCTGCCACATTCGGAACATTTAATAAGCAAATTGTATTGGTGTCTATGTTTTCTCAATCTTGGCTTTGATTTCTCTTTAACAACTTCTTGTAATTTATACCATTTATCTTTAGTAATTAGTGGCTCCCAACTTCCCTCTGATTCTTCGTATTCAGCATATCGAAGGATCCCGCAATATATTGGATTTGTGAGAATCTTGTAAATTCCAGATACAGAAAACACTTTGCCTTTCTTGGTTTAAACTCCCCAATCAATCAGAAGTTTTTGAGCTTGTCTTTGATTTAATCGATTTTTAATTATTTCATCAACCCATTTTTCATAAAATGGCGATTGTTCAGGGTGAGGAATAATATAATTCTTCCCTTTTCTATCAACATTTTCATAAAATTGAGGTGCGTAAGTTGGCCATTCACCTCTTCTGACTTTCTCTTTAATTCCTCGTCTTGTGTTTTGGCTTATCTCTCTTGAGGTTTGCGAACTGTAGCCAAACAAAAAACTCATGATTATTTCATTGCAGTTATCACTATCAACGATATCGGAATGTGTTATTATTTTTCGGAGTTTCTTTTCAACGATTAACTGTTGAATAATGCCACCTTCAAGTGGATTTCTACTTAAACGATTTATGTGCCAACAAAATATCGTGTCGTAAATCCCTGCATTATTTGAATCTACAAGTCGATTAAATTCATCTCTTCTACCTGGCTTTCTTGCTGATTTTTCCTCAAAGAAGATGTCTTTTTCGTTTACTGCTGGATATCCATATTTTTTAACAAGCTCTTTCATCTCAACGATTTGAGCAGGAATTGATAACGCCTGTCGGTCATCATCTTCACTAGATTTTCGAGCGTATACTGCGTATTTCATAGTTGTTTATTTAACAAAAATGGGCATCCAGTGCTGTAACAACGGAGTGAACCATTGTATCTGGATGCCCATTTACATCCACTCCGATTTTAGTTGTTACAGCATTTATATTATATCTGACAAATTTCAAAAAGTAACTACTCAATTCATGTTTTTTGAAGTAATAGTTGTGGCTTTGGCTTTTTGTTCTGCTCATCTTTTTTCTTTTGTAATTTAAGTAAGATTTTTCGCTTAATTTGAGAAGCAATAATATCAGCTAGAACATCAAGATTTATTTCAGTTTGTGGTGTGGTCTTTTTAGTCATTATTGTCCACAACTGAATTTTGATATTTATAACTACTATCTATATTTATCTTTCCATATCTATCGGTATTAGATTTAGTTGTTGGATTGGAAGTTTTTGGGGGATTGTTGCTAGTAAAATACTTCTTTTTTTTGAAGTGATTTACTAGGTTTCTTCGGAGTATGTCACTAGCATAACTTTCGTCTCTTGCTAGTGATTCACTTAACAGTATGCGGTTTATCCACATTGTTTCTGTTTCTTTATCCCAACCTATGTAATTTTTCTTTTCTAGGCGTTCTAGCTCTTTGGTTATGTCCGATGAGTAAAACCCTATCTTCTGAAAATCAGTTAGTTTTAAGTGTGCTACAGCTTGTTTGCAACCAAAAGAAAATCTCATGATGAAGATTAATATCTTGATTTGTCTTTTAGTGATTTGTTTATCAAAAAAGATCAGATTTACAATGAGAAGTGGGAACTTGAGAAAGCGTTGTGAGGAAATTGTGTCATAATCTGCACGAGAAAGACTCTCAAAGGTCTTTTTAAATTCTTTAGATTGTAGTATTTCACCTACTGATTGCATTGGCATTTTCAAGCTCTACAGACTGCCCAGTAGGTGGCAGTTGTAGAATTTATACTGTTAAGCGTATAATATACAAAAGAATCACCTCCTACTGACCATGGATTCCCGTCCGGCGGTTTGCAGGTGATTCTCTTTTTTAGGTTGTGTTTTCTACTTCAATTATCCTTCAAGAAAAATTCGAAGTCAAAAATCTGTTGGTTTTTCGGACTTTCTCGGCACTCGATTTCTCTTGTATTCAAGGTCGTTTTCAGAGTTTGCAAAAATTTAAAAATATAGTGTCCACGCTATAGCGTCCGCACTATGTTTTTTAAGCATTTGCATACAAGCAACTGCTTCTATTCTCCCCATTGTCATATAGTTTCAGGGTCGGTGTCAAAAATTATTCAGTTGCAAGGTACTTTCCAATACATCAATCATCCGTATCCATCGAAAGAATTTAAGTTTTAAGAAAATTCAAATTATATGGTCTGCTGTATACAGTTAACTGTATAAAAATCAGATTTCTTTAATCATTCTCCTACAAAGTCCAATTTCTACAAAATATTTACAATAAATCAAAAATTTACAAAGTCTCAAAAAGAACCTAATATCAACACAAATCAGTACTAATAAAAACATCAAATACCTCTTAAACGATATCTCGTCCACGATATATTTCTAACCACCAAACACAAATTTAAGTCGTGAGTAGCTCACAAGATTACACACATAGGGTAATCGTAGTCGAGGGAGTGATTGGGTGGAGTCCGAAGGAGTCCACCCAATCACCTACGAAAGACGACAATTTGTGCGGAAGGATAAGGGTTTTGATATTTTGGCAAAGTGGACACCTCTGGATGGTCGAGTGTGTCTAGTAGGTGTCCAACTGGACTCCACTGATTTTTTGAATAATTTTTCAGTTTTAATTCTTTTTTCATAATTTTCTAGTAAAATAGAATTATGGATAAGTACTTCGATGAACAAAAATTTACTTTATATAAAGATGATTGCTTATCTGTTTTAGCAAGTTTGCCCGAAAATTCAGTAGATATGATTTTTGCAGATCCTCCATACTTTCTTTCTAATGGTTCTTTTACGTGTCAGAATGGAAAAATGGTCAGTGTTAAGAAAGGAAATTGGGATATGGGTGACTCTGTAGAAGCGAATTTTGAATTTCATTATAAGTGGTTAGAAGCATCTAAAAGAGTACTTAAACCTTCTGGGACTATCTGGGTAAGTGGAACATATCACTCAATCTATCAATGCGGTTATGCTATTCAAAGGTTAGGATTTCATATACTAAATGATATTGCATGGTTTAAACCAAACGCATCTCCGAATTTGAGTTGTCGTTTCTTCACTGCTAGTCACGAAACGCTGCTTTGGGCGAGAAAGTCAAAAGCGGGTAAACATACATTCAATTATGAACTTATGAAAGATGGGAAATGGGGAGATGACTTTATCAAGAAAGAGAACAAGCAAATGAGATCAGTATGGTCTATTGATACTCCAAAAATGATTGAAAAACGATTTGGAAAACACCCAACTCAAAAACCCGAGGAATTACTAAAAAGAATTATTCTTGCATCTACTAATAAAGATGATTTGATACTGGATCCGTTTTGTGGGAGTTCTACTACGGGTGTAATGGCTTTTTTGCTAAATAGAAGGTATATTGGAATAGATATTACTAAAGAATATCTAGATTTATCTATTAAAAGATATAACCAGTTAAAAACTAATTTGATTAATAAACAAAAATGAAAACACTAAAGTTTTATTCTGATATTTTGGAATTAAATAGCTCCGATTTAGTATTTCAATTTTTGATTGATAACCTAAAACCAAGTAATACTCATTGGTCATACTTTGTAAATTGGGAGAAAGTATTTGAAAACAATAGAAAGATAGAACTTTCATTGAATGTTTTGAACTATCTTATTGGAAAAGAGGATTTCGAAAAGGAGTTTCGTTTCATTTTGAAAGAAAACCCTCAAGTTGTAACAGCTTTGCCTTCATTGGTAGTGCGGGGTGGTGATATCACTACAAAAATGCAGATTCTCGTTGATTATTCGAGCAAAAAGCTTGTATATAAAGAATTTGATTTTTCAAAAAAAGAATTAACTGTTGCAGATGTTGATAATTATTTAGAGTTTGTAACTGAGACAGGATTCCGTTCCTTAATAGAAAACAAAAAGTTAAAAAACCTTGTAGATTACATGATCGGGGTTGAAGCAGGTTTGGACAGTAATGGTCGTAAGAATCGTGGTGGACACATAATGGAAGACATCATTGAAATATTTGTTAAAGATGTTTGTAACCGACTTGGTTTTAGATATCTGAAAGAAGCTAATGCTGACAGAATACAGTCTGAATTTGGCTATTCAGTTCCAGTAGATAAAAGCTCACGAAGATACGATTATGTAATCGACAACGGAAAGGAATTGTTTATATTTGAAACTAACTTCTACGGTGGCGGTGGTTCAAAACTTAAATCTACAGCAGGTGAATACCGCAATTTATATGACGTTCTAGATGGGAAGTATAAGTTCATTTGGATTACAGATGGAAAAGGTTGGTTAAGCACAACAAGACCGTTGAGAGAAACATTCGATCACAATGATTACATTTTTACATTAGCGATGTTGGAAAAAGATATACTTGACTACATTCTTACAAACAATGAATAACTCAAAACCTTTTTTAAAATGGGCTGGTGGCAAAAGGCAATTATTACCTGATCTCATTTCTAGATTGCCCAAAAGTATCACTGATTCAAAGAAAATTGAGAACTATATAGAGCCATTTATTGGTGGTGGCTCTTTCTTTTTCTACCTAAAAAACAATTATGAAATAAAAAATGCATATATCTCTGATATTAACAAAGATCTTGTACTTAGCTATCGCACAATTCAAAACAAATTAAATGATTTGTTGGTTGAATTAAAGAAATTGCAATCTAAATACGATTTACAAGCGGATCTTGAGAACAAACAATTTCTTTTTTATGAGATAAGGAAAGAATTTAATAAGAATTTAGCATATAACTTATCCGAAGTAACGAACACTTTTAGTGTTGAACGATCTGCACAGGTCATTTTTCTTAATAGAACTTGTTTCAATGGACTTTATAGACAAAACAAGAAAGGTGAATTTAATGTTCCCTTTGGTAAATACTTAAACCCAACAATTTGTGATGAAGATAATCTAAGAGAAGTTAATTTAGCTTTACAAAATGTTGTTATCGAACATGGGGATTTTGAACTCTCAGAAACATATGCTGTAAAAGACTCATTAATTTATCTTGATCCACCATATAGACCTATTAAGGTAACTTCAAGCTTTACTTCATATGCAAAAGAAGATTTTGGAGATGAAGATCAGAAAAGACTAGCGGAATATTATTCCCGATTGAGCAAAAAAGGTTGTAGTTTAATTCTTAGCAATTCAGATCCCAAAAATAACAATAAGTCGGATAATTTTTTTGATGACCTATACAGCAAATTTAACATTACTCGTGTTAGTGCCAAAAGAGCTATTAATTCAAAGGTTGAAGGAAGAGGAAGCATTTTTGAGTTGATGATAACTAATTATAGACTAAATGAGTAAATCAATAAATGTAAGTCTAGATTTACACTTTGGGAATGTTTTAAATACAGTCAGAAATGAGCACTAAGTATAGTATACAAAATCGACTTGATGAAAAAGCAATTTCTGTACTCTCAAACTATTTTCAAAAATTACATGGAGATATTTTTGATATTCAATTTCACGGAATAAAAGATAATACACCTGACACAGATGGCTTTATAAGACTTCGTGAAAAGTTTCCTGAACCACAAAAGAACATAATTGGGAAATATTTAAATAAGGTCGTATTTTTCCAACTCAAAGGTCAAAAAGATAAGATTCTTAATGATTCATACAGATGTGATAAATCTGTCGTGGATTTTTGTAAAGAAATCAATTTACCAACAATTTTGTTCATTGTTGCAGGATTAGAACAAGACAAATCAGAACCAAGCATATATTGGTATTACTTCGATTCAATAAATACTCGTATTCTCGAAAACGAGATCCAAAAACACTCACTTAACACGGAGAAGGTAATACTAAGAAATATTTACAAACTAGAAAATCCAACTTTATTTTGGCAGCATTTAAACGAATTAGCTAAAAAAGATACTTTTCAGGATTTACCCCAAACTTTAAGAGAAAAAGCAATCAAATATAAAGAACAATATATATTACTGTTAACGTTAATCTTTCTTACCCAGAACATCGAGCAAACACAACTAAAAGATTATTCTTTAAGATTAGGATTAGATGATACCCACTTTCAAACAATTTTAGGCGATATTATTGATTCAAAATTAGCTAAACAATTTAAAGGAAAAATTATTTATCAGCCACTAGTTGAAGCAAAAATGAAAGTTGGTGTACGACTTGCACTTGAAGGCATACATTTAGTCAAGGACTTTGGTGAATTACTTGAATCATTTCCCAATAACTCGAGCCATATATTAAATGGTCTCGCACATTTGAACATTCCCTTAGTCGATGAGTTTTTATTGAAATATACGGATACATTATCAACTTCATTATCAGATGATGAACAAATGCAATTGAATACAATTAATTTATTAGATCAATACGCTTTTCGCATACCAAAACAAGCTCTCGATATTATTAAAAGTATTTTGAAAAAAAGAATCAGCCCGAGTATTGAAGTAAATATATTAAAATTAGTAGATGAACATTTAAAATATAGAAAACCACGAGAGTCATTTGATTTGCTTCTGAGATATTCAAAATCGGATTCAAACGAAGTTTCAGATAAAGCTAAGGATACAATAAAAAAACTCGCAGAATACAATTACCATATCTTCAATTACTACAAACAGGAAGATTGGTATTCAATTCAGCAAACATTACTTTCAAGTTTATGTAAAAAAGGCTTTATTGATAAACACCCTGAAGTCTCAACTTTATTATTATCAGCAATATTAAGTACTGAATTTCATGGTACTGAAATGCAAGATGAAAACACGATGAGTCTTTATCAAGGAGGTATCATTGTAACGCCACAATTAAAAGAGGTAAGGACAGAGGCATTAAGCTTATTGATAAATGTTTATTCAAATACAAGTGATAATAACGACAAGTTAAAACTCTTAAATATTTTTGAATCTTCTGTACGTTTACCATTTCAAAACTATTCAGATGAGCTAGAACAATTAATTATTAATGATATTGATACCGTTATTATTCCTTTCTATATTAGTATTCTTCCAAATGCAGATTTAATGGTTGTCACTGAGATTGAAAGTCAAGTTTATTGGTATAACAGACGATTCCAAAAAGATTTAAAAAACTTAGACACGATAAAATCAAATATTATTGAAAGAGATGGATATAACATATTTAAGTTATTGGTAGGAAATTCTCTTGTCGATGATGAGTTTGAGAAATTAAGTTGGAGTGAAGCCGACAAACAAAGGCAAATCAAAATTGAAGAGTCTGTAGAAAATTATAGTTCTAACGAGTCCAATTCAATTTCCCTAATTCAGACGATACTTAATAATCTCAAGAGTTTTGAAGCTAGAGTATCAACTAGATATTTTGATTTGTTTTTAGAAAAGCTTTCAATAAAAAATCCACAATTAGCATTTAAAATCCTTGATAAATTTCGAGAGGGTTTAGAATTCCATCTCTCATACATTCTAATTGGTTTATTAAAATCAGATTTAAAGCAACAGGTCTTAGTAAAAATTAATGAATACACAAAGAAAAACAAAAATATTAGAGAGCTTCTACATACATTTAGAATTGCATACAATATTGAGGAGTTTTCCCCTCTACTTAAAACAATTGTGCGAAATAATCCAAGTAACTCGATAGTGCTTAATGATGTAATTGATATTATCTTCCATCACTTCAATAAATCAACTAAGAAAGATGAACTTAGAAGTATATTTATACAGGTATTAAAGGATTTAAATACTATTAAAGAATCTACTTGGTTAAACCATTTGAGTTTTTCTGACTCTGAACTAATTAATGAACTAGAAACCAAAGAGATTAAAATACTTATAGAGAATCTAGTTTATGCACAGAGCCTTGATTATTATGTTGAGGAATTATTAACTAAAGTAATCGATAAAGAACCGAAGTTGACAGTGTCACTCTTTAAAAAACGAATTGAAGCAGAAGAGCTAAGAAATTTGAGAAAAAATAATAGATACTATTCAACAATACCAATTCATTACGATTACGAAGAGTTTAAAAATAAACTAAACGAACATGCAGATATTGTAATTCCTGAAATACTTTCTTGGTTTGGTAAAGATTCTCTGTCAGATTATCAAATTGGAAACGTGTTGCAGATTTCGTTTAACATTGATCAGATTCAGAAACATATAATTACAAATAACAATACTTACAAAATCAATAAGAAAAATGTATTACGCTTGATATCCGCTTTTCAAGGTCATATGCAAGTCACTGATGAGTTTGTACGATTTTACGTTCATACATATTCAACTGAAAGTGATTGGAAAGAAATTATGGGATTTTTATCAATGTCTGGTGGTGTTGTTACTGGTGAATATGGGTTTGTAAATAATTTGGAAATGAAACTTGAAAGTCTTAACAACTTAGATGAAAAAGATACCTTAATGAATGATTTTATTGAACAATACAAAACATACTTGTTGGCTCGAATAAAGTATGAAAAAGAAAGTGCTGATGAAGATATCGCACTTAGAAAACAGCAATTCACTATGTAATGGCTAGCAGACGGTCAAATGCCCTTTCACCGTCTACTAGGAACTTAGTTAACATTCTACCGTCTGCTAAGTTAGTGGCAAGTTGGGGGCAACTTAGGGGGCAATTTTAGGCAACCTTTCGGCAAGTTTTTAGGCAACTTCGAGGGGACAAGTAGGGATAAGTTCAGGATCTATCAAATACCGAAAAGTACCATCAAATCAGCATTTCAATCATTTTTAGGAAAACTTAAAAAGGGACAAGTAGGGATAAGTTCTGTTAGTCACCTAACAGACTAGAGTGAAAACTAACAGACATTACATTCCAACTGTTCGGAATTTCCGAACAGTTCAAAAACTACAAACTGTTTACATCTCAAAAGTAAATGTAAACGAAATCATTAAATCCGTTTACATTTAAAAACACTCCTAAAAATTATACTGAAACTCACTGCGAGGAGTTTTCACAACCCCCTTCATCACCCTTACCCTCTCATACAAATGTGATAAGATAGAATCTATACACTGACCCCATTATGAAGATTTTGAAAATTAGTCTACAAATCAAATGGATTTATGTAGTTATTGAGAACCTTTTCTCCATCCCACTTAACGTTTAACAGTACAGTGTTAATTAGCGTTTGTCTTTATAATAAATTTACTCACTCAAAAAGTTGACCACATGATTTTGCTAATTCTTGTAAATATTTTGCAGGGATATAAAATTTATCATTATATTGCCTAGTTCGGATAAATATCGGAAGTGATACAATAATCGAGGGAGAGTAAATATAGTACACAAATACTTTTAGATCACTTTCATTGTCAACACTTTATTTTCTCAGCACTTCTGTTGCTATATATTAAAGTAATATAATCAGAATATGACAACCGAACTACCTACAGAAGAACCTCAAGGTGAACAAGTAAGGAAAATCGGTCCTTTACCTGTATTACCACTAAGCGAAGAACATTTCTCAGCATGGTTAGACACACAAGACCCCCGAGAATTCAAGGTGATTCGATTTGAACTTACAAATCGCACTCCTAAATGTTTTGTAAGCTATCATGGGGAAATCAGACTTGGATTTACACCAAGTGCTTTGGAAGCGGATTCTTCTGAAAGATTTGAAGGTGAAGGTAACGATCCAAATATTCAAGAACAAGAAAATGTTGATGAATTGGCATTTGATTCTCCCTTTGTAATAAGGACAATATTAGGCTTTTTCTATCGATACTTCAATGAAAAAGATAGACTAAATGGCTTGCTTGCAATGGGTTTTAATGAATTATTTTATTATTCCTTACGAACTCCAATTTTTCTAGGTGAACATAGATATAATCTGTTTAATAGAATACTTCGTTTTTTTAATGGGATAACGTCTCTAAAAAATGCAAAAAATATTGGTATTGTACCAGATAATGATGATATGATTGGTGAAGAAAGTATCGAATATCCAAGGTATGAAAAAGCAAATGCAACGGTTAAAAATCAATTCAGAATAATTACAATGCTTAAGGCGGTTCTAACTGGTATGAGATTTACCGATGTAATGCTAGTTAAGGGAGAAAGGGAAAATTCATCTTTAAAAGCTATAATATCTAGATTCATGAGCACCCCTTGTTATGATATTTTACATAAGTTAGGTTTGGTTAATGAAACAAATCGTGAATTATTCTGGCGAACAGCTATGCGTATGTTGTTTGATGAAACATTAATTACGGTTTTCAGAAATAGACCAGAAATTGTAGCTGACTTTGATCCAAAAGATCCAAAAAAATTTCGAGCAAATAATGCTGTCGTACAAGATAGTGCTGAACCAACTAGTACACCTAAATCAAACCCTAAAAACCAGTCAACTAGCTCAAAACCTTTGGGAGATCTAATAAATATTGAGGCTTGGAATTTAATCCCATTATTTGAAGATTTCTTTACGCAATCTAATGTTCCAATAATACCTCCAGAGGCAGTACCTTATCTTGTTGATTATATAGAAGATTTATTTAATGTTTTGTATTATGGCGGTGAAATGCACAAGGATCTTGCACTTCCTGAAGTATTAAAACTTATAAGAGATACTCAAAGTCTATTAAAGCATTTAGTTCGTATATATGGTATTAAGCCAGAAGATCTCGATTTCTCATTAATATATACTTTAAATAATAGATTAGATAAGTTACATCATTCATCTAATAGTAAATTCTATCAATTTACGTTTAATAAAAAAGATTAAATCGAGATTATTATAATCTGCAATAATGATATATTTTCTAATTAATCTTATTATACTCAAATATGGGCTCAGAAGAAGGATCACGTATATTTTTACCACCAACAGTAATTCAACCAATATCTGAAATAGTCGGACCAAAAGGAGAATTCATTCCACCAGATCCAAGGACATTCAAATGTTTGACGTTTGATCCATCTCACTGGATACCATATTTATTAGCTCTGGAGGGAGCAGAAGTAGAGAAAGGGAAAGAAAATAGTTATCGAGTTTTTTGGAAGTATATCTCAATATATCACGAAATTAGAGAAGATTATCCACCTAAACTTAATGGGAAAACACCTGTTGTTACGCCAGATATGAGTATTATTGCGTTTGATAGAAGATATCGCCAATCCGTTACTGGACCAGCGAAAATACTCGATGTGCCATGGCGTGAATTGCTAGCTTTTGCAAGAACAAGTTACTTACTACCAGGTACCCAAATTGTTGAACATTATGGAAGGGTTGATCTTAAAGGCAATAATACTATAAGAGCTGATATAGCCGTGTCACGATGGGGGTTAAATGTTCCCGGTGGCGATATAATTGATCTGGATAACAAACAATATCTCCGAGAACCAGATGTAGTAAATCAGCTAATGTTTAGAGATATTGTCGCGATTAAGGCAATAATGGAGGGAAGAAGTTATGAAGAACTAATATTGCTACTTGGGGATGATGCGAATTCTCGAATTAAAATATTACTTTCAAGAGCATTGAGTCGCTCATCAATTAATGCACTACGACAAGTAGGGGTTCTCGATGATCAGAACATTGAAACTTTTTATCAGAATGGAGCGAGTTTATTATTTCAAGAAGCCGTACAAGCAGTTGTAGCCCATCGAGCTTATAGGGGTTATAACAATTTTGAAGCAGCACTTATTGTTCCATTTTTTACTGAAGAAAAAGAAGTTATGCTTCCACCTGTAGAATTTCTTCCTTATATATCATTTATGGTCAAACAATTTTATTCTGAAATCCGAGATTATCTGCCAGAAGGCTATATGTTAATTCCTGCGCAAGTGAGAACTGCAACAATAGACATAATTAATTACTGCAATCAATTACTTAAAAACCCTGAAGTTAAAAGCAATGATGATGCAGTTTTTTGCGTTATACAATTAAAAACTTTTCTAACAGCTTGGTATAATGTATTCAAAAGTGATGCTCGAATTCTATTAGATAGAAGATAAGTAAGAAAATAGAAATATTATTTATTCTCGAGTCGATTCTTGATTAATTCCTACTGGGTTTTATGTTTATTTACGATGTGTTGTTCTTACTCATTAATTCACAGGTGTGTCGGCTTGTTTAGTTTGAACTAAATAGGTGTAGATACTTTTTTCAACTTAGTCTCAAAAGCATTTATTATTGAATTAGTAAGAATCAACATTAGATTTAATAATATCTTTAATTTTTATTTACTCTTCTTTGTTAAAAAGAATTGTATCTTCAATTGGAGGATTAATCGAAATACTAAACGAATTATTATTTTCTTCTGAATACGAATTTTCTGTATAGTTATAATTAACACTTGCATCACCTAAATTCTCCTTATTCTCTTCTTCATAATTATTATAGTTTTCTACAGCACTTACTTCATAAGAATAACCTGAATTATCTTGGCTGGATCTGTCATTTTCTGAATCAATCTGAGTATTAAATTCATCAGTATTTTCACCTTCAATAAGCATATTATCTTCTATATCTGTCTCCAACTGCTGATTTAAAACTTCATTATTAATATCTTCTTCCGATGCTATCTCATCAGTATCATTCTCATCAGAATGATTAGCCTGCTCAAAACCTAAATCAGATGGAGGGTCATCGGCCCAATCATTAGGAAATCCGGGAACTTTTGAAATAATAGGGCATAAATTATTATCTTCACTCGCATCGTAATTCTTCTCATCTAAGCCATTTTGATCGCTTAATGCATCATATTCTCGTTTATCTTCAGACGTACTGTAATCTGGTCCGCTTGCCAAATAATCCGGGTAACTTAAATCAAGTACTCTTGGCAAATAATAAGCGTCACTGGAATCTATTCCGCTTCCCGAGTAATCATAATCACTTGAGTCAGATTTATCTCCAGAATAGTTACCGTCAGAATGATCATCTTCACAAGGGTCTGATTCTCTACAAGATCCACAACCAGAATAATCGTCCTGGCCTGAATCGGAATCTGGTCCAGTATATGCATTTTCGCCTGAACTATATCCACTACTGTTTGCAGTATCTTCGCTGTTATTATTTTCTTCAGATCGAGGTTCAATAGATAATTTCATTGGTTCGGCGGTGCAAATATCAGCTGTCTCTATGTAAATATTAAACTGCAAATCAATACTATCAGTGAATCCTTTAACAGTCTCGTATTTTTGTGTGATTGTCTCATCTCCTCTTTCTCCATCGGAAGGTGTTAAATATTGCCATGCAAATACGGTAGCATTGATTGAACAGTTTATTTCACGATAGTTAATATCATCTGTAATTCCTGAACTATAGTTTTGACTGTTATCAGTACTCTGCTTACAAAGTGATTTTTTTGCAAATTCAACTCCGACATTGTCTCTTTGGTCCACAAATAGTATGTTACTATTCTGATACGATTGGATATCGATCTCTGAGCATCCGGGTGACATCTCATTGATATTCAGTGAATAGTAAAAAGGTAAGGTTCCATTGTTTTTAATTGTGATCTCTCTCTTTCCACTATTGATAATATTAGGCACAGACGATAATTGTCGTAATTGTGGTGAAATATCACTGTAGTCATTAATACTCTGCAAATGTTCATTATCGATTGAGAGTATTCCTGTCGATACAGAATTCTGCTTTATCTGACTCTGATCTGTAAAAAGTGCAAAAGTGACAAATGAATTTAGTTGAACGTACAGTTTATTTAATTGATAGATGTTTGTGTTCACACTTGTCCACAACAACATTGATATGATCGATATTATCGATGTGACGCGTATGGCTTGTTTGCGCAGGTTGATTTCCTTTCTAATTTTTGTGATCTCGGTAACAATTATCAAAATACATGGTACGACAAGCATAAGGATAAAACCTAAAGGTGTACGAGCAAAATTTATAACATAACCTATTAACGGTATTTTGAAAATATATTTACCTAGTATGTCTTTTTCTTGTATTTTGGTAAGGTCTTCGACTGAATTATAGTCTCCTTTGGTAACGTAAACGGTTTTATCCCCCATTATCTCACTTCTGGTTATCCTGTGAGTTATGATTATTTGGCTTGCGTTGTCGAGATTACCATCGAAAGTGACAATGTCGTTAGCGTAATAATCGTCCATTTCTTTGATGATAATTAGATCTCCAACATTTAATGTCGGTTTCATGGATCCGCTCTGCACAGTGAATAACTTGAAGTTAGTGCCGAGTTTATTACCTGAAAAGAGTGTTATCACAAGTAATATTGAAACAACGCAAATCAAAAAATAATATATGATGGTTAATATTAATTTCGGTTTTTTTGCTTCCACTTTTTTAGATATCACATTTTAGATTCATTACATATATCGACTTACGAATCTTACTTTTTAAAACGTAATAAGGTTTTACAAACAGGCTGCACCGGCAAGATGCAGCCTTCTCGGATATACTCTAATCGTTGTCTTGTACTGCATCTACGATTTCAGAGAATTCGACTGTTTTACCCATAATCTCATTCCCTGCATCGATATCGATGCCGATATATTGACATATTCTTTCAGAGTAACCAGCTCGTATATTATCTGCTGGAGAGCCAGATCCATCATCTTCGTTGGCTAAATGCCAGAAGTTTAGAGAGCTGACTAATGTACCGTCTGTGAAATCCTTTATCAGACCATCATATATTACATACTCTCCAAAATCTCCATTGTGACAGATTGAATCTCCACCTGCACTTTCGAGCTTAATTACTAACTGATCGTATAGATCAGCATCACCTGAAGTTTTATCGAAAGACATTAATGCTTCAAACGGAAGTGTACCGCTGTTATATATATCTATATATTCCCAAGGTGTTGTATATCCGGGGTATCCATCTGTGATATAGAATGGCTTACCTGCCGAATGATTGAGTGTAAGTTCTAGCGTACCAGTAGCAACGGTGTTTCCAGCAATAACCTTTTGATCTGAAAATACTGCGCCAGTTGTACCTATAAGTACAGCGGCTACAGCAGTAATGATCAATAAGCTTGCTAAAATATTTTTCATACTACTTTGACCGAACTAAATTAGATAAAAAAAGAAACGCTGGAGCATCCTCCTTTCTATCAATTTAGATGTTCAGACAGCAGCTAGACTGCTATCAAAGTGATTTTGGGAAAAAGGGGGTTAGTAGGAAATCTCCAAGTTCTCGTATTACACTTAGGAATGGTTTCGCAAACATAATAGTAATCGGCGGTGACATAATCAAAGCCGAAAATCACCATCCTACTCTTTGTGTATCACATTTGCGAATTTTTGTCAAGGATGTAAGGTGGCCAGCTTTTTACTGAGTTAGTAGTTGGTAAGTGCGTAATGAGGCTTGTAATTATATTGATAAAATGGGCTTTTTATGGTATAATAGCGACCTATGGTTGGAGAAAGATTGGGAAAAAAAGTAGATCAACTTACCTATCAGATTTACGATATATCGTTTGCTCCTGGAGTTAATATTGGTTATGACCAAAGAATCAAATCTTCGTTACCACTGGTTGAAGCAATGATTTTGGCTCAAGTCGCGAATACTTTAATAGTTGAGAAATACTATATTACTGCCGCTGTAGCTGATGATCAAGATTTGTTGAGTATTTTTGCTTATGCTTTCTGTGTGGACTTGGGAAATATCGAAACAGATGTAAGATTTGTTACTGTCTTTTGCGATTATGTAGTCAACAGTGCAGGAACAATTACTACTTTTGAAGCAAGAATGGGTTATGACACTTAGATTATTTAACCAAATAGCAATTCATAATGTCACTATTGAGCTGTTCTCTACCCAAGTACGCTATTTTTAAAGCTTTCATTAGTAGTTCTAAATCCTAAGACCATAGTTACTCTATCAAACTAAAAACCTACTCACTAACAACAAAGGAGAAAGAATCAACAATATCGCCTTTGAGTTCAGCGTTCTCGAGATCAGTCGTATATGTGTCAATGCCATTGTAATCTTCTTTAATAATATAATCATGGCTATCGATAATCTCGACAATATTCTTGTTGAGCAAATCATTATAACCTTCGGGACTCAAATCATACCAACGCTCATTTGTGATTAAGAAATGTTCAGTAGGCTCAATGCCGTTAGCCAAAACGCCTGGGGCATATAGATCCATTATAGTTTGAAAATCGTATTTATCCTGAAATTTATCGAAGTTCTGGTAAATCGGGCTGATAACACCAGTGCCGTATGCTGATGAGCGCTTTTTTAGATCTTCCATCTTTACATTATTTAGATATCCAACATAATTATACAAATTGGCAAAATCATTTATCGGATTCTCATCTAAATCTGATTTGACGATAATGGTATATTGAGCGACTATCTTGCATTTTTCTATATTCGAACTAAGTTCAATTCTTCCTGTAATATTTTTTCCTGAAATATTTAAAACTTTGCCCTCGTATATAGGAGCGTTTTGTTGGCACTCTTCAGCGGATAAATCACTTTTTCCACTCGAACTTGTATTCCCTGTATTGTTCTTGCCTTTGCCTAAAAGAAATATCAAACCGATTATTAATAATATAATTACAATAATAATAATTATTAGTAGTAGTGGGTTTCTGCCTTTAAGAATGCTTTTGATATTATCAATTGGTTTTTTGTGATCTTCGTCGATGCCAATATTATTTTTGCTCATCGGTATAATTGGAACTGCAATAACATTCTCCTTTTCCTTACTATTATCTCTCTCCTGACCTTCCATTTTTCTAAAAAGATTAAATTTATATACTGACAACCTAAAACCTACTCACTCCATATAAACAATATTAGACTTTTTCAAGTATTACATCTAGAATTTTGACCATTGCGAAAGTATCTAGTTCACAATATCTTAATAAATCGTTTTTAATCGTCTCTTTTTGATTTCTATCTATTTCAATTGCTGCAATATCTACAGGTTCCGACTCGTATTCTTCTGTATCGGAGTAAGCTGTTGCTGTAATTCCCCCACCGTAAACCATCTGTACCCATTTTGTCATGGCCATGGATCCATCTGATATAGCCATGTTTTTGTAGGTGAGCTCAGGAACTAAAACTGGTAAGACTTTTTTTATTGAATAGCTACCTCTAAAGTCCGGATGTAAATAATAGTTTTTTTGAAATATTTCCATTAAGTCCCAAAGACGATTGTTCATGTTATCGATTAAATCAGTATATTGAGGATATCTTCGCTTGATTGCATTATTTTGTGTCCGCTCAAATTTACTCCAAATAATTATTGAACCTCTTTCACAAATGTCATTTTGCATCGCCTTGATCAAGTTTATTGAAGGGTCAACTTTCTCTGTTTCTATAAACTCTTTGTGTATCATAGGAGATTGTGGATCTGTCTTAATGTGTAATGAGTACTGAAAAGGCATCTGATCGTAAGGTTTATATCTCTCATACATTGGTATTGCTGGATTAAAGCTTTCATAGTCGATGAAATATAACGGGAAAACAAGGCTATCAATCATTTCACTGATATTAAACTTTTCAAAGATCGTATTTCCAGATTGGGCGACATCTACTTGCTGTCGTTGAGGTGTTGTAAGTGCATTTTTGCCTAGAATAGAGTCAGAAGGGATGTTATTTATGTCTTTACCATAGTTTGACTCTAAAAATGCGACTTTAGATTTGCTACCTGATATTCTGCGGATTTCATAGATTGGGTGTTCTGGTAAATCTGGATGGCACAAATTAATACAGGGACAGTGCTTCGGTTTGATACACGAATCTATCTGTGTTGGATCTGGATTATTGATTATTTGTAAAGCGTCATATCGTTCTTGGTTTACTGTGTCGATTAATTCTTGAATGTCTACACTTACATTTGTTGCAGTAAAGAGTTCTTCTATCGCCATCTTCCCTATCCTCTCATATTCTTTGTTAAGGTGAAGTATATAGCTTTCTCCAATATCAAAATGTTTCTGAAGCACTAAATATTGAAATGTAATATCCCTTTTATGAATAGGCTTAATACTGTTTGTACTTTTGATTTCGTAAATATCCCATTTATTAGTTTCAGCATTAAAAATAATGAAGTCAATGCGGATTTCAAAAAATTCGTCAGATTTTGTAAGCTCAAAGTTATATTGATTGGTATTATGATATTTTTGCGGGATAAGATATTGCAATATATATTCCTTTGCGTACTCTTGGACTTGATAACCTTGTTCAAAAAGATTTTGCGTGAATGTATCAACATCTTTCTTTTCTATTTTGTCGTTCACATATGCCCAAAGATGCTTTGGAGCATCAAGGTAGAGTAGATAATGAGATTTGGTGAGTTTTATTTCTTTTTGCATCTTATTATTCGCAGTTATTATGCTTATTTGTGTCATATTATAGCATTATTTTTGAATAGAAGTGGTGTGTCCTAAAAGGTTGCTAAAGTCGGATTATTGTTACTTTGAAGATTATACTAGGGTCTTGTAAAGAATAGCACATTGCAAATGTGGTAAAATACTTTACAAGACTATGAAAAACAAGTATACAAATCGTTCAAAAATTTCTGAAGCTAAATTTAGGCAAATTCTAAGGTATTTTACAGAGGATTTTGACTC
>JAKPPS010000056.1 GCA_029547225.1 bacterium | reverse complement strand
GCCTTGTGCTTCTGCAGGTGTTGTTTCTTCAGGTTTAGTAGATACTGCAATGGATGTCTGCGATTGTACAGTAACATTTTTCTTTTTAGAATGGACTAGAAGGATTGAACCGGTTTCTAAATTCTTAGTCAATGATTGTGTATTTATTATATCGTTTCTATTTTTTGAAGTCAGAATACTTAATAATCGTGAATAATATTCAATTAAAGATCTGTTTACTTTTCCTACTTCAGTAGGTTTTTCTCGCTCTTTTAATCTCTGCATCAATTTGAGCTTCAGAAAATCTGCTGAATCTTGTAGTGTTAATGAATCATTCTTTAGTTTATATTTGTTACCTAATATAACGATAGTTTCTCCTGTTTCAAGAGACAACTCGGTACTAGAAATATTTTCTTGCCATCCCTCCTTTTCTTGCCATCTATCATCTGCAAAATCAGTAAATCCAGTTAGTTTACGATAATTACTATCATCAATTATCTCTGGCAAATCCTCACGACCCTTCAAGCGTTGTTCTAACAAGTCTATATTACCATCAAGATCCCTTTTTGCATAAACGATAGTCCCTGTGCTTACGATTACAATCCGCCCATCAGGTCTTTGCACAAGTACAACATAAGGATTTCTATGCGGGTAGTTTCCTCTGGTACGTGCTATAAGTGATTTGGAAGAGTCAAGTAATACTTTTGAAATATCTTCTTGTGAAATAGGTTGTCCTCTATTTTCCTGAATTTCTTCAAGCTTATCCAAGAGCTTGAGTGTAATAATTTGGGTTGATAGTCTTATACTAAAATTTGTTTCTTGTCCATACTGTGCATCTTGTATAGACACACCAATAACTGAAGCACTTGCAATAACACCCTGCTCTATTAAGGCTTTTGTTCTTTGCTCAATACCAGTTAGAGAGATTTCTTCAGCGCTCCTTTCTGGAAAAATAGCTTTCAAATGTTCGTCAATTTCGCTTTGCCTATTTTCTGCGCTAGCGTTAATTCTACCGTCAATAATTGTAGCATCTCCAACTGTTGTATCGGTTCTACCTATAACCTCAAGTGTGTTGATTCTTTTTGTTTCGGTTGCTGGTGTGTCTACTGCAGTTGCTTGGTCTTCTTCTTGTTCTGGTGCAACATCTTCAACTGCTGTATCTGTATCTGTATCTGTATCTGCGACTATTTCATTTTTAGTTACTGGTGCAGCTTCTGCTTCATCTGCGCCAACTACAGTCTCAGGTACTAAAGAAAATCTTTCATTTATTGCATTCTTATGAATAGCTTTATTTTCTCTTTTTGCTTGTTCGGCACTCCCTTGATCCATATTAGGGAATAGTATCCCTTGATTAACACCTTTATTTCCTCTCTGTAAAAATTTTCTGATAATCAATCCCTTTGAACTTGTTTCCATTGCATTAAAAATGAAAATCTTAGAAGCTCCAAAATTCTTCAGAGGATTGTTTCTAAATAACGAAATAACGTTATCACTATACGATAGATTACAAAGAACTATTGAAGGCGCTGATGAAGAAGTTGAAATTTTACTTGCTAATCCAACAACAGCGTCTCCTCCATAACATTTCAATTCCTGTATCTTTCCACCATATAGTAGAACGCCACTTCCGATATTTACAGTGCCTTCAAAATCTCCAATGAACCAGATTCCTTTGTGAATATTTAGAGTCTCTTCGCCAGTTTGAGTAATTACACCGCTAAGAGTATCATCTCCTCTGGTATCTGCCGTATAAAAATATATTTCTTTTTCTTGGAGCTTTTTTCTAAGAGTAGGAAAATCTATGCAGATTCTTTCAATTATCTCATTGTATCGTATTAAAAAATTTTTTTGTTCTTCACTCAAGGTCCCGTTACTAACTTCTGATAGTGCTTGTGTTGTTAGCAGAGTTGATAAGTCCATCAATGACTCAGTTAAATCTCGTAATTGTTCGGAGGAATAATCCCCTGTATGCTCAGAATTCAATAATGCATCTAATCCACTATCTACTATTAAATATGCTTGTGCTAATGTTGTCGGAATGGCTTTTTCAGGTCGAGCTGCTCTTTCTGGTTGTTCTGGTCTTCCTTGTTGTTCTGGTCTTCCTGGTTGTACGTGGACTGCGTCTGCCACGCGAGTTACGGATGCATCGGTAGTTTCAGGCGTTTCATCTTCAACGTGTGCAGGTTGCTCCTCCTCCACTCGACCACCTTTATTTCCTCCTTGGTCTGGCGCAGGTGCTGTTGCTGGTGCTTGTGCTGGTTCTGGTTCTGGTGCTGGTGCTGCTACTGGTTCTGGTGCTGTTGCTGGTGCTGGTGCTGGTTCTTGTTGTGATGCTTGTCCTGGTTTCAGTGCTTCTTCATCTACAACAGCTGAAGTGGTTTCTGCGTCTACCTCTGATCCGGGTGTTTCATTCTTTTTAGCTCTTATTCTAGCAATTTCGTCATTTATTTCAGTCACTTCATCTTGATTTAAACCAAGTAAGATCTGCAGAGTTGCTAATTCATTGATTAGTGAATACAAAGAGTTGGTTTGGTCTTCTTGATTATTCTGTGCATTAGGTTTCGCATCAGTTAAAGAATCTATTTTTGCTCGGATTTTGTCTTGTTGTATTTTTATTTCAGTTTCCAGAGAAAAAGTCTCAGACTCAGGAAAATCTATACAAAACACTTCTGCAAAGCCTTCCGTTCCATTTTTACTAAATGCGGAGTATAACGTTTCTTCATTGTTTACATTCCTATCGAGTGATCCATCTTGTTCGATTAATTTATCAATTTGATCTATTATCGAATTTCTAGCATCAGTAACACCTACCACCTGAAGTAATTGATCAATTTCATAAATTGCGTTTTCGGGAAGATTATTAAAGACAGATAAAGCGTCACCAAGAGTAATAGTTACAGGATTTCCTGACTCGGATTCTACTACTGCTGGCACTGGTTGTGCCACTGGCTGTACTAATGCTTGTGCTTCAGGCTCTGGTTCTGGTGCTGCTTCTGGTTCTTGTGCTTCAGTCTTTAGTTCTCCTGTTACAGCTGCTTCTTGTTTTGGCATTTCGCTTTTTGCGTCTTTTTCTTCTGCTTTTTTCTGTTCTAACGAAATATAATATGCAAGTACTTTTCTTTCTGCTAATCCAGCTATTATCTTCATAATTGCAGAATCCGAATCACCACTTGCTGAATCTAATTTAATTGCTTCTTCAACTAACTGACGAATTGTCTCGTCAATTTGTGAAATTCTTTTTCTTGCTCTTCCGATTGGATCAATTCCGTCTTCAAATGAGCTATCTTCTTCAAGAGCTTGAGTTAATGCTTCATGACCATTTGCTTCAGCATCAAGCATTGGTGTTTCTGCTCCATTAACTATTGAAGGATAACTTATGTTTGAAACTAGGAAGTTATTTATTAGTCTAGCTAATATTTCTCTTCTTATCGTATTATCTACTGAATTTTTATCTTCACCTTTTATAGTTGCAAAGTCGAACAGAAGAGCATTAATCATGGTTATTGCCTCTTTTATTTCATTATCAGATTTAAGTTCAAATATTTTGTTGAGAATCGCAAAAAGAGGTTCATTTTGTTTCAACTGATCCAAGGTCAGAACACCGGGCCCAGACTCTGCTGTTGTTTGAGAGGTTACTTCAGCTTGTTCGGGTACGTCTACTGCTTCTGGTACTACATCAACTCTAGCATTAGCTTTATCTTCCGATTGCTCGGCTGTGATATCTGTAGGTTCTTCACTTTCTTGATCATCTATTCTCTGTTCTACTTCTCCAGTTCTAGCATCTTCATCTTCCTTTTGCTGATTTCTCTGCTCATTATAATATTCTACTCCATTTATTCGTGCTGCTGACACCGAATCCAGTTTTTCTTCTGGAGGAGTAATAAGTTTCTTCCCTTTTTCAATAAGATTCTTAATTGAAGTTGTAGCTTTTACCCTAATTGTCGCTAATTGTCCCCGTACAGCATCTAGAATGCTTTTTTTATTACTATCATCATTTGATGCCGTTGATTCACTATTTTTTCTCAATTTACCCGATTTTGCTGCCCAGGCAATAGCTGTAGCAATCGTAGCACCCACTGCTATTCCGAGTACTTTTAATGTTGTTTCGAGTATCTTTCTACTTCTTTCAACATCATCTGCTATCTCGGCAGGTGTTGGTGTTGAAATAGGTGTTTCTGTAATTGTAGGAAAATCTGGAATAACTCCATTTGGAGCAGGATAACTTGTAGCTTCAGGTTGCTCTGTAAGTGCAGGATATCCAAAATCCGTTGGTGCAGGTGTCGCTGTTGAAGTAGGTATCTGGTCAGTTGGTTCAAGTGTTGTTGTTGCAACAGGAGTTGCTGTATCTGGTACGTTGGTTGGAATATTTGTAGGTTGAGTTGTTGCAGTAGGCAGAGTTCCAACAGCCTCATCCGTTGCTACAGGAGTTGGTGATATAGGAGTAGATGTTAACACCACCGGCGTATTTGTAGCTATATTTGTAGGTTGAGCTGTTGGCGATGCTACTGTAGGTGTTTCGGTAGGTATTGATGGTCTAATCTCTGGTCCAGGAGTCGGAGTAGTTGCTGTATCCGTAGGTCTGGTTATTGGCTCAGGAGTTAGAGTTGGTTGTATAGGAGTTAGAGTTGGTTGTATAGGAGTTAGAGTTGGTTGTACAGGAGTTAGAGTTGGTTGTATAGGAGTTAGAGTTGGTTGTACAGGAGTTAGAGTTGGTTGTACAGGAGTTAGAGTTGGTTGTACAGGAATCGGAGGTTCTGGTGTACCAGGTAGAGGAATTCCAACGGGGGGAATTACCTCCACAGGAGGATTATCATCAATTGGAATTTCCTCCGCAGGGGGATTAAGATCTATTACTTCTGCCTTATCTACCAAACCTGCGTGGTCGAGAGCATCTTTTATTACTTGATCATCAAGAATTCTACCATTTGACCAGAATCCTACTGATGATGGATTCTTAGCTTTTGTGTCTAAAACATAACCTACAGCATCAATGAAACTATCGATTTTTCCAGAGAGATCACTCAGGTTATATCCTCTTGCTCTTAGTTCATTTATAATATTTAGATTGATATTGCCATGTTCTCCACCGGTTGGTCCAAGTATTAAATACTGATTGCCAATAAAACCATGTTCAAGTGCATCTGGCCAGATATCTCCGATATAAATTGATCTTCCTTCGGGTATATCTGAAGTTGGAACCATTCTTAGTACGAAACCATTGTCAATTGTAAAACTTGTTCCATCAGACAGCTCCCCAGCTAATCCACCCTTTTGATCAATGTTGTGTAAATTACTTACTTGAATATTATTCTCTCCTTGCTCAGTAAGCATTTCATTTATTTGAGCAATTAATTCGTCTCCGGTGCATATTTCTGTTAGGTCCCCGTCGTTATCACGGAAGAAAACATGAGACACTTGAGATCCATTTTCGTTTCTTTCTGCAATAACAATATTTGATGTTAATGATTTGTCACTCTCAAGTGCGCTTAATAATTCTTCTACAGGTGTCCCGACTAGGCCATCTCCATCTATATCAATTTTTCCTGATTCTGGTCCAGTGAATTCGCCACTTAGATTGTCAGGAGTACCAGTATCTCCAGTTTCTCCAACGCCTCCAGTATCCCCAGCACCTCCGTCAATTACAGTAGTAGTCGCGGTTGCAATTGGAGTAGCAGTTGCAGTAGCTACTATATTTGTTGCTTGAGTTGCAGTATCATCAGGAGTCACAACCTGTGAGGGAGTTGTAGCTTGTGATGCCGGAGTTTGTGTCGCTGCGGCTGTGATATCGGGAGAATCTGGAGTGTGTGAGGCATCTTGAGTGTGTGTAGGAGTTATTGTGCTTGGTGCTACTCGAGTTGGAGTAATTACTGGTGTAGCAGTATTTGATCCTGTAGAAGTTTGGGTATTTGTATTAATTGGCACTGGAGTATTTGTTGGTGTGTGTAATGCAGCTGTTAATGTGGGTATACTCGGAGCGATTGTAGGTGTCGGTTGTGTTGGAGTTGCGCCAACTGTAGCAGTTGGGAATATTGTTTGAAGCTGTTGAGTTGCAGTATGAGTTGGAGTATTCTGTTGAACGGTTGGTGTGTGACTTGAGAAAGCAGTAGCGGTGTTTGTTGGAACAACACCCTCTCCACTTATTCCACTATCCAAAGTTGAGGTTGGAGAAGCAGTGGCAGCTCCTCCACTATCAAGAATTGAAGCTTGTGTTTCAGTTGCTGTCGGAGAAGAGTCTCCATTGACTAATGGAGGAGATTGTAACGTTTGAGTAGTATCAGGTGTATTTGCATTATTGGTAACAGGTTGAATATCTGCCTGATCTGTATTTATGTTTCCAGAGATTCTGTTGATGATATTTGTTGCATTTATTCCTAACGTAGCAACAGAGCTTATTGCGGATACAATTGCTGACATTGTCATGAACAGCATTCTTTGTGCTTGTATTTTCCTTATTTCTTCGAGCTTCTGTTTAACTTGATGATTTAAATCTTCATCAGCTTTGATCGCATCTAAAATATCAATATTCTCTTGTTGTGCAAAAATTCGTCCGACCCTACTTAACACATCGTGACTAATATTTATTGTTTCCGAATATTTAGTTAATTCATCTAGTGGAACAATGGAATCATCACTAATTGATGAAAAATCTGCGCTAGGATTAATCTGATATTCTTGAGAAGAGTCTGTCGAAATCTTTGAATCATCACTTTCTGTTGCTGCTGTAGAACTGATTAATCCCATCTTCTCTAGTTTCTCACGCATTTCGGCTGATTGTTCACTATTTTCAGCTGCAATTAGAGCAACGAGGAACTTTCGAGAGTTTATAACTAGAGCTCTGGATACCTTAATGCCATCTTCTGTATAAAATGTATCCTTGTTTGTATCTGAAATATCTGTTCTTGCGACTTTGATACTGTATGGCATTGATAATTGTACCTCTACAGCAGTATTCTCATCCAAGGAAGGTAATGGAGACATAACTGTAAATATCGTTTGATTATCAGGATGTTCGGTATCAAGACCTAATCTTTTGAGTCCAGCTTGTTGATAAAGTTCAAGAAGCTCTCTCTCTTTGTTTCGTAGGGTGACTGACTCTTTTCCATCTATAACCTTTTTTATCATGGCCGAGATTACTGGTGCAAATATACCTATACCTATTGAAGTTAAAGGACCTCCTGGTATTGCCGATGCGATAGCTATATTAAACGCAGGAAATGCAAGTGCAGATAAAATCGCTTTGACTTTATCTTTTGCGGGTAAACCTTTCATTGTTTCCCATAAATTATTCTTTTGAATTGCTTTAATTACCTTAACAACTGAAAGTACCGAAATTGCCCCTATTGCTACTCCAGGTAGAGCAGCTAATATCGGTAGCCCCATAGTTGATGCAGCAAGTTTGATTGCAATTATTGGTGCAGTTGTTGCAAGGGATGCAAGACCAGCAGCAAGATATGGTTGCAATGCTTTCCCTAATCCTCCCAATCTCCTAAAAACAGAGGAAACCTGGTAACTTACTACTTTCTCATGATTGGGATCCGTCTCTGACCTTGCTGATGACCAAACTCCCTCCATCTCAAGCTCTTGTTGTGTCTGAGGTGTAGTTTGTTGACTTGTATTTGAAGCGGCGGGAGTTTTACTTCTCTGAGAGACTACTTTTACTGCACTAGTCACCATTTTTGCTGTTCTCGAAGAAAGATTTTTGAATACTGTGCCAACTGATGCAATCGTTGGTGATGCCTTAATAGCTTCGAATATACTAGGGGGGTTAACATTAGTTATTTCAAATGATTCACCAGGTGACAATGAAATTTGAACATTTCCCTGATTTTTCTTGGTCGTTCTTAATCTAGTTGCCGAAATAGTTTGTTGACCAGGCGAGATGGGCAATTTATAATCAGATCTAAATATATACGCACCCCTCACTCCAACCTCATTAACTTTCTTTAATAATATTAAGGGTATATCATTTTGATCTGCAATTGCGTCAGCATATCCAACATATCTTGCAAATACCTGACTGTTTTTTGAACAATAAAGATTGTCAATTCGGCTAATAAAGCTATAAGATCTATCATTCAAGTCGGCTTCATGTGCTACGATAATAGCAGTTCTCGAGTTTCCATACTGATAAATTCTAATGGAACTGCTTCCAAATGATATTAACGTAGAGCCATTTCTTACATATAAACCTTTTTCATTATATATCAGATTATTATCTCTACCATATGCGGATATATTTGCGGCTATAGTATCTTTATCTAAAGTAGGTAAAACAAAAATATTTAATTCTGCTAATCTACTTTTAAGTCCTGGGTGATCAAATACTTTAGCTAAAGTACTTTTGTATAGTTCTATTAGTTTGTTTATTTGTGGATTTGTAGAATCTTCTATGTTGAGAAAATCATCCTTTTCAAAATCTACTTCTCCTTCTACTTTTTCTAATTCTTTAGCAAGTACCTGTGTTAGTTGTTGTAGCTGTGCCGACAGTTCAAGTAATTCGTCAGATTTTACTTCTTGACCTCTGTCTATGGCGTTTCGCAAATCTGATATTCTATTAGATACTCTTTCTGCTAGCTGCTCATATGTCATTTCTGGTTCAGTCTCTTCCTGTTTTATTGCTTCAGCTATAGGTTTACTGCCTTCATCTCTCGCATTGACTTGTTCATCTTGTCTATCTTCCTGAGTGCTAGTTACATGTGTTTCAGTGCTCATCCTACCTTCAATATCATTTTCACCACCTTCTTTAAGTTCTGCATCTTCTGGTTCTCGTTTTTGAGCGAAAAATTTTAATAGTCTCTTAAAAATCTGTTTTAAAGCACTTGGCGTTCGGGGCTGTTCCATATCTTCACCTTCATCGGATTTCCCTTCTTTTGTCCTTGTAAATGCTCGTGCAATTTTTTTAAATACATTTGTTATAAGAGCTAGCATTGCTCTTGATTTAGTATCTTGTGGTAGTATTTCAGATGGTGCTGCATCTTTATCTGTATCTCCTTCGCTTCGTGGCTGAAGTTTAGCTAATAATTTTCTCCACAGTTCTTCGAGAGGAGATCGGTAAGGTAGTGTTTCAATGTAGAAGAATTTTTCTTGAGAAGAACTTCCCTCGTCTTCATTTGTATTTGCATTACCTTCTATTACTTCATTATCTTTGGAACCTACGTCAGATATAAAAAGTAATCGTATAACTGCTCTCCTAGATTTTTGATCGTTAGGTATGTATTCAAATGCCACTCTTTTACCATCTTGGATAACATAATAGTACCTGCCAGAATCGCTTCGTGATACACCTGATATTGAACTAATACTTTTATCGGCTTGGGATAACTGTTCGATTTTTTCTGCAATGGTTTGAATTGTTGAATCCCCATCAGCTAAATATAAAACTGTAATGGGACCTGCTGTTCTATTTACTACTTTTTCTCTTTCATCATTTTTTGCTGAATTAACCAAGAGTGCTATACGGGGAGCTCCATGGACATTGTTAGGAAAACGACTGTTAATTATTATCTCCCTACCTTGTACTTCTTGTTGGTAAATATGCTGTGTAACTGTAACATAGATCCCAGGAAATTGATACTTATTATCTATTAAAATTTTTGTTTGTTTTTCATCTGCAAAAATAATATCATCTTCTACTATGTTCTGACCAATAATAAATTCGCCTGGATGGTCTTTAGCGAGAAGTTCTCTGTCTTGTTGTCGCGGATTTGGTTCTTGTTTTGGATTGTATCCTTCTAAGTAACTCATCACAATAAAAGTTTATAAATTATCCAATCCTGAAGTATCGCCGTTAGCGACTTGTTTAATCAATTCGTCTATCTGTTCGTCCGTCAAGTTTTTCTCCGAAATTTTCTTAATCAATGCTGGTTCATCAACAACAAATTTAATAGAAGATTTTATCATTGCAATAGTTATACGATTATGAATCTCTTCAATATGCTCTCCCGTTTTTCCGAAGATAATCTTGTCAAGCATGTCCATCATTTCTAACTCGGATACGTTTTTTGATTCTGCATCCCATTTGTTAAATTCATCTTCGGTAAGTCTTGTCATCAAGTACGCCATCATACGATTTGATGATATTTCTACTATTTGTTGACCGAGATCAAGCAAGTCTTCATCGGACATCCCTGCACTTTTAAGAGTCATAAAAAGTTTGTCAAGTAGATCCTGTACTTCTTTGTCGTTAGATACTGGGTTTTTTGTAATATCTTGGGGAGTGTTATTTTGCATTTTTTTGCTTTTAAAATTTTATTTTTTCTATTCTATTATTATATCATAAAATAGTCAATATTCCTATCGTATTAATATTCCCCACTCTTATGCCTAACCCTTATCTTATGGGATAGCAAATGCAAATTGATAAAACTTCATAAATAAGTTAGAAAGTAAAAATTTAATTAATTAATAGTATGATCATTTTATTAATCGAGTATTTTACCGAATTACAAAATCGGAAAGATTAGTAAAAATCTGTAAGATAGAATATAGTAGTATTTATAGTATCGGTTTAGAGAACAAATTTTATTCTAATCTTGAATGCTCCACCTCTGAAAGCGCTATTCGATCTCTTTTGAAATAATATAACAAAGCTTGGAAGACTTTTAATAATTCGATTATCCCAGTGTTATAACCTTCATATACGTATAATCCTAATTCTTCTGCCAATGGCGAAATCAAAAATTTTTTTACTCGATTTATATCTATTGTACCTACGCATTGCTCAAGCATGGCTTTCATCTTGCCAAGCATAGTAATTCTTGTTAAGCGAATAGGATTAGCATCAGATGATGAAGTATTCATATTAAAATTATCTTGGGATTGAAGGCTATATGTTGCTAATCCTGGATTTAAACAATTGAAAATAAATAAAAATTGTGCCTCCATATTAGTAGCTATGGAGGCGAGCAATAAATTTATCAACTCAATATTAATATTTCTTGGTCGGCCAGTTTCGTCAGAAAAAAGATCGATTATCTTTGTCATCCTGCTCATGTAATCTCTAACTTCGGCTGTATTGTCTTGATTATTGTTGTTTTCATCTGAATTTGAAAGTAAAAAACCTTTAATATCTGTATTTATACAGGTTGCAGCAAACAGCAAGAGTATCTCCAGTGGTATGTATTTAATTAATTCGATTTTTTGATCTAACAATCCTCGGATTTTCTCTGCATCTTGTTCTACAAATACTGCACTGATTATCTCCCGAAGTTGAGATACGAAAGACTCGATTTCATTATTTCCAACTCCTTTTGAAGATAGAATTCTTCTTACTTGAGCTAAATATTGTTCTTGCTGAGAGGCTGCCTGCTCATCAGTATCATTGATAATCACTACTTCAAGAATTTGTCTATGACTTTCTCTTGATGATAATATGTTAGAAATTTTTCTTTTTGTCCCCTCCTCGATCGGCTCTGTTGGTATGGGTAAAGCATTTTGTTGCTGTTGAGAATCTATTAAATTGTACATATTTATGTTTGGTATCAATTATATACTCTGATGTTTTCTATAAATAATTATATCATCTTAATTCACCCCTCTTAACCAGACTTCAAACAAAAGACCAGAAGCGTACCAATTAGCAGCGTTATCGACACCAATAAATCTGAAATGCCAGCCCTCATATGCAAAACCAGTAGTAGATTCAGCGCCGTATGGGAAAGACAGAGCGAAACCATATTTCCATGCGTTTTGAGCTAGCCAATTAGCAGCTCTAGAGTCATTAAAATCTTGCCACATCTGCAAGTATCCATCTTCATAAACACCAAAATCAATCGCAGTCCCAAGTTGATGCTGACTGTGACCAGGGCGAGCTGAAATAGTATCAGTATAATCAATATCTCGCCATTGTAGCTGACCCAATAATTGTAAGTCACAACCTGTGTATCATAAGATCTGAAGCCTGAAAGTATTGAAAGATTTATCCCGGCAGCTTGAGCATCGTTATACATCTGAGTAAGTTGAGTGATCATAATTGCCCTACCCTGTTTGCCTCCGCTATCAGGTATACCAGTTTGTCCCAGATCTACTAGATCGCTTGGATAATATCCTGAATCTAACCTATATTGCTTATTAACTAATACCAGTAGATCATCGCCATTTCGAGTTGTCTGATAAATATTGGCTGGATAACTCCACCAATTTGATGTCGGCTGGTATTGAGCCGCCTTTTCTTGCGCTACTGGATCAGAAGGAAGACTGCTAATCGTTTTAGTGAATGGATCTGAAGTTGCTTTCTCTTCGTCAATGATGTCAGTACTATCACTATCAGGATTAATATCTTCGATTGGTTCATCATTTGACTCTTTTACATCCTCCTTGTTTGACAAGGATTTCTGCTCTTCTAGTTCAACATATTTATCATACGCAAAAATATATGTCGCGTTACTTTTAAAGCTATCTACGGAATAACTAAGTTTGTCCTCACCCTCTACAGAATCAGGAATTGTATTGTTAATAATTATCGTTATACATGCCAAAATAGCAGAAATAAGTATCATTGATACGATGATGTTACGAATTAATCCGGCAGAATGTCTTGAAGTACTGTTGTCCATAACCTATTTTACAATAAATTCATCTATGTACCTATATATGTACCAATTTTTATGTAACCATGCCGTCACTGTGGCATTATCTTGTACCATTGCAATAAAATCGCTTTACATAGCACCAATATTCTGCACATTTTTTAATAGCCTGGACTTCTCCTATCTTTCGAAATACCTTTGCTAGTTTACCATTACCATTTTATGCAATTTATCCTTCACTGATAGGTGATTCATCTTCCTGAGTTGGAGGTAATATTGCAATTGCAGCAACGGTGTCACCTTCATGCATATTCATAATACGTACACCAGAAGTTTGTCGATTTACATAGTCAGGTATTGCTTTTAACTCTGCTCTGATAACTTGTCCTCGAGTTGACATAACGACTATTTCTGGGTCACTAGGATCGATTACGCGTGTGACTACTAGATTTCCTGTCTTTGGCGTCACTCTAAATGTAAATAATCCTGTACCACCTCTTCGTTGCTTTTCATAATTACTTAATGAAGTTGTTTTACCGAAAGCATTTTCAGATATTGTCAAAACTTTGCGATCTTCTACTTCTTTTGCCTCGATTTTGCTCATAGAAATCACGCAATCATCTGAAGATTTGAATTTGATACCTGTAACGCCTCGAGTATTTCTGCCCATTGGTCTTACATCTGCTTCACTAAATCTTATGCATTTTCCTTTTTTGGTTATCAAGATAATATCGTCTTCTCCACTTGTTGTTGCAACCCATTTTGACTCATCACCTGGATCAAGTTTTATTGCAATAAGGCCGCTAGCTCTGATGTTTCCAAACTCAGTAAGCTCTGTTTTCTTGACAACACCTTTTTCCGTAGCCATAAATAGATATTTCGGCTTCTTTGAGTCTTTATCTAGGCTCTTGCTATCTTTATTAAGTACTCCAGTTACTATCTCACCCTGCTCTATCTGGACAAGATTGACTATCGGGATACCTTTTGCAGTACGACTAGATTCTGGTATCTGGTAAGCCTTGATGTTAAAGACCTTACCTTTGTTTGTAAACAAGAATAGTTCATCATGAGTATTGCATGAAAGAGCATGTTGGATGTAATCGTCTTCTTTTGTAGTAGCTCCAATAACCCCCTTGCCACCTCTTTTTTGTACTCGATAGGTGTCTGGTGATAATCGTTTGATGTATCCTGATCGACTGATGTTGATAAATGTTTCTTCAGAAGCTACAGTATCCTCTTCAGAAATATCATCAACTTTGCCAGCTACAACTTTTGTCCTTCTCGGATCGCCATGTTTCTCTTTGAGCAATGCCAATTCTTGATCAACTACCTTTAATATTTCTGCCTGGTCGCTTAATATTTTATTATGACTTTCAATTGCTGCTAAAATTTCTTTGTTACGATCTTCAAGTTTCTGTCGTTCTAGTGCAGCAAGTTTACGCAACTGCATTTCTAAAATTGCTTGGGCTTGTACTTCAGTAAATTCAAATTTCGAGATAAGGTTTGTTTTTGCATCTTCTTGCGTTTTCGAAGCTCTTATCATAGCAATAATCTCGTCAAGTAGATCAAGTGCTTTAAGTAGTCCTGCCAAAATATGCCCTTCATAGCGATTTTGTGCCAATTCAAACTCATATCTTCTTATCACTACAGCTAATCTGTGGCCTAAGAATAATTCAAGCATCCTTGTCATGCTCAATAATTCTGGCTCTCCGTCAACGAGAGAAATCATGTTTGCATTAAATGCATTTTGCAAAGCAGAATACTTGTACAACTTGTTCAAAATTACTTTCGGTTGTACATCCTTTTTGAGGATAATAACTATACGCATGCCTTCTCGGTTTGATTCATCTCTGATATCTGCGATACCCTCTATGCGTTTATCTTTTACAAGATCTGCAATGTTTGTGATAAGCACAGATTTATTTACCTGGTAAGGAATTTCTGTAACAATAATATGGAATCTTCCGCCCTTTCCTTCTTCTATCGAAGCTCGAGCTCGAGTAAGTATCCTGCCTCGTCCTGTTGTGTAAGCATTTAATATCTCAGCCTTATCGTAAATAATACCGCCTGTTGGAAAATCTGGCCCTGGAATATATTTCATAATATCTTGGTTTGTAAGGTCTGTCTCAAATTCAGGGTATAGTTTTACAGCCTCTTCGCCATTCTCATCATGTAACTGTGATTTGATTTGTTCAACTTTTGCTTCTCTGTCCAATTCATTTTCTGGGACATAATTTTCATAGAAATCAGCGGGTGTAGAGTTTAAAACCTTTGGTATTATTTCATTTCCTTCTCGTGCTAATCTCAATGAATTGTAGATAGCTTTACCCTTCCATTTGTTTCCTTGCTCGATCATTGCGCGAAGTGCGTCTACAACTTCACCAAGGTTATGAGCAGGTATTTTTGTTGCCATACCTACAGCGATACCATCGCTTCCATTACAAATCAGATTTGGAAAGAGAGTTGGCAAATAATTTGGTTCAACTCGAGTTGCATCATAGTTTGGAGAGAAAGTTACTGTACCTTTATCAAGATCTCGAAGCATTTCGAGGGTTATCTTCGTCATTTTAGCTTCAGTGTAACGCATTGCTGCTGGCATATCTCCATCGATCGAACCAAAGTTTCCTTGTCCATTAACCAATGTGTATCGTACAGAGAAATCTTGAGCCAATTTAACCATAGTTGGATATATAACTTGGTCACCATGTGGGTGGTAGTTACCTGTTGTATCTCCAGCGATTTTTGCTGATTTCCTGAAGTGGGCGCTTGGAGTAAGATTAAGATCGTTCATGGCAACTAAAATCCTACGCTGAGATGGTTTGAGACCATCTTTTACATCTGGTAAAGCTCTAGAAACTATAACGGACATAGAATAGTCGAGATAATTTTTGCGCATTTCCTCCGCTATTGAACGATTTATAATCTCACCTGGTGTGAATGAAAGCTGTACTAGGTCGTCTGTCAAATCTTCATTGGTTACATCACCTTTTTCTACAGGATCAATCTGAGTTTCTATGTTGGCACTGTTTATTGTGCCATTGTCATCTCCATCGTCATTATTTATGCTTCCGTCTTTTATATTTCCGTCATCTCCATTGCTGTTATCGTCGCTAACACTATCAGCTTTTTCCTCTGAGTCTGTACTATCCATTGCACGATTGAGAATCTCTTTTCTTAGTCCAGTTTCTGCATCGTTGGCAGTTTGGTTTTTTTCAATATCCTCTGTGTTTTCAATATCTAATGTATTGTTTACAATCTGGTCATCTTTTTGGGCCGAGATTCTTATTGTTTTGTGATTTATTTCCATATTGTTTAGTATATCAAGAAAATTAGATAAAATAAATATTGTTACATTAAGGATTGAGTAACTTGCCAGACATCTAACATATCACTTTCGCTTAATATCAAAATAACATAATTATTCCCGGCATTGAGAGATTGCTTTATCATATCAGGATAATATCTGTTATCCCAATTAGCAGTACTTGCTTGTACAAAACCATCTGATTTCGTTATACCTTGCATTTTTATATCATCAGTAATTATCCAACCTTTGTAATCTAAATCTTTCCTTAGGATCTCTTTTATCCATTTTGCTGAAACGGAAGCACTATTGTTATCTATCTCTGGGTATATCAGATGTCCTGTCATTATATATTCACTACCCTTCTCTATCCCTTTGTTAAAAGGTTTAGCGTCGGTTTCAAGCCAAGTTATATAATCAAGATGTATTGGTGCTATTTGGAAATGGGTGTCATAGTTAGTCCTCCCATGTCCCGGAAAATGTTTTAATGTTGTCATAATACTTGCACTTCTCTCGGCTGAAACATATTGTCCTACATTGACACTACTTTGTGTAACATCGTATCCTAAAGCTCTACTGATCATTATTGAATCTTGATCATATGCTATGTCAGCCACAGGAGCGAAGTTTATATCTATACCTAATTCACGCATAAACTCTGCATGGGCAAGCTCTTCTTGATATACCCCTGTAGGTATATAAGTTGTCAATATCTTGTGATTATACGGATTGATTGTTTCAACTTTAGTCATTTCATATTGACAGTCAGGCATTATCTCGTTGGCAATTTGATCAGCACATACGGGGTAATATGATTGTGCATATATACCCGGGGAGGTATATGTAGGATATTCTGGTAGACTTTTTAATCTTGCCACTAAACTCCCTTCTTCATCAGTTGCGATTTTGATATCTATGCCTAAGTTTTTTCCATAATCTTTAATAGATTTTATGAGTGATTTAGTTTGCGCAAAGTCACTTATATTGCTCGATACTAAAATTACTCCTGCAGGTCTTACCTCATTGAGTAAATTTTGTGTTTGCTCTGTAAGATATGTGCCATCAATCCCGATATACATCGGAGATTGTATATCTTGGTAATATTTGTTTACCGCCTCTTGCGGGTATTGGCAAAGCATTTAGACATCAAGATCAGCCATCTTAGCGTAACTCATTATAAACCTTCTACGAGGTGGTACTTCATCACCCATGAGCATTTCAAAAACTTTATCAGCTTCCTGTGCATCTTCTATAGCTACTCGTTTAAGAGCTCTAGTTGCTGGGTTCATTGTTGTATCCCAAAGTTGCTCAGGCATCATCTCACCTAAACCTTTAAATCTACTAACAATGCCTGTCTTATTTTTCTCTTTCAACTTAGCGATAAATTTGTCTTTATCTTCATCGCTTAGGAAATAATATTTTTCCTTGCCTACTTCTACTTTGAATAATGGTGGTTGAGCTACATATACATAACCATCTGTAATCAATTTGCGGAAATACCTGTAAAGTAAAGTCAAAATAAGTGTAATAATGTGTAATCCATCAACATCAGCATCACACATCAAAATTAATTTGTGGTATCTGAGGTTTTCAGTATTTAATGTGTCTCCTACTCCAACTCCTAAAGCACTAATCAGGTCTTTTAATTCTGGGTTCGCCAAGACTCTATCGATACGATATTTCTGACTATTCATAGGCTTACCTTTTAAGGGTAAAACAGCTTGAAACTTCCTATCACGTCCTTGTTTTGCAGAACCACCTGCAGAATCTCCCTCTACTAGATATAGCTCGCATTCTGATGCTTCTTTACTTTGACAGTCAGACAATTTGCCTGGGAGACCACCGCTTTCCAGTACACCTTTACGGATAACTGCGTCTCTAGCGGCTTTTGCTGCAGCTCTTGCTTTACAAGCTAAGATAGTTTTACCAATAATTAGTTTCGCATCAGCTGGATGCTCACTAAAAAATGTATCGAGTCCTTCTTTTACTACTTTCTGAACGGCACTTTTTACTTCAGGATTATTTAATTTTATTTTCGTTTGACCTTCGAATTGCGGATCAGCAACTTTAACTGAGATAACTGCAGTCAATCCTTCACGGACATCCTCACCTTCTAGTGCAACCTTGAGCCCTTTGAGAAGTTCGTTTTTCTCTGCGTAATTATTAATTGCTTTAGTCAAAGCTCCTCGAAATCCTGCAAGGTGAGTACCACCCTCTGGATTTAAAATGTTATTTGTATAACATTTAACTAATTCATTGAGAGAATCATTGTATTGTAAGGCAACTTCAACTACTACTCCTTCATCTTCTTGACTTACATAGAAAACATCTCCGAGTATTTTATCGTCAATATTTAAATACCTTACAAAGGATTTAACTCCATCTTCAAAATATAATTCATATATTTTTGTGCCATGAGCGAACTGTTGAGTCTTATTTTTACTATCATCAGACTTGATATCTTCACTTTTTGCTGTTGTAACAGTGTTAGAAGAATCATTTTCTGCTTCATCTGTCTGTTCTTCAAGTTGCGTATTCTCAATGTTTATTGCTTTTTGATCATCATCAATTTGAGCTTCAGATTTTTGAATACTTTGTTCTGCTTGTTGCTCAGTACGATTATCTATTATGGTAAATCTTAGTCCTGCTGTAAGATATGCATGCTCACGGCATTTCTTGATTATAGTGTCTAGATTAAATCTTATTGTGTCGAATATCTCACTGTCAGGCTTGAATGTATGTTTTGTACCCTTCTTTGTTGTAGGACCTATCTTTTTAACCTCTGATTTTACTTCACCTCTTGCATATCTCTGGACATATTCATATCCATCTTTATATACAGTTGTTTCCATCCATTCTGAGAGTGCATTGGTACATTTAATACCGACACCATGTAAACCTCCCGAAGTCTTATATGCGCCTTTTTCGAATTTACCACCTGCATGTAAGTTTGTCATAATGATCTCAAGTGCAGATTTACCACTTTGCTCATGTTTATCGACTGGGATACCTCGCCCATTATCCTCGACAGATATTGAAAGGTCCTCGTTGAGAGTAATTATCACGTGATCACAATATTTAGCAATTGCTTCATCGACTGCGTTATCTATTACTTCATACAAAATGTGATGTAATCCGTTAATATCGGTTGAACCAATATACATCGCTGGCCTTTTGCGGACAGCCTCTAAACCTTGTAATACTCTAATTGATGATGCATCATACTTCTGGTCTGACATTTTAATAAATATTTATCTTATATATTTTTATTTGTAATAATTGTTACGAGTGCTTGATACTACGTCCAATTAAATATTAATATGCTTGCGAAACCTGATGTGAAACTTTAGAGAAATTAGCTATTATACAGTGTTTCTCTGGTATCATATTTCTAGCAAGTGATATTGTACTTTGTTTTTAAGATTTATTCAAATCAAATCAATGTTTACAAAGTCTTATTACGCTTTTTGTTAGAAAATTATATCTAATTGTATGTAACCAAGTAATAGAAACTTTAGGTAATTGTTATGTGATCAATTTCACAAATAGACCTAAAGAAATTTCTTTATTCGCTCAAGAGGAAATCCAAGAAAGAAAATTTCCGATTTCGGTGTCAGGTTATATTTCTCTTTTGCCTTGTCGTAAATCAAATCAAAAAGATAAAGAACATCTTCTGCTTTTGCTGAGCCTAAGTTTTCAACAAATGCAGCGTGTTTTGTTGAGATTTGAGCTCCATTATATTTAAATCCTTTAAGATCGAGTTCTTTTTCAATGATGTATCCCCATCCATTACTTAAGAAATTGTTTTTTAATGCCTCTTCTTTGGTAATATTTTTAAAACTACTTCCGGCAGAATTATATGGTTGTACTCTTACTTTTGATTGTGCCCATTTTATTGCCGTATCTTTTGCTTTCTCCTTATCACCCTTATAGAGTTTGAGTTTTGCACTCAAAATGAAACTCTTACTTTCTTGAAGTTTTGAATAATCATAATCTAAGTCTAAATCATTGACTTTCAATACTTTAATATCTCCATTATTGTCAATAATCTCTATTTCTGCGAGATACTGACTTAAATAATAAGTACCGCCATGGATATTATTAAATACTGCTCCACCAATAGTACCGGGGATCCCTGCAAACCACTGTAGACCCGTAATTCCATTTTTTATAAGTTGATCGATTGTATATGATAATAGTGTCCCACTATAGACTTTCACATAGATATGCTCTTTGTCGGATTCATCATAGTTGAGCGCATCAAATGATAAATACTTATCCGTCTCAACTTGCATTAGTCTTGCTTCAAGCTTTTTTTGTTCCTCTTTTTCTTGTTGCTCTACATTATCAACTTTTAAATCGTTAGAATTTCCACTATCATTTAAAATCGAAATACCTTCAATTTTATTTTTAATTACGATACCGTCAAAACCTTCATCAGCGATTAATAGATTACTTCCACCGCCCAAAAAGAAGACCGGAAGACCACTTTCACTTACAAGTTTTATGGTTTTTTGAGCAGAAGGTATGTCGTTTAATTCAATATATAATCTAGCGGGCCCACCTATTTTTAATGTTGTCATGGGTGCAAGTTCGTAGTTCTCCGCATACTTTATATTTTCTAAATTGAGTTTCTCTTTTAGCTCTTGATAATTCATAGTAAATTGTATTAATTTAGCTAATAATATTTTACTTTGTTTTATTGATTATTTCAAATCTGAGTCGGCTAAACGGCGCAATTTTAAGATCATATTTTCAAGTACCAATTTCTTGTTTGTACTCGCCTCAATTTGGTTACGAGCAAACTCAATTGCTTCAATGCTTGCTCGTATTCTGTTCATAATAGCACTATTTTGTGTAGAGATTTTTTGTTTAGTAACTTCATTGCATAGTAAATGTAAAATTGTTTTCTCTTCTTCTGGCTTGCCTTGAAATGGTTTTGCCAAACTGCCTTGTTCATCTTGCGTGTCTGCTGGAAAAACAAGTCGAGCGATTTTTTTATCAATGTTTTCAATTATCACGTTTATTTCGTCAGAGTTGTCGATACTTTCATAAATCGCTTTATAATTGGACATCAAATTGTATAGTATTGCGTTTATGAATAATTTCTCCTTTTCTTCTTTTTCAATATCTATTATTTGAATAATACTTTGAAAACTTTTAAGTAGATTCTGCGAAAGAAGTGCAAAGCTAAGTGCTTTTATTTGTGCTCTCTGCTCTGTTTCCTCTTCATCCTCGACGAACTCTGAGCTATTGTACTGGTTATTGATACTTTTAATCTCGTCGTTTCTAATTGATTTTGAAGGCTCTTCTTGACTACTTATATTCTCTAAATCTTTGGGCAAACGTGTATTATCCCTATTACCTTTTTTTCTTCTGTTAGCATAATACTTTTTGCATCTCGATACGATTGTCTCCAGCAGATTAAATTCATTATTGACTAGTAAGATATATATTGTTTTGTCGCTATGATCTTCGAGTGATTTTAATAAAGCATTCTGAGCTTCAATCGTAAGGAGTTGACTATCTATAATAACTCCAACTTGTACTGCTAATTCGAAAGGCTTATATATCATCTCACTGTTAAGTTTATTGACTTGTTCAATGCTTATTGAGTTGCCATTTGCGCTGCTTAGTATGTGTATGTCGGGACAAATCATAGCTTCCTGGAGCGAGGTAAATTTTCTTTGTGTATATCTCTTAAGCAATTTAAAAAGATATCGCTCTCGGTTTTCTTTAACTGAATCGATTATTAGTATTGTCATATTAAGGAATCATATTTATATTTTATACTTGATTGCTAAAAGATTTTTTTGTGTCAGGAATCATTGTATCATCATTTTTCGAATTTTTCTCACAATGTACTTAAGCTGGATTGTTAAGTGATTCTTCAATTCTATTATGAAAAGAATTAGGTTTTAAGGCAGAAATGCGTCGCTCAAAACCCCTTTTTAGATTGTCATAATAGGATATACTACACATATATTAAATTCAGAAATAAAATCATGAAAAAAGTGCCCTAAATTCGGTAATAATTCCATTAAAGAATTCGGTAAAAACAGAAATGGTAGTCAAAGAATCATCTTCTTCTTACTAAACAATATATTATCACGAAAATTACACTATAAGTCGGGGAAAGTGTTTCCTTTTGAATAAAGTTTGTGATAATATCTTAAAAGAACTGTAGTAGTTTTCATTTTACATCCACTGCCCATGGGAAACACAAAAATAATAGATTTTCTTGAAAAACAAGGCAAAATTGATAAAATCACCGCGGATAAACTTCGCGTAGATCTTATTAAGTCAAGTCAAGGCGAAGAACAACTCTTGTTGTCACAGGGTATTGTTGATGACATCGTACTTGCTCAGGTAAAATCAGAGCTATTTAATATCCCTTATGCTGATTTATTAAATATTAATATTCCAGATACAGTATTCGGCTTAATTAAAGTCGATAGTTTGAAGACCTACAATGCTGTACCTTTTTCACAGGAAGGTAATGAAATTAAAATTGCGATGGTAGATCCATTTGATATCCAGGCTATTCAGGCAATCGAGCATATGTTGCCTCTTGGTTCGCGCCTGGTGGTTCATATTTCAACTCAAAAAGCAGTAAATGCAATTTTGGAGAGGAAATCTGGTGAAGTAATTTCTACAGAGGTTAGCGAAGCTCTTGAGGATATTGAAGGGCCAGTAACGGAATTAGATAGTACAAGTGCAAGCTCACTTGATGATGTATCGTTGCAGAATGCTCCTATTGCGAGGATTGTAAATTCGATTTTTCAATTTGCAATCAAATCAAATGCTTCAGATATTCATATCGAACCGATGGAGGGTAAATTGCGAGTACGACTTAGGATACATGGTATTCTGACGGAGAAATTGGCATTACCAAAACATTTAACAAGCTCGGTTATATCTAGAATCAAAATCATGGCTGATCTTAAAATTGATGAAAAGCGAATACCTCAAGATGGTAGGATTACTTTAAAATCCGGAGATCGAAAGGTTGATATTCGTGTTTCCACTCTACCGACCGTGTATGGAGAAAAAATAGTTATGCGTATACTCGAATCTGGAAATGAAGTTCCAGCTCTTGAAACATCTGGTTTACGAGGTAATGGTTATAAAATATATATGGATTCGATAAGAGCTACAAATGGCATCATATTAATTACGGGCCCTACTGGTAGTGGTAAGACTCGTACTTTAGCAGGTACTTTGGGAAAATTAAATGATCCAAAGGTAAATATTATTACCCTTGAAAATCCTGTTGAAATACGGGTTCCAGGTGTGAATCAGGTTCAGATAAATCCAGATGTCGGTCTGACTTTTGCTACCGGACTTCGTTCAATATTGAGGCAAGATCCAAATATCGTTATGGTTGGTGAGATTCGAGATCGTGAGACGGCTCAACTTGCAGTAGAAGCTTCTTTGACTGGACACCTAGTTTTATCAACTCTTCACACAAATAGTGCGGCGACGGCAGTACCGAGACTTATAGATATGGGTATTGAACCGTATCTATTGGCTTCGACATTGCGTCTTGTTGTTGCACAAAGATTGCCCAGACGTATTTGTCCATACTGTCGTGAAGCTATACCTGCAACTGAGGCGGAGATAATGGATATAAAGAAGGTGCTTTCTAATCTGCAGAATTTTGATATTTATAAATACGCTACGGATTTCTGTAAGGCCGAAAAATCGAAAATTGGAAACACTGTAGGTAGTGCTGTTATGGCAGGAGCTCCAGTAAATACTGATGGTCCAAGTGGTTCTACAGATGTTAAATGCCCAGAAGTAACTCCAGACGGTAAACAAATATTGTATCTCTATAAGGGTAAGGGCTGTGATAGATGTAATGGAACTGGATATTCCGGTCGTATTGGTATTTTTGAAGTCATGTCGATAACGGAATCAATGGGTAGGATGATGATGGATAATAGTACGGCTTCGGATATTGAAAATGAAGGTGTAAAAAATGGCATGATACTAATGAAACAAGATGGGTACTTGAAAGCTCTCGAGGGAGTAACTACTATAGAAGAGGTTATGAGAGTATCGAAAGATTAATTTAATTTATTGCTGCCTAAATGGGAAATAGTTTAGATTTTACATATCCTAGTGCAACTCCTGCAGGTACTAATCCTGTATCTACTGACTCATCTTCAACTGCAACTCAAGTAAATTCAACTGTACCGCCAGTAACGAATAACCAGTCAGTTCCAATTGCACAAACGCCTTCTGTAGCTCAAGTATCTACGACAACTCCTTCATCCTCTCAATCTCCTGTTGTGGATCAATCTATGCAAGCATCTCCTGTTTCGAATACGCAAACAAGTATAAATCCTACCATTGGAATCACACCGACTCAGCCTATTTCACCAACAATACAGTCTGATTTGTCAGATGAAAATAAGCCGATAACTCAAAAAAATGCTGTTAATAATGATAAGACAATATCTGAAATAATGGACTTAGCAAGTAAAAAGATCGAGCAAACGAAATTAAACGCTAGTATGCCGACAATGTCTGAATCTGGTGAAAACGAAATTGAGTCGCCTTCTCAAACTCCAGATTTTACAACGGCGATCTCTGATAACGTACAAAAGGACATTAAGAAAGAAAACGTTGGTTTGGTAGGACAAGATAATATTGTTTCACAGACTAGTGTAATCTCGACAGAGAATCTACCAGATGTTTCACGGTCCGTACAGCAGGTATCGACAGGTGAGAGCAATGTTTCACAGCCCTCACAGCCAGTATCGACGAGCGAGAGTAATGTTTCACAGACCGTTTCCCCCTCCCTTTCACGCAATATCGGTATTGCACAGGATACCCAAACAGGTATTCAAGATAAAACAGATATCTCAGCTCAATCGCAATTATCTGATCCTGCATCCAGTACGGTTACAGTAAATGCTTCTACTCAATCGAGCAATGTAATAAACGCGGATAGTGTTAGTATTGGGAATAGTAATATAAGTTCGCAAGTTAGTCAAAACATTACTGTTTCTGATGATGGAAATAGCACTCAATTAAGTGATGATAACGATAAGAAAGAGAAGAAAAAGAAGCAGTCGAAATTCGCACAGAGACTTGCAAAACTTAGAGATCAATTCTTTACAGTTGAAGGTACAGCTGACGAAGAGAAGGCGGAAGAATTACCCCAAAGCGATGATAAAAATAATGCTGATAAGGCTGAAGTTGCAGAAAAGAAGAATGATACAAAAATACAATTACCTGAATTAGATATTGTTGAAGAGGATAATACTTCTGATGGTAAGATAGATATTAATACACAGGCCGAAAAGGAAGATCACTCAGATACTAAAACAAGCATTGAAGAACAATCAGATAATGCGACAACATCAGATTTGCCCTTGTCCTCAATCCCAGGTATGCCAGTGATTGAAAAAAAAGAAACGATTGCTTCAACAGAGAGTCAGCAGCCTGTTACAAAACCTGTTGAAGAATATAATGAATTTGCACAAAGCATTCAAAATAATAAATTAGATAAATTAGGAGAAAAAATTATGGATAATAATATGAGTACTTCACTAACGAGCACTGGAGCGGTTAGTACACCTGTTATCGCTCCAACTGTGACTCCAGTTGCAGATTTTGTTGATCCGACGAAAGTAGTAAGTGCTACCAGTCAGGATAATGCAGTCCAAGGAGCAAGTGCTGTTAGTCAATCGGATCCAGTAAATACTGTTACAGCTAGTGTCTCAGGGGATACTGCTGTGGCACCACCTTCAATAAGTCCGACGGTGGAAGCGAGTCCAACTGTAGATCCAAATGTTCAAGTAACTAATTTGCCATTTGAAAATCTGACTGCTGGTACTCCTGTGGAAAATACGAATACAGTCGTGGCAAGTGACATTAATAGTGTTGGTGATGTATCAGCAAATAAAGTAGATAGTACTGTAGCTGAAATTAATAATCAGGCAGTTAGTGCTCAAGCGGATAGCACTAATCAACCGATTCAATCTACTCAGGTTGTTGAGAATTCATCGCCTGTACAGCAAAATACGGATAATGGCTTAGGAGCTGGTTCAAACGGAATGGTTAATACAAATATTACTCAAGAAAATAAGCCAATTAAATCTAGTAAACATTATATATATAGTATAGAACAGTTGCTTGCGATGGTTATCGAGAGAAATGCCTCAGATCTCCACGTAAATGTTGGTTATCCTGCAATGATAAGGCTTGATGGCTCATTGGTACCTGTATCAGATGAAATCATTACTGAGGAAAACATTGCTGAGTTAGTTTTGCCTGTATTGAGCGAAGATAAACGAGACAGACTCGAGGTTAATCGAGAAATTGATCTTGCATATGCATACAAAGATATGGGGAGATTTAGGATCAACGCATATTTTCAGCAACAGACAATGGCGGCAGCATTCAGATTGATACCTTCGAAGATTCGTACGATAGACGAATTAGGCTTACCTCCAATATTCCATCAATTAACAAAATTATCTCAGGGATTAGTTTTAGTAACTGGACCTACTGGACATGGTAAAAGTACTACACTTGCTTCAATAATCCAAGAAGTAAATCTAACTAGACAATGTCACATCCTTACAATTGAAGATCCAATAGAATATGTTTTCCCTCCTTCTAAAGCTTTGATATCTCAGAGAGAAGTGCAAGATGACACTCACTCTTGGCAGATAGCTCTAAAGAGTGCTTTGCGTGAAGATCCTAATGTTATACTTGTCGGAGAAATGCGTGATTATGAGACAATTTCTTCAGCGATAACTTTGGCAGAAACAGGCCATTTGGTATTTGCAACATTGCATACTAATAGTGCTTCTCAAACGGTTGATAGGATTATCGATGTATTCCCAGAAAATCAACAATCGCAAATTCGAGCTCAGCTTGCAAATGTGGTAGAAGCAATAATAGGTCAGAGATTGATTCCATTGGACAAGGGTGGTCGTAAAGCCGTCTGTGAAATTATGATTGCAAATCCAGCTGTACGAAACCTGATTCGTGAAGGTAAAACCCATCAGTTGGACAATGTGATAGGTACAAGCTCAGATATTGGCATGATTTCGTTAGAATCAGCTTTAGTATCACTGGTTAGAGAAAATCTTATTACTATGGAAAAAGCTATGGCTTATGCAGTCCATCCTGAAGAGATTTCTAGATTACTTAAGGGGTAGATATGTGTTAGTATTAATGGTGTAATAGTAGAAATCGAGAATTGATAACAAAAAGTAAGTTGTCGCATATTAAATTTGTTATCGCGTGTTGAATTTGTAAAGAATTTTATGCGTGAAAAAATAGCAAGAAATTTTAGTGAAAAAATAAAATAATAAAAAAATGAAAAATGGCAAGAAAATTTAAATATTCTGCACGAACAAAGGAAGGTGCTATCGTAAAAGGAAGTATGGAGGCAAAAGATAGCAATCAAGTTGTTGACACTTTACAAAAGAAGGATCTGACTATAGTCGAAGTTGCAGAAGATATTGGTTTTAATCTGGATAAACTAAAGGAAATAAATATCGGTGGAGTTCCGATGAAGGATAAAGTTGTTTTTATGCGACAGCTTTCAACAATGATATCAGCAGGTTTGGCATTGCCACGAGCTTTACAGATCTTGCGTGAGCAAGCGCAAAATCCTAGGTTTAAAAAGGTACTCGGTTTAGTATTATCTGATGTCGAGGGAGGTCTGAGTTTATCTGCGTCATTAGCAAAATATCCTGATGTCTTTGATACAATTACGATAAACCTAATTGATGCTGGAGAGCAAAGTGGTAATCTTGATACGATACTTGAAAGATTAGCTATAGAACTTGAGAAAAACAGTAAAGTACAACAAAGGATTAAGTCTGCTACCACATATCCAATTATTATCTTGGTAGTTGTTATTACAGTTGTTGTGTTGTTGATGGTTGTCTTAGTCCCTTCAATAAAACAGATGTTCGATGATGCAGGTGCAGAACTTCCATGGGTTACAAAAGCAGTTATTGCTATGAGTAATACTTTTGTCACTTATTGGTGGGTATTTCTTATCTTTGCCGCTGTGATAGGTATTGTTATTAAGGTTTATACTGATACTCCAGCTGGGAAATTGATGTTTAGCAAAATTGCTTTAAAGATTCCTGTCTTTGGTAAGCTTATTTCAAATATTCAAATAGCGCAATTCTCGAGAATACTATCTTTATTGATGAAAAGTGGATTACCAATATTGTCTGCTCTTGAATTAACTTCTTATTCTCTAACAAATCTCGTTTTTAGGTTTGGCGTACAAGATGCTAAAAAAGATATCGAAAAAGGTATTCCGCTTGCTCTCCCACTCTCTCGTGTTACGGCATTTCCTTTGATTGTGAGTCAGATGGTAGCAGTTGGTGAAGAGACTGGTAAACTTGATGAGGTTTTGGGCAAATTATCAGAATATTATGAAGAAGAGGTTGATGTTATGTCTGATACCCTCTCTACCCTACTTGAACCTGTAATGCTTATAATAATGGGTGTTATTGTAGGATTTATTGCACTTGCTGTTTACATGCCGATGTTTAGTCTCTCGAGCGCTTTTGGTGGATAATTAGTGGATAATTAATTGCAGCAAAATTGGATATATACTTCGAGTAAAAAATATTAATCAATTTGACTTATAACTTGTCAAGTGATATTCTGGAATGAGTAATATGATGAGTGTTCGTTTCTCTCAAATATTGCCCTAAATAATTTGTTATTATTTAATATGAGAAAAACATATAAAGGTTTTACTCTCGTCGAGATGCTTGTCGTCATGGCGATAATCGTACTACTTAGTGCAGTAGGTTTTTTTGGTGGTAGAGCTATCATCCAGAATGCTGCAGATACAGCACATAAAAAGGGTGCAAGTACAATTTCTACAGCTTTAACAGCTTATTATAATCAGACACTATCTTATCCTGAAGCAACAGGTAGTTTTGAAACTCTAGTTGAGACTACATTAGTTGACTACTTAGGTGGTTTTGATGGTGGTAATGATGCAATATATTATTATATGGTTTCCGAAGATAGAAACTCTTTCCTAGCTTGTGTTTATCTTGGTGGGTCAGATAAAAGTTCAAAAGAGGATTTATATTGTGAAGGAAATGGATTTAATTCATTGCCAACTGGCACTCCTGCAACTGATAGATTAATAAAATATGATGCAAATCTTACATCAGCATATGGTAAAATTCTTGGCTGTCTACCAGCAGATAGGTGTATTCCTGGAACATGGTCAGGTGAAGATAAGGCTTGGCAATAATTGATGATATGAATAATACGATTCTTGCAATATTCTTAGGCCTAATTGGTATGTGTATTGCAAGTTTCCTCCATACATTGGTTTTTAGGATTGAGAAGGGTTCTGAATTAAGAGCCCTTCTTTTTGAATCCTCCAACTGCGATAGATGTAAAAAGAATATTCCGTGGTATGCACTTATACCTTTCTTTGGCTATTTATTCATTGGTGGAAAATGTATTCATTGTAAAGCAAAAATCCCATTCATCTACCCTATCTCTGAATTATTTCTGGGTGCAAGTTTTGGAGCATTCGCATATTGTGATGTACAAGCGGAATTTTATGTTATTCTTGCATTTTTGTTTTTCATGTCCTTCTTTGATATTAATAGCCGGTCGATACCAAGAAAAGTTGTTCACTTATTTTTAATATTATCGCTCCTTGTAACCATAGAGATATTTGTCGCAAATCAATTCTATTATGGCACGGATTTTTTTACTGCAAAGTTCTTTTCGCTTTCGGCAACTATGATTGTAGTTGTGATAATGATGTTATTAAATATCTTCAAGAAATCGTTTGGATTTGGTGATGTACTTATATTATTAGGTTTGGGAATTTTCTTGAACAAATTTATGATATTACTTGTCTTGTTTGTAACTCTACTAGTTAGTTTAATATACATAATTATTATGTTGCTTTTCAAAAAAATCACTTTGAAAAGTTATATTCCACTGATTCCCTTTATTTCAATAGGTTATGTTATCTCATTGATATTAACTAATTGTGGATATGATTATTGGGACATCGGATTTTTGTTTATGTAGCATATCTCAGGTTTATCTTCCTTTCACATATTAATTCAACTATTTAGACAGCTTATTATGCTTTTTGAAATAGATCCTATTTGAGAAGAGAACAATCTTATGCTAATATCTATAAGTAGCGTTCGCGGATAATTATTAATGGGTTAGAGAAAATGCTTCAATTGCCCCACAATCTAAAAAAAAATAAAACAAGAATCGAAAGAGAATATTTTCAAGGATTTTCCATGGTTGAAATGTTGGTTGTAATAGCAATCACTATTATCCTATTTGCAGTGACTGGTTCGGCATTTACAGGTATTCGAAATTCTATTGCTCTAAATGAAGATGTCAGATTATTGGCTCAGGATATCTCTTGGGCACAGCGATCTTCCATGACTTTACGAAGGGAAGCTGGAGAATATTGGATGTATGGTATCGGTGTTGATCTTTCTCAAATCGAAAATGGGAATTATACGATTTTCAAGTGGTGTTCTGAGTATCCTGATTATGATCCTTCTCAAGCTAAATTGCGCGGAGAACTTCCATATTTCGACGAAAAGAAACCAATATTAATAGGAAATGGTAATTTACCAATTGATATGTCAGGTAGTACTATAACTAAAACAAGTTGTAATGCGCTAACTGCAAACACTTTAGTCCCAGTTTCAGGAAGAGGAGTGACTTCGTTAAATAGTATTGTAAAGTCAAAAACCGAGGCTACCTCTTCAAAAAATCCAAAATATATTCTATTCGAATCGGTTACAGGTAGAGCTTTTATGTATGATGCCTCAGGAAATTTGCTGAACTATGCTTATATCTCAGGCGCTGTACAGATTGATGATAAACAAGTTCCTGCAGTAATCAGTTTGTCAGCAGGAAATTTTACAAAAGATATTGTGGTGAATCGTGTATCTGGGCAAGTATCAGTTGTTGATAATTATCCAGGTGATGCAGATGTAGCAAAACCAATCGATGATGGAAATATTGTTCCTCCTGTCAATGAAGAGATTCCCAAGGACGATTCAGGCACTACAGACCCAATAAAATCTGATCCAATTATTCTTGATCCTGTTAAAAGTTTAGAGTAAAAATATTTTATTTCGCTTAGGATATTACTTAAATATCAGTACTAAAAAGTATAAAATGAATAAAAGTAATACAAAAAGAATAAAAAATGATAATAATGAACTCACTAGCTATAAAGCTCAAGGTCTCGTTGAAGCACTTTTAGCTCTTTTTCTTGCATCCGTTGCTGGAGTTGTTTTTCTGTCTCTAGCTCAAGATACTTATATGAATATGGATCGTATTGAAGTAACTGAGAGGCTTGTGAGGGAAATGGAAGGCGTATCAGCAAAAGTAACAAGGCTTGCTGATTTAGAAAACTCAAAAGAACTTGATGAGCCATCGTACTTTCCATTTAATGAGGGGGATGATTGGAAAATGTGTTATCGAATTCAGGGAGATATTTCGAGCCCTTCATTTAGCTCTCCGATTTGTGATTATGCTTCGTTGAAAAATCGAGATAATAAGTGTCGTACGAAAGCAATTGTAGATGATTTAGAAGAAGGTGATTTTGCAAGTTTTTGTATCAATTCATATGATGGGGATTCTGGTATTGTAACAGGTGTAATATATTCTGGGAGGATTGATTGTCGCAAAGTAGCTTTTACAAAATCATGTTTAATTTCCGATCAGGAGAAAAATGTTGTTTTAAAACTTAATTAAGTGTGTTTGATTAAAATAAATCGATAATGAGAAAATTACGAAATTCAAATAAAGTACAACTAATTGGCAGGAATTCAGAATATGAAGCATATTCTCTTGTCGAGATGATTATTTCTGTGGCAGTTGTCTCTGTTGTAATGTTAATAATTGGCCTCAGTCTTAATTCGTTACTTCAGGTCTCTTTTGTATCAAGTGCACGCATGGAATCTTTGAATCAAACCGATTTTACGATGGAGCTGATAAAGCGAACAATTAAGCAGAGTAATCCAAGTAGTGTTTTCTTGTTTAACTCCAGAGAATATTACTACTATGATTCTACTAATGATGTTATTACAAGGAATCCATCATCTTCTGGTGAGTTCTCTGCTCCTCTGGATGAAGGTGAAAGCAATATTGGAAATGAAATTCACCTATTACCATTTAATTCTGATAGATGGATATGTATAGGCTATTTTGTCGATTCTGAGGGTAAAGGATATTTGTTTAAAACATCTTACAAAAATCTGAGCAATCATGCTAGCTGCTTTGATTCTACAACTTCAGAATATAAAAAGAATATAATGAAGTTGAACACATCGCAGGTAAACTTTACACAATTTGACGCTACGTACTTTTCCGGAGGCTCTCAAAATGTCTTTTATCGGATTAAACTTTCTGGTCAACCCACCAAGAAATATGGAAATTCTGAGTTACCAAGAGCGATTAACCAAGACCTGTATATTACTACAAATAAGATGAGTAGTAACTAAAAGTTTTCTAGGAAAATTGATATAAAAAACTGAATTCTATAAATACCATAAGCTATTGTAGAAAAAGTACAGAACTTAGGAACAAGAGAAATATATTGTTTGTGGCATTTCTAGAATATAAACTTTTGTGTCAATTTGTCGAAATAAAATAATATATATGTTATATTAAAATATGATTAAAGACATTCTTTATACACTAAAAGGTAATTCTTGTGCCAGAAAGCTTCCAGGAAAATCAATAAATGATACTAGGTATGAATCTCAAGCACTAGCTCTTGTACTAATTATTGTACTTATTTGTGCACTTATTGCTTTGGCACTAGTATCGAGGACTTTGAAACAAAATGCTCGAGTTGCTGAGGAAACCCTTTCTTCTGGTGCAATTGAAGTATCGGATTCTTTAGTAGAGATCTCAAAGTCAATAGAAATTGACGATATTGTTGATAAATGTCCCGAATTCGGTTCAGGTAAAGAATGTTGTTTTGCAGGTGGCAATCTAACTCAGTTTGATGGTATTGATCCTGTTATCGTAAAAGAATCTTTAAATTGTCCCGGCGAAACAAATACCACTGCTGAACTTTGTTTTAAACAGACTTCTGATCAGGATGGATTTAATATTTCGAAAGATGAGACTCTCAATTTAAATGTGAAGAGTACAGTAAGTACGCCTGGATGTACAGCTAATATTAAATTGACCCCTACTCTACAAACATCTTCTGGGGCAATAATTTCAAGGTTTGAAGGTGGTAGAGATGTAAATGGGGAGGTTATTTCTGTCGTTGAGAATGGACCAGATAATATTGTTGGCCTAAAAATTAATGGAGATACAAACTGGAGCGGATCCTGGATTTCGTACAATCAAAGCACTGGATATAATCTGCCAGTTGTTACAAACAGTTTGGGTACAGGAAACACCATCTCTGTTCGGATAAAAGCTCTGGGGAGTGATATGAATGTTAAGATAGAGTCTACTTGTATTTTCTTCGATCCTAAAGTTATCGTTGTTGCTTCAACGAATTGTGGTGGTACTTATAGAGCCAATTATTATTACAAAGATCTGGTGCCTTCTGCTCCATCACTTTTTGATTTTGTACTTTATAATGGATATGGAGATTTGACTTATACTGAATAGACCCGTGTTGATACATGTTTTATTTAATGTCTTGCTAGGATTTTTGAGTTTAATGTTTTTGGAAAGAGTATTGACTTGTAAGATAATTATATTTACTATGTAGAAAAGGATAAATTAAATATTGTAATATATGGATCCAAATAAAGTTGTGATTATTATTGAAGATGAGAAAGATTTGCTTGACTCTTATACTGAAGTTATTGAGTCAACTGGAGCAACGGTATATGGTGCTACGGATGGATATAAAGGTTTAAAGCTTATCGAAGAGAATAAATCCTCAGTCGCAGTAGTATTGCTAGATCTTATGATGCCAGGTATTGATGGTATTGAAGTATTGAGACAAATCAAATCTCATCCGGATCAATATGATGGTGTACCTGTAGTGATTTTAACCAATATGGTAAGTGATAAAGTTGTTAAAGAATGCTTGACTTTAGGTGCTTCAGAGTATTTTGTCAAAACAGAAATCTCTTCCGAGGAATTGATTAGTAATATTGAGAAATATCTAGGAAGCAAGTAAATCTGATAACAAGATTTTTAAGATAGTAATTTGTTTTGTCCAGTAATACTGTTTTTTATATTTGAATACTGCTCTTATGTCTCTGAACGATAACACGAATAAATCTCAAAGTAATTGGAAGAATTCTTGGCTATTTTTTTTACTTATACCCTTTCTATTGATTGCGATTTTTCTTATTATTTCTTTTACTAGCTATAAAAATTGGAACTATTGTGATAAAGCTACTTTGATAAACACTTCTTTTTCACACGATGAATTCAGGCTACCTTTGTTGACTGCCATTTATGATGGTTCAGAAAAAGAGCTATGTAGACTTACTTATGGGAAGAATATTTATGTTAAATCAGCTACATATTCTGGAGAAAATATTAAAGTTGAATACTATTCAAAATCATTAGAAAAGTTGGATTCAGAAGTTATTGTTCAAGATGTAGTCCTATTACCAATCGAGAAAATAAATATTTCTCTTGATAATACAGATTCTATTGTGTATGGACCTCGGTTGTTACAATCTGAAAACACTTTAAATAAACCGAAATTTATTGATTACATAAAAAAAGTGTTTTTTAACAAGGATTATTTCCTTGAAGCAGAAAACTACCAAATTAGTTTAAATAATATCGATAAAACTAAAGAATCTGAGATTGCTAAAGGGGAAATGCCAGCTGATCGATATGTCGGATTTCTTCATTCTTTGTATCAAATCGATAAAAATATTTTGAAATATGATAGCCTGACTTTGACTCTCCCAAAGAACGATTTATTCTTATTAAATGGTGAAAACAATAATATTGTTTTGAAAGATTATGCCGAGTCAGAAGATCCGTATACTATCTTTCTAAACTCATTATTTCTAATTAAATATGTTAATACAAATTCAGAATTAGAAGAAAAAAGTGATTATGTCAGCAAAGCATTGGAAATATTGGAAGGTCTCCCATCAGTTTTTAGCGCCGAGAATTATACTGTTAACAAAAGTAATGATCGAAGATATGAATGTACTTTATTAGATTTGAGCTTGTCCGAATCAGAGAAGTGTGGCGAGAAATGCAGTACTCTTACAAACTATTTTACCTCAATGTCTTCAATCTGTAAGCAAAAAAGTAATCCTACGTGTGATAATCAGGATCTATTAAATGATCCGATGGATACGGTAAATAACTTGGGTAATGTGTGGTCAGATGGAGAATCTTATTGGGGACGAAAAGCCTCAGAAGATTTATTTATCAAGCTCCTCGAGTACTCTGACTCAAAAAATATTTCTCAAGATGACCAGCAAGAAGCTGAGAGCTTCACGAAACAAGATAACAATTTGTGCAGAGCCTTATCAGTGATGAATAAATTTGGTTTTCCTTTGGGTTTGAATCAATGCATATTTAATGCAGTAGTTGACTTGTCCGATAGAGAAATCAATGCAAGTAGTCCGCAAGAAGTTAATGTAAAAGAAGAATCAGTAAAGAATTGCAATATTCTTTTTGAAGAAAATGAAATCTCGGAAATATTATGGTATGCTTTTACTACAGAATTAAACCGAAATAACAATTCTTATGCAGATGATGGAAGTATCGAATCAAACACTTTATGGCTTATTGAACCAGATGAGTATTTGTACTACGAAAAGGATGAGTCACAATATCTAATAAAACTTACTCAAAGTTCATTATTTTATATTATTGATTGATTGTGTAGAAGTCTTAGTTTTATAAAGATCTATAGAGTATTATGAATAAACGAAAATTAAAAATTACAATTGGAAATAAACTGTTTTTTACCCTTTTTACTGCAATTGTTGTACTACTGTCAGTCTTCTATTCCTTATTTCTAAATAGCTATTTTAATAAACCCGCAAATTCTATTGATTTTACTTCTTCGGATATAAAGTTCTTATCTACTGATATAGCTAGCAATTCTTCTAGAAATATCATATCTGATTTGTTTGTTATGGATGTTAATGCAGGGTGTGAAGATGGTAATTGTTGGTATAGGTCAGAAGATATTAATATTTTTGGTCCAAAGTGTAAAAATTTTACAAATAAGAATGATTGTGAAAATTATGAAGCTTGTAAATGGAATGTAATTGAAAAAGGTTATTGTGGCGATTCATGTATTGGAGCAACAACGGAACCAGAATGTAAAAAAACAGATGGCTGTACTTGGAAAGCTCCATTTTGTAAAGCAGGAACAGTTTGTAAAAACATTAAAGAAAAGGATCAATGTCAAAGAGCTTCTAACAAAGGATGTAGTTGGGTAAAGACACGTACAGAATATAGCTGTGCCTGTGTCGGTGATTGTGGTGAAAGTAATTATTGTCTTCTTGGAAGAAATGAGGGAACAGGAGGTTGTGAGAAATTAGATTGTACTCTTTCATCTCCTGTTCCAAATAGATGTGGCACGAGTAAGGATAATGGAAGTGACTACTGTTGGGCTCCAGGTGACAAAGTAGATGTATTATGTCCTCCATGTGACAATACAACACCATGTTGTTCTGGAACATATTCTAATGGGTGTGAAGCATGTACTCCAACATGTAGTGCGGGATATAGCTTCACTCAACCCTTGGGATATCAGAGTGGTTGGGCAGGATGCAGCCCAGTTTCGTCATCTTGCAGTGGACAGAACGATTGTGGTCCCTGTACAACATCAGGAGCTGCTTGTTATGTAAATCCTACAGTCACAAAAGCGCCAACACCAGAATATGTTTCGATATGTAGTCCAAATCAAGAAGCTTGTATAAAATTGTCGACCGATCCCTCAAAACCGACACTAATAAATGCAGAAGAATTAGCAACTAATCTATATTTCATGGTTGATGTCGCAAATAGCTCTCAATTTCCTACAAACTCTCGTGGTTTATTAGCTTCTTATGCCGTCACAGGAGTAGGCACAAGTTTAACTGCTGTTGCGGGTTTGGATAGTGAAGCATCTGAGGGGACTCGGTTAAGGTATTATTCTCCAAACTGGTCAAGTATAAATAAAACTGAAGGACGATCATATACAGTGACTACACAGTATGCCCCACTACGCCAATGTACTGATTCGTTTATCTGTACAGATGGCATGTGCTCAAATCAGTTGATTGGATATTTTAAAATCAACAGTAAGCCAACTGTTACAGTCTCACCTAATAGTGGTCTTTCTGGCTCGTTACCCAATTATGATAATGGAACAGATTGCGGTGCAAGTAATGATAATAATCCGAGAGATTTTACTGTTACAGTTACGGATAATGATGGGCCTAGTGATATTTTGTGGGCAGGGCTGTGGATCGATGACACTACATCCTTGGGGAGTGATCTTAAAACATCGGTACATGCTCTAGCTCACAAGGGAACGGAAATCAAAATTTATGCAGCAACCCTTAATTCGGGTACTGCTTCTCAGCTTGCTAATATGGAGATACTGATAGATGGTAACCTCGTGAAAACTATAAAATCTGTTAATACTGGGGCTGCTAATTCTACTGGTATCACTTCTGGTGGAGGTGTATATCAATATACTCATAATACAGCTTTACGGCCCAATCAAATAACTATACGTTTTCCTAATGATTATTATGTATCTACAGTGCCTTCTGGGGATCGAAATCTTTATATAGATTCAATAAAAGTTAATGGGCAAATGTTTACAATAAATCGTAACCTTACTGCAACGGGTTCAACTACGACAGCTCTTCCTTCAGCTAATGCTGTCGGAAATAATAGTATGGCTTTATATGGGTTAACATATCTTAACGATTTTAGTAATGATACGTGGAATTATGACTGGGAGTTACCTTCTAATACTGGTATGAGTGCAGGAAGTACCGGTATGATCATGTCAGCACTCTCGTCAGCATCTTCAAATAATGATCAATATAATAGCTCAGAAATATGGAATCCGAGTGAAAGCCAAGATAGCTCGCAAAACCGCTGGAAATTAGCTAGTACAGATTGTTCAGGTAACACATGTACTTATGTTTTTACTGTTGGTTTTGGCGCAAATATGCCGGAGGGTGTAACAAATTTACTTGGTTTTGCAAGGGATACTGCATCAGGTCCTGGACAAACAACATGGAACGATAAGGGTGATTATCGAATTGATTTTACTGCTCCAACATCGACTATAACAGGCCCAACGATTGTAGATAAAAATACTGTATCGTACCAGTGGAGCCTAACTGATACAAATTCTGGAGTTAAGTCATCTATTGGTTTGGTAGGTTTGTTTGGAAGCTCATATGAACCAAATGAGCATACTGTTACCGAAGTTTCAGCTGAACCTCATGTTTCAGTGACTGTTCCGTATATTAATGCTTCGACTGGAAGTGAAGATTTTAACCCTGTTCCAATATGGGCAAAGGGAGCTGTTAATTCTGGTACTCAGCAGTTAAACATAGGAGTTATTAACGAAGGAAATCTTGGAGTCAAAATCAAAGCTACTGACAATGCCTGTAACATGGGTTCTTTTACTGATAATAGTAATAATCTTGCAATTGGAGAAAGTTGGTTCGCTACAAAAGGTGGGTTACTCTACTCTGCTGGAGATGTTGAAAGCCCTATTAAAGTACCAGATCCTGCTATAACTTATTTTGCTGATCCATATGGTTCAAACAGTTCAAATACACAAATAACTACTGAATTAGGCTTAATAAACGGCTCAACTATTGTTCAAAATGTTGTTCGAGGTAATAAATATGATCCGTATACACTTGTATCGTATTCGAATACGTCTATTAATTATCAACAACTACTCTCTCAAGTAAATAAAGAAATCGCAAGTGGGACTATTGACTCATATAACTTAAGTGTGGGATCGATTAGTGGGGATGTCTCAAATATCTGTTTAAGCGAATCGAATGCATGTGTAATAAACGCGAGTGGAAATTTAGATGTGAATGCAATAAATTGTAATCGTCAAGCGCTGATCAAAACAAATGGTAATATCACAATTAACCCTGACATTACCAAAACAGATACCCCAAAGATCAATGGTTGCATATTCTTAGCTGGAGGAAATATTTCTATCGAAGAAGGAACATATAAAAGTTCAGGTGGTGTACCTAGTTTTGACAGTTTAAACGGAGTCTTTATTGCTGGAGGACATATAATCTTCCCACGTACAGATATTGGTCAGGTAACTGTAGACGGAATAAAAATCCAAGGTGCGGTTTATTCTTTGGGCGGAGATTCTAATGGCTTGTTGTGGCAAAGATCCTTACAGCTGCTTGATAATAATAGCTATCCATCATTTGTTGTTATTTATGATCCAAGATATCTTTATATTTCTAGTAAATTCTTTGGTGTTGATTCTGATGCATATGTAAAAGAACTTGGGTATAAACCTTATTAATCATGTATTGAAACGTAGCCAAACTATTTTCATTCTTTTGTCTTCTATCAATAATTCAAAATCCAGAATTATTGACGCCGTTATTATTAATAATTTAACCTTTGAGTAAAAAAAATGAAAAATACTCTAGGTTCTTTATTAAGTTTGTTAAATGGATTATACTAAGCAAAGGGAAATAGTTTGTTCTTTTATATAGATTCACTAATGATAGACGCGACCTTATCAGTAAAGGGTTTCTGTCATAGTAGACTATTTTAATTTTTTATTACTGTCCAAAAATGTCACAATTGCCCGATCATGTAGGCTTAGATTTCGGAAGTCATTCTGTAAAAGCAGTTCAGCTAGAGGATATTTCTTCAAATAAGCCAACTTTAGTAAATTTTGGTAGCCAAGTTACTCCTCAGGGAGTCATCAATAGTGAAGATGCGTCACATCAACAAAAACTTACAGATTCTCTTAAGGCGCTTTTTGATTCCGCAAAAATCAAAGAGAAACGTGTAGTTATGGCATTACCTGAATTTAGTGTATTTACACGATTTACGGAATATAGTGGAATCAAAGAAGATGAGATTAAAAATGCTGTGTTTTATGAGGCAAAAAGGCTCATTCCTTTACCGATTGAAGAGGTTCAGATGAGTTATCTACCAATTGGGTATGATGATAAACGATCTGTATATAAAGTTTTAATAGTCGCAGCACCACGAAAAATAATCGATATTTATACAAGTGTTGTTGATAAGGCTGGTCTTGAACCTGTAGCTATTGAAACCGAATCTATTGCAATGGGTCGAGCCATGTATCGTTCGACTGGTATAAAAGAAATACTTATGCTTGATTTTGGAGCTCAGAGTACAGATATGAGCATTATGAATAACGGATTTCTTGTTTTTGCTCAGAGTATTTCTATCGGTTCAGACGCATTAACTCAAGCGATAGTTAATAAGTTTGGCTTTGAATATAATCAAGCTGAAGAGTATAAGAGAAATTATGGTCTTGCTGAAGATGTTTTGGAAGGTAAAGTTGCTCAAGCGCTAAAACCTGTTATGGATTCGATTTTAGTTGAGATCCAAAGAGGTATGGAATTCTACAAATCTCGTACTCTCCTACCCGTCCCACAGGAATGTCTGCTTAACGGTGATGGTGCAATGTTGCCAGGACTCGAAAAATACATGACAGATCAATTAAATATTAATTCTAAAGTAGGAGATCCTTGGACAAATATCAAAGTGGATGCCAAATATGAAAGTGCTCTAGCTAAGAGTAAACCTTCGTTCTCGGTAGCTGTCGGTTTGGCTCTGAAAACTGAATAAAATGATAAGATAAAAACTATTTTAATGGGAATCCTAAGTATTTTTAGTAAAAAAAAGATAGATGATAAAGATAAGGCTAAGCTTGATCAGGCGCTAAAAACGGTGCTAAATGATGGCCAAACGGAGACTCCAATAAGTCCGGATACTTCGAAAGCTGATGAAAAAGCACCAGTGAATATTTCGGAAGGCTCTCAATCCGTTTCAGTGGGTAATGTGAGCTCTCCTAGTACCCCAAATACAGACGATACTGGCAGTGAGGCAACTTTACCCGTTGCAGATGTACCTCAATCGGAGATGGGTATAGAGGACACTAGTGATAAAGAACAAAAAAAGGGATTAGGTGGAGAAACTTTTGACGAAGTTGCTGATGATACTACAGATAAAAGCCAGACAGAAACAAATACTGAGGTCACCCAGATTGCTTCTGACTTAGAAAAAAATGATACTCAAGAAAGCAGTAACATTGAAGCTACTCCCGAAGCAAACACAAAAATGAAGGAAGTGAAACCAAAACGACAATCAATATTTAGTAAGCTTTTTAAAAAGAAAGAAACAAAATCAGATGTTGTCGTGGATAACCCAGAAATCAAAGTGACTGATGACCAAAAACTTGCAATAGAAAATAATGAAAATCCTGTCAAAACTGAGGAGAAATCAGAAATTGCGTTAACAGATAATACTGAAACGATAGGTGTTGTAGCCGATGAAGTTATGAATGTCATACCTGAGAAAATTCCAGAAACCGAAGCCCCAGTACAAAATGTTGAGCTAACCGAGAAAAAAGATAGTATTGATATCAAGCCTGAGATTGAGGCAATTGTTAAAGATCCTGTTGTCGTAAGTGCTTTAACTGAAGAGTCAGAAATCTCGAATTCAAATACAGAAAACAGTGTTAACATTGCAGATCAACCTGAAGACGAAGTAAATCTAGAATTAAAGAAAGACGAAGTTCAAGATGAAATAAAAGTCGATGAGACAAAAGTAAACGAGAATAATAAGAATAAATCTTTAAAAAAGAAAAATGGGCTTGGTTTATTTTCTAAGAAGAAAAGCCAAGTATCGGTTGACAAAAAAGATAATCCATTAATATTAAACATTAATGAAGGAATAAATCTTTTGCCACCTGCTACATCGGATGAAATTGCACGAAATGAACGAAAAGCCAGTTTTAACATTGCAGGCGCAGTATTTATTTTGGTTTTGGTATTACTCTCGATTGGGATCATCGGATCAAATTTTATAGCAAAGTTAGAAAACCAAGGTCAGAAAAAAATATTAACAAGGATTGAAAAAGAAGTATTACAAGATCAGGATACACTTACAAAGAACTCTTACATACTACGACGAATAAAACTTTTTGACTCTATCCAGCAAAATACTGTTTCTTATCGTGAAGTATTTGAGTATTGGGATCAGGTAAGCTCAAAATTGGGTAAGATTAGTAATATTGAGTTGGACCCTGATTTGCATTTTATTGTTCGCGGTGAGGCAAGTTCACTAACGGATGTTGCAAAATTGTGGCATCTGCTCAGTATGGATTCGCGTGTTAATATTGTAAATCTTAATTCGGTTGGATCATATGCTAATAAAACTACTTTCGAGTTTGAAGGTCAACTTAATTATGATTATTTTAAAAATAAAACAAGCGGAGAAACGTCTAATTAAGATTAATATTGGTATTGAAAGAGTTAAGATTGACTATTTTTTTGTAAATGATATGTTGAAAATCTGTTTATGCAAATGATCGAACAGATAAATGAGTAGTAAATATTATTTAGTATAATAGAACAATGCAAAAGCAAAGGGAAATAATAAAAAGTGGTGAGAAAGTGCAGAAGAAATTAATTTTCTCTGATTTTGTAATACCATTTCTTGCTTTTATCATATTTATTGTATTAACGATTTTTGTATATATTCCTATGATTACGGAAACAGTCGAACTCAATGATGATACCAAAAATGTCATAAGTAAGCAGGAACAAATGAAAACTTTACAAGTAAAAATTGATGAATTGGATGGTACCCAGCTTTATGAAGACTATCAGATAATCGATCAAGTTATCCCTACCCGACTTGAAGTTGCTGATTTTGTATATTTTGTTGACGAACTTGCAAAAGATAAAGGGCTTAAGCTTAATGAAATTCGGGCTTCAAACTCTGATATAACTTCTGAAGATAGCTCGTTAGATATGTCAACAGTCAGTGGTCCTTTAAGCTATGAGGGTAATTATACGGATGTTTTATCTTTCCTTGAGGATCTACAGAAATCTTCCCCATACATTGTCTCTGTAAATTCAATTGATCTTTCAAATATATCGGGTAAGAGGTGGTCTTTTGATATTACAATCAACGGTTATTATTTAAGTGAGAGTGTCTCAAATGTCGACCCTTATCAAACATTTGTCCCGTACACCAATTTTAATAATCTTGTAGAAATGCTTAGAAATAGAAGTAAACTGCTAGATTAACGATCTGCTATTATCCATTTTTTTCAATCCAACCTTTCAGTAATTGTCAGTAGTTTCAGGCGTAAAAATTCAATAACTATTAACTATATTTTCAAAAATTTTCATAAACATGGATTTCGTGTAAATAACCTGAAAATGAATACAGTAAAAAAAGGGACCCTTGCGGATCCCTTAATAATCAAATAGTAAAAGAGATTACAAATCTAATGTCTCCTCAACACTCTCATCTGACATAACTTCAGTTGTTTGTGGCTGAGTATTTTCATTATGCTCTTGATGATTGTGATTATGACCACCCTCATCATCTGTACGACCCTCTTCATGTACAACTACTCTAACTCGCTTATTTGCTCTGATAGCTGCAATTGTTACAATATCTCTAATTGAGTGAATTGTTCTACCTTTTTTACCAATTAAAGCTCCAAGATCTTTATCAGAAACCTTGATTGTTACAATATGTAAACCTGGAAAATCAACACTCTCTCTCTGAGAAACTTCAACTTCATCAGGATTATTGACTATTGACTTGACTATATATTCAACTAGTTCTTTCATATGTAGAAATAAATAAATTATTTAGGCTCCTCTGATGTTTGGTCAGTAGGTTGAGTATTTGCTTGATCCTCTGTCTGCTCTTCAGCCTTTGGAGTTTCAGCAGCTGCTTCTGTAGCTTCAGCTTCAGTATTTGTTGATTCATTTGATTTATCAACTTGATCTGGTGCTTCTGTTTCAGTTGCTTTTTCTGCAGGTTTTTCGGTAGCTGGAGCTTCTTTAACAGGAGCTTTAGCTAATCTAGAACCACGATGTAATTTATCGATCAAACCAAGTTTTACGAAAAACTGTGCTATTGTTTCTGTCGGTTGTGCACCGTTTTTGATCCACTCTCTTGCCTTTTCGATATCAATATTAAATGACTTACCGGCCTCAAGATGCGGATTGTACCAGCCAAGATCTTCTATGTAATTACTTGATCTTTTTTTAGTAGATTCGATGACAACCACTCGATAAAATGCTTGCCCTTTTTTACCTACTCTTTTTAATTTGAACTTTATCATAGCTTACTGATTTTATCAGAACAATTTAATTAATTCAAGAGGTAATCACACTTTTATCTTCTCTAAGCATCTTTAGAGAGTTCAAAGCGGCTTCTTCCTCTGCTTTCTGTTTACTTGGACCTTTCCCAATACCATATTGTTTTTCGCCAAGAAATACTGCCATAGTAAAGATTTTCTCATGATCAGGTCCTTCTTCTTTAAGAAGTTTGTATTCCGGAGTTAACTTAAAAAGGCTTTGTGCCATTTCTTGAAATTTGGATTTTTGATCAACATCAAGACGGTTGGCAATAATATTCTCTAGTTCGGGAACTAAGTGCTTGTAAATGAATTTTTGGCACTCTTTATAGCCTAAATCGATGTATAACGCTCCTAAAAATGATTCAAAGGTATTTGCTAAAAGGTAGTCTTTTGTTCTTCCACCAGTGATTTCTTCTCCCTTTGACATTCGTAGATACTCGCCGAAACCAAAGTCTTTAGCAAATTTTGCTAATGATGGTGCTTTTACAATCGCTGATCTGAAACTTGTGAGATCTCCTTCTGGATGGTCAGGATGTTTGGTATATAAATATTCTGAGATTATTAGCTCAAGAACAGCATCCCCTAAAAACTCTAAGCGTTCATTGTGGGCACGTATTTCTTTTTTTGCTTCATTTAAATAGGATCTATGAGTAAATGCAATTTCGTAAAGCTCAATTTTTTTTATTTTTATACCAAGTTTTGTAGTTATTTCCTTTACATCTGGATTTGTTTTCATGATTTTTGGTAAGATTTATTTTATTCGTATATTTATGATAATCGTATTTTCTTGTAAGTATTTTTTCCAACAAAGCTTATTGCTAATACTATAGTAATAAAGATTTCTTAACAGTTGATTTAATTTTTTTATTTACTGCAGGACTCTTATCAGTTTTAACTACTTTATTTTTGCTAGAATCATTCTGATTATTGGTTTCAAAAAGTGATCCAAGAACTCCATTAACAAATTTACTGCTTGTTTCACCTCCAAATTTCTTTGCAAGTTCTATTGCTTCATCTATAGCAACTTTTGGTGGAGTTATTTGAGAAATAAAACCTTCATATATTGCTATTCGCATTATTTCGAGATCGATCTTCTTAATTTGATCGATTGGCCACTGTGGAGCACGTTTTGTAATAAAACTATCAATACTTTCTAAATTTTCTTTTACACCATCGACTATTTGAGTGTATAGAGTGTCCTGAAAATCATTAATTAGATCAAGTTTTGCGAGTTCGTCGACTTCATAATCGATTTTAGCTTCAGCACTCTTAATATGAAAATGATAGGAATATAACTGCTGTAAAGCCAATATTCTTGAATGATGTCTCGGATCGCGGTTTGTTTTCATTTGAGTAAATTTTTACTTTTTTTCTACAGCTTTAGCTTTTTTTGTAGCTTGAGCGGTACTTACTTTCTTCTCACTAGTATTTGCTTTTGTATCAGTTGATTCTCTTTTGAAACTGCCGTAATGTCCACAGTATTCACATTTAAAATGTGGTCGCTTTGGTTTGCCACACTTTGGACAAACTGACATTGCTGGTGAAGTTAGAGCATTGTGAGATCTTCTTCTGCCTTTTCTAGCTTTAGAAATTTTTCTTTTTGGTAGTGCACCCATTTCTTTACGTATTCAAATTAGTAGATTCTCGTTATTATAATTAATTTTACGAAATATATCAACTGCTATTTTAAATTATTTATTTCTACAATTCCTGATGGCAATAATCGAACTAAACCAAAACCTAATTTCATTTACTATTCAGTCAAAATTATTTATTTCGAGCTACTTAAATATAACGATACTACTAATTTCTGTAATTTTTTTATTGTTTGAATTGTGACAATGATCGCCTTCTGAAAGCGATTTTATAGCGATGGGCAGAGATGTGTTTGCGGGTAGCGCTCGGATACAAAAAACAGGATACTCACTTGTTTAAATCGATAATGATTATTCTTTGGTAAAATGCTGAAATATCTAGTTTAACCAGCTCTCACGTATGTCAACTGTATCGCCGTTTTTGATGCTGCCGGATATAATTTCCGTTGCAAGCTTTCCTTCAATTTTCTCCTGAATAAATCTTTTTAAAGGTCTTGCACCAAGTCCCGGTTCCTGTGCTTTATCAGCAATAATCATAGGAATGGTATTATCCCACTTAAGTGTGATAGATTTCTCGAGCATTCTTTTGGCCATTTCGTTTAATAGGATTTCAGTAATCTTAATAAGATTTTGTATTGTATGTGGAGCGAATACAATTACTCCATCAAATCTATTTAGCAATTCAGGACGAATGGCTTGGCGGAGTTCAATTATTGCCCTACCCTTTGCTTCTTCCCACAATGAACGATCTTTTTGTAGAGCTTCAAGTAATAATCTGCTTCCGATATTACTTGTTGATATGATAATTGTGTTTGTAAAATTAACTGTTTCACCAGAATTGCTTGTTAATCTACCTTCATCAAATAGTTGTAAGAAAAGATCTAATATTTGAGGATGCGCCTTTTCTATTTCGTCAAATAATACTACAGTGTATGGATTTGATTTTACTCTATCTAATAGAGAAATAGCTTGTTGAGATAATGTATCCGTTGATCCGGAAACTCCGAGTAATTTGTCGATACTCTTGATGTCCTGGTATTCTGACATATCAATCCTGATAATATCGCTTTTAGATCCAAAATATTCTTCCGAAATAACTTTAGCCAAATGTGTCTTACCAGTACCTGTGGGCCCGAGAAATAAAAATACACCGATTGGCTTGTTTGGATCTCTTACATCGGTTCTTGAGCGCTTTAGAGACTCTACGATAGCATGTACGGCCTCGTCTTGACCGATTACTCTTGATTTAATATTTTGTTCAAGATTCATAAGGCGAGTAGCTTCTTCGGCTGTAATGCTTTCGACGGGGATATTGGTTTGTATAGAAATATATTTTGAAACATGCTCATTGGTCAAAACTTTAATATTTTGAGATTGAGCCCAAGAACATGAAGCTTCTATAACTCTGACTGCACTATCAGGTAATTTACGACTAGAAATATATCTTTGAGCTAATTCAATAGATGCTGTAATAGCAGGGAAAGTAATGTAAAGTTTATAGTTCTCTTCCAGTTGATCTATCTGGCTTTCAATAATATACATAGTGTCTCTCGGAGAAAGTTCTGCTACTTCAACATTTTCAAAACCTTGTCGTAAAGATTCATTTGAATAAAAATATTTTTTATAGTCAGAATAGTTTATCGTGCCAATTACAGGAAATTTTCCTTCCAGAATATATGGTAATACTATAGAAGCTATGCTTTGACCAGTTGACTCTGATTTTGCTGGTATTATCTCCTGTATCTCATCAATATATAGAATTGTGTTTCCAGCTTTGGCAAGTTCATCGAGTGCTCTTTTAAGTTGGTCTCCCATACTACTTCCGCCGTTATTTTCATTACTTGAGAGAGCAAGCAATTGAGTAAGATCAAGTTGGATAATCCTCTTGTTTTGAAGTTGAGGAGGTACATTCCCGAGGTTAATCCTCTGTGCCAGTCCCTTGATCAGGCTTGATTTACCTGTACCGGCCTCACCGATTAATAATATATTTTTTTTTGATAATCTTCCAATAATTGATACTATTGCCTCGACCTCTTTTTCATGACCAATACCAAATACTTTATCTACCCCAATTATTTCTTGAGTCAAATCTGTACTAAATTTACCGAGGTAATAAGTCCAACCATATATCCAATCTCGCCCTATTCCGCCTGTACGATAATATTTTGTTTTAGGATTAAAAAAACTTACGCTTTGATTATGACTTTTCTCCTCTTGATAATACCTTTCGACTTCACGCATGATCTCTATAGACGAATTCTTTGATTGTAAATATTTTTTGAGGATTGGAAAAACTTTGAAGTATGCAAGGAAAATGTGAGCAGGCTGGATAGATGGTGATTTAGTCAAAATTGCTTCTTGGAGCGCATAAGTAAGCAAACATCTTACAGCTGTCAGAGGATAATCAGGTATTGTAGCTTTGCTAATATCGTATTTTTCATACTGAGATTGATTTAGATCAAGGTTAGATCGTTTGATTATTCGCTCAATCTCTTCAATTTTAAGTAGTTCATTAAAAAGTCTTAGCGAATTGAGATTATCTTCATGTGTATTTGCAGCGAGAAATTGCTGGAGTTCTTCTGAGACAAAACCACAAGTGCCAAGTTCTACATATCTTGTGAATTTAAATCCGTACGTTTTTATCTGGTCAATTTCTTTTTCAGGTATTAAGGGCGATTGTGGTAATTGTATCGGGTGTATCTCGTTTCGATAAGTATCGTGCCATAAAACTAGGATTCCAAGTACAGCTATCCAGAATGACATATTCAGTAATTTATTTGAAAATATATTGTTTATTAATGAAATATCGTCAAAGAATCCAAACAGTTTTAAGATATAACCTATTGAAATAATAAGACCAGGGATTAATAATATCGATGCAATATTATTTTTAACCTTCCTAAAATTTTTAGTGATAGCAAAATTCTGAATCATTGATTTGATTTCAGGTGTTGCAATTACAAAATTATGATCTCTTGTTGTCAGAAACGGTGCATAATTTTCATCTATCAGCATTGGAAGTTGATCCTGATCCATCAGTCCAACTTTGTTGGTGCTTTTATCATGATATCCAAGAAGGTTGGTTTTACTATTTGTTCTTAATGTTCCCATATAAATCTGTAATTATCCAAAACGCTTAATAATTTAACAAAGTGTATCATGTATTAAATTGGTAGAAACGGTGTAGCGATAAGTAAAATAAAAGTAATAATTGGTAGTGTAACCCAGAAAATAATAAATGCGATATACAATATGACTGCAAATACAATTGCAAAAAAAGCTATTGGAAGATAGATTAATCTAATTGTAATCCCGACAAAATATCCAGTTGCCCTCCTATCTCGTTTCCAAGGAGTAAAGAAAGTCCTCAATAAAAGTGAAAATGAGAGTTGATCATTTAATACAATTACTATTCGCCTGAGTGTAAGAAGGTGAAAAACGGGCATCTTTAAATACCACCAGTAAAAAAAATCTTTAACCCAAAGTAGTGCTACTTTTGGTAAAGAACTTTGATTGTGTATTGTAATACTTTGATATGCTGGACTGAGTGGTTCCTTTATGGCAGTATCTGTAGAATTCATAAAAGTATTATACAATATTTTTAAAACGGTTTCAATCTCTTTGTTGTAGGTTAATTATCGCAGGTAACTTTGAGTAGATTTACTCCAGGGGCCGTATACGCTTACACTAAACTTGTCATTGAGGTATTTCTAGGACTCTACCTTTCAATGGGCATATATTATTATTGTAAATTATCGAGATTGCTTCATCTGCTCAATCGTAGGATTGACAGAGGAAAAGCCCAAAAATACCTAATGAATCTGAACTGGAATTTCCACAAGTATAGAAGTTGATCCATCTTGCATGCTTACATCATAGAATACCCATTTTGCTTCATCTCCAGCTGCCAAAGGTATTTGTCCCATGTCAAATGTGTATGAGAAATCTGCAAACTGATTATAATTTTCGGATAACGATGTAAATGAACCTTCCCACAATGTCCCACCATTACTGTTTAGCAATTTTACATATCCTGTACCTTCAAAGAAATCTTGCATCTGTCCCCATATTGTCGTTTCGCCACCTTGATAATACATCTCTTTGATAGGTGAATACACAATTAATCTTTCTGCACTTAATCCAGCTTCAAATGCTATCGGTACTTCTACCCGATCCTGACTATCTGAACTTTCGCTTGTTGGATAAGCAACTATTTTACCCGTCTTTGTCATAGGTGATTTGTTTAATTGTATCTGTTGATATATTCCGTGCATAGGATTGGGATCTCCGCTAGCAAGTCCTGCTATTACTTGTCCAAGTATTGTCCCCTCATCATCTTGGACATGTATTGTCACTTCTTGCAAGGTTGCTAATGCTTCTCCTGTTACTAAAAATTTTCCATCGATATTAGTTTGTGCTTCTGGACTTGTAATTATTATTTTAGGAGTTGTACTGTTTTCATTGTTTTGTTTATTGTTTTCACTATTGGTGTTTGTGTCTGATTTTTTGTTAGTGTCCGATTTTGTACTATCTTTTTGTTCTTCTTCTTGAGTTGTTTTATTGTCTTCTTTTTTATCTTGTGAGTAATTGGGTAATATTAAATATTTGAAAAGCAATATTCCTCCTATTACTCCTGTTATTAATACTCCTGATATGATTGCTATAAATATTCCCTTTTTCATCTTTTCGTAATAATAAAGTTAATCTATTTTATTATACGCTTTTTAAAATTTTTGCAAAATGTTGAAAAAGTATTGGATTTGTATTCGGATTTGTCTGAAAATTAAGATTAGGTTTGAAAATTATACTTTGTAGTGTTTTAAATATAATTTCACGGAATATTCAATTTCATAATCTCCTGCTGCTTCAACAAAACCTGATGTATCAAATTCGACCTCCAAATGTCCGAGAGACTCCTTCATACTTTGGTGGGAATCTTGTTATAATAGTATATATCAAACGGTCAAGTGCTTTCTGGTTTACGGATGTAATTGATTGCCTATCTGGAGTTTTTCTTGTTTCAGATGGCGATTCACCGGCTGAATCATCTGTAGTATCGGAAGTGTTATTGTTATGAGGTTTAGCCTTTTCTGCCATTTTAATATTGTAACAAAACAATAGCCAATCAAGAGCAAACGGGCTTATGAAGATTTGTTCATAGGAATCAGGTCCATGAAAATATCCTACCTCTTGATTCATAGGTGATATTTTTGAAAAAATTTCTATCATATACACATCTAATATTTTTATTACTGGATACAGATCGTTGAAAGTATCCGAATAGTGGGAATAATCAAAGTTTGAAAGATTCTGTAAAAGTGTATCTCGATGTGTCTGTGAGTATCTATCCTCTGTATTCAATGCGCATCCAAGTATTGATCGTGTAATTTTAGTTATATGCACAAGGTCTAATCCTTGTCCATCGGTTTGAAAATAATAATTGTAATAAAAGGCTTTTGCAATAATTTCTGCAATTAATTGATTGATTATAAAGACATTTGGGTACGCAGATTCATCTCTGAACTGTGCAGCAATACTATATATCATACAGATATCTTTACGAGATAGAAGTCGTTTATCTTCTGATGGCTCCTCAGAAATGAAACGTGATAATCCATCTCGTTTTAAGAAAGTCAAGAGTCTATTAATATGTACAATTTCCTCTTCGAAGTATCTTTCGTATAATTGTTTTAATAGCTTCTGATCTTGAAGATCCACTGCGCTATAAAAACCAGTATTATCTACATATAAGTGCTGCATAATTCTTCTATATAGTTGAGGGAAAATATCCTGCATATGCTCTAACATTGCAATGGAAGCTCTGAAATCTCCGTGGGTAATAAATTCAACCTCCAAAAGAATTGCTCTAAGTGCTGTACTGTCTAAAGGACGCATGTCGTTTATGATCCTTTCATGCCAATTAGTTATATGTGTTGGGTAAAAAGTAATTGAAGATGGTTTGTAAACTTTTCCGAAGGTTGTAGAATAATATTGTTGTAATTCTGAAGGATTAATGCCTGGAGTAGCTGTCATATCATCCTTAATGCTGATTCGTATTATACTGTCATCGGCTAAGGCTCTATTATTTCCTTCGTCATTAGGATTATGTTGAAAACAAACAGGATAAATCTGACTATCCTTCCTTCCGTCATCTTGAGTGATTATTATTACCTTCGAACTGTTTCCATGTAGGAAATTATTGTCTGAAAAGGATAGTAAATCAATTGCAGTTTTAAGAAGTTGTTCAATTCTTGCAGAATAATCTTCATTATTTGAAATGTCATCTTTGTTTGGATCAGCAAGTAGTTCATCGCAACCTTCTATACCATAATATTTAAATATCGCTCTTAATTGCTCTAAAATATATAATTGAGTTGAAGCAAAATAATCTGATCCATTTCTTTTATCGAATTTCGGTACTACTATTGGAATAAACATCTTTCCTGCTGTAAGCAATCTTCTCTGTATGGCCATTTCAAGTTGTGTAATAGGTATTTTTGATGACAGTTCGATTAGAATATCTTGTTGATTCGCTACGAATTCTTGAATTATGGAAATCAACTGATTGGGCCTTTCATTTTCTTTATCTTCATCTTGGGACATCATGTCAACTGCTGATGATTTTGCAGTTCTCACTAATCTTTCCAAACTCAAATTCAAAAAATCATCAGATTCTTTTACGAGGATTTCTTTTCCTGAAGATGTATTTTCTTTTGAATTGTTCTGTAAATCTAGATATGATATTTCTGGTTTATTTGTTGTACTCATACACTAGGACTGACAACTTATAGCATTATTATACCACCCTAGATTTGTTTGTGCAATATCGCATGAGAAATCATAATATCAATAATAAATCAGATCGTTTTAATTGTAATAGTCATAATGATTCTCAATAATTATGTGTCACGAAATGTTCATAAATAAAACATCTACCACAAACAGTTATCAGTACATCTCTCCAATGTGGTATATAGCTAATTACTATCAGTAACGATTATGAGAAAATGGTGGACGACACTTTCAACCGTAAAATAAAAACAAAGAATAACTCTCGCTTGATACTATTGATTAATTTGAATATGATCTTCTTTGGTCCAACCCGGTTCTGAAAATATTTCAACCCAACATTCTTTATCACTTTTTGCCCAATGAACTGTGCCAGCCTCCACTTTGTATTTATTTCCCTCTTTAAGAATAATTACATCATTATCAACATGTAACTCTAAAATCCCTTTTAGAATGGTATAATTTTGTACCATTATATTATGCTTATGAGGTTTGCTTGATATTATTACTTCTACAGCTCTGTCATATTCGGGATGTTCGTCTACGGGCTCTACCTCACATACAAAATGTAAGCCCCTTCCGTCAAGGTCATAAGCAGATTTATTGGGATATTTTGTTAATAGCTCTTTTAAGATTCTTTTTGATCTCTCTTCTATGCTTTCATTATTTTGCATAATGTAAAAAGATAAACTTAACGACTAATTATTACAGGAAAAATGGTGGACGACACAGGACTTGAACCTGTAACCTCTTCAATGTCAATGAAGTGCTCTAACCAGTTGAGCTAGCCGTCCAAAACACAATTATCTGCTATGATAATCTAAAGAGGACATAGCTAATATTTAATGAGCAGTACAGTATATCAAATCAACTTAATTTTTTCAATCCTGTTTTGCAGAAAGAGAAATATATAGTAATACTTGAGAAACAAAATTATACTCTGTTTGAGCTTTCCTAAAAAAAAAGCAAGCCAAATATTTACTACTTAACAATCTGAAAGAAACGATCAATAACCAGAATATCTGAGCTGCTTTAAAAATACAGTTACTTATTAAGTATCTTGTCAATTAACCCATATTTCTTTGCTTCTTCTGCGGTGAAATATCGATCTCGATCAGCATCTTTTTCTATTTCTGCGACAGTGCGCCCTGTGTAGCTTGAAAGCTTTTTGTACAGATCGGCTTTAATTCTTAAAATCTCTCGTGCGGTAATTTCTATATCACTAGCCTGCCCCTCTGCCCCACCTAAAGGTTGATGCAGATGGATTATACTGTTTGGTAAGGCAAATCTTTTACCTTTTGTGCCTGCTGCTAAAAGTATAGTACCAAAGGACATGGACATACCTACGGAAATTGTTGATACATCGGGTTTTATATATTGCATAGTATCAAGTATTGCCATACCTGCATAAACAACACCGCCTGGCGAATTAATAAACATCTGAATATCGGCTTTTGGATCCTCTTTCTCAAGGAAAAGTAATTGAGCAACAACTGTATTTGACATCTCAGTATCAATTGCTCCAGATACAAAAACAATTCGATCTTTAAGTAAGCGTGAATAAATATCATAAGCGTAATCACCCTCACGATTTTTTTCGATAACTGTTGGAATCAACATAACCTTCCTTCTATAATATTATTTATTGGCAAGCTTTTGTGCAAACGAAATCATCCGCATAAATCTCACTCTTTGCAAATACTAATACATTATAATTCATAGTATGCCACCAAGCAACTTGCATAAGATTATCCGTCACCATGACTACCCACGCTTTTTGCCATAAATGATCTTGTGTACGTTACTACTTCAATAATCGAAGCTATTTCTATGATAGAACTTATACAGTTGGTTAGCTAATTAATTCTATTTTTTTCTTTGGTGTGCTGTCAGCGACACCTAAATTAGTTTTAACTTCAGAGAGAAGTTTCTCGAAAGCTTTATTTTTGAAATAAACGCTTTGCATACTTTGAAGCCAATTGTAATTCTGCATATATTCTTTTGGAGCTCCAGAATTTTGAATAAATTGTACAAATTCATTCTCGTCAAACTTTATCTCGGCATTTTTTGCATATTCGGTAAGTAGCACATGCTCTTCAATAGCTTGTTTAGAATCAACCTTCCACGCTTCTTTCAGTTTTTCTTCGGTAATATTGTATGCTTGGAGATATTGATCCATACTGATTTTCATATCTTCAAGTTGGTGCATAAATGAATGCTCTCGCTCAGCCAGTTCATATTCTACTGCCTCATCAGGAATCTGAATTTTTGAAAGTTTTACTGCTTCGGAAAGAATATCTCTTTCAAATTCTCTTTCAATCAATTCAACCTTCTTTGCTTCAAGAAGTTTTTTAATCTCTTCCTTCAGTTTTGCAAGTGAAGTCACACCTTTTATTTGATATTTACCAGCAATTGTTGTTGCCCATTTATCATCTATTTCTCTCTTCGTTGTGTCTTTCTTTTTTGAGTCAACAGAATTATTTTCTGAAGCTTTCTCATCTGCTTTTATCTGATTATCATACATAGCGTTTACAGTTTCCTCTAATTCTTTATCTGTTACTTTTGAATCCTTCTTTGCAACTTTGACCTTCTTTAGGTCGCATATTGTGAATTTAGGAACACTAATAATTTCGACTTCAAAATGTAAATCTTCGTTGCCATCAAAGCTTGGAATACCAAGGTATTTTACAGGTACAAGAGGAGAGATTTTTGCATCTTGTAATGCGTACATAACAAGGTTAGGTGCTAATTTTTCAAAAGTATCTTTGAGGATTGCATCTTTCATTGTTTCTTCGATAACTGATGTGGGAACCATTCCTTTTCTAAATCCTTTAATCTCAACTGTCTTTGCTTGCTTTTCAAGATTAGCTTTATATGATTTATTAAATGCTTCACGCTCAATATTAATTGAAATCTGATATTTACCGTTTTTTAGGTCCTTGAGTGAGTATATCTTCGCCTCAGTGTTGTTTTTGTTATCCATGTTTATATTATTGAAATTTATTTAACAGCCCTTATTTTAAATGTTTCTATAAATTTTGTCCAGCTTTGCAATTACCACGAGTCTTTGATCATCTGTCCAAAGCGGATGGCATGTTACGATAGTGATACGGTAGTCATCTGTCTGGGTTAAAATCTCTCTGTTAGTTTTTTCGACGATTTTTGTTTCAGTAACAGTAAAAGAAAGTTTTTCATCATTCTGTGTAATATACACTTTATCGCCTATCTTCACTTTGTCGAGATTAAAGAAAGTATCTGTTGCTGGAGGCATTTTATCATATCTATGACCTATTATTACTGTATTCCCTGCGATACCCGGCATGCTTGAAAGTGGAAAATGCCAAAAACCTTTTACCATCGTCCATGAGCTTTCACCGTCAAACACCTTTCCGGCAATATCTGCACTCGGAATTTCTAAAAAAGTATTATATTTCTCAAGCTCATATATTGTATTTCCGCCGTTTTGATAAAGTGCCAGTGTTGATGGAGTTATTTCTTCAATAGAATTTGTATTACTTGCTTTGAAGTAATCTTCTTTATTCTGCTGCCTCGACACATCAATCAAAAAAGCAAGGGAAGTATTATGAGAGATATTGTAAGGATCAATCTCATTAAAGAAAATATTGATTTTATCCCTGTTAGGATAATATATGATGTATCCTACTCCGCATAATATCACAATAAGTAATACTATTGAAAAAAGTTTTTTAATAAAAGTCAGCATAGATTGCAATTAGAACTTATTATTACAAAGGAAAGATTAATTATTATCATTTTATCATATCTATTAATACTGTTGCAAAGATTGGCCTTTTGTAATACACTACAGGTAGTAAGGCACAATTATTTATCAAGTATTTTATACATATGAAAAACCTATGTATAAAGAGTAAATTGATTATATTTATGTGTATAATAAATTATTATTTCAAAAATAATGGCTCGTAGAGGAAGAAAGAAGATTGTTAAAACAGAACAGTACACAAGTCCTGTCATTAACGATGTAAAAAATGAATCAGTTGAGATAAAGGAAACAATGCTCGAAAAAACCGAAGCAAGGCTTGAAAATGATAATAATTCCGGTGAATCTTTTATTAAGGTTCTTGGTTTAGGTATTTTAATCTTCGGTATCATCGTCCTTCTTGGTATCTTAATAATTGCAATAGTTACTAGGTTCGCTCCAAGACTCGACAAAAATATGCCAATACCTATTGTAAGTGAAATTCCTACTACAACTAACTCAAAAGATATTGCAATCAAGGGATATGTTGATGGTGCAAACGAAGTTATTGTATATGTAAATGATAAATTGCAAAGAAAGCCTATTAAGGTAAGTGAAGATGGTACGTATGAATACAATTATGAGATGAAAAATGAAGGAGATCATAAGTTTCAGGTCGCAACTATTCGAGGATTTGTAATTAGATCACGAAGTGAGAAATCTCCAGAATTGATTTCCAAGTATGATACAACTCCTCCTTCAAAGATTGTTGAATTTGAATATGATAATGAATCAAACAGTAGTGAGTATTCATTAAAAGGTAAAGCGGAGCCTAACTCTTTAGTGGTTTTGAAATCTGGTGATCAGACCTTTACTGGTAGAGCAGATAGTGATGGAAATTTTGAGATCAAGGATATTGTACTTCAAAAGGGTGATAATGAATTTGTTGTAGAAATCTGGGATCAATCAGGTAATTTTGTTACAGCTGACAAAAAGATTATGGTTAAATATGAATCTGGCGATTTAAATGGCGATGGTGCTTCGACAATTGCAAGTAATGGAAATGGTAGTACAGAATTACCTTCATCAGCAGGTGTATTAGAAGATGCTTTAAACGCTCTTGGCCTTAATAATGCAATAATGTATTTCGGAATATTTTGCTTGGCACTTTTAGGTGTAAATATGTCAATAGTTGCACTTAAACTAAAAAGACAGAAACAGAGCAACTAGAATATTTAACTTTGAAATCTTATTACTTATTCTTTGAGAAAGAGCATTGAATGATATAAGTATTAATTCTCCCCTAGTGTAACCTTTAGGTTATCGGGGGAGTTTTTTTTGAAATATACGCAAGAAGATTGCTAATGGAAAAACTCATTTCAAATCTTGAAAATAATAAAACGTGATTGACTTGCTTTATTCGTTCTCTTCATCAAGCATACTGCCACGTCGACGGTGTAGGGACTCCCAAAAGTATCCTTCATATACTGCAAAATGTAGCTTATCAACAAGGAATTCTACATTCATATCTTTATCCTCAATATAATCTACATAATTTGGTGTCTCTGAACTTCTAATTAGAATCCACAATCTATCTGTTACTAGACCTGATATTGCACTTCCAGTTTTAACTTGGGACTTAATATCTGTTGCGGAAAAAAACGAATATGCACTTGGATCTGCACCAGCAAGTTTTTCGGTTTGGACTTCTGTATACCATCTCGTTCCTTGTTCTCGAGGGGGATGCGTGTGAAGGTTAAACAGATATTTAAGATCTGTTTTCTTCGGTATATTCTCATAATATAGTCGCTCATGAGAATACTCCTTATCATCAACATAAATTCGTTTAATAAAGTATTTTGGATTACTATCTCTGTCATATTTGACGCTTACTACCCCTTTTGAAGTTACTTTACTCTCCGTACCAGTAACAATAGAAGTTACTACTAGTTCGCCATCAACCCAAAATATTGAAATAGAACGCTCTAATCCATCTGATTGAGTTTTCTTGTATATTTGCACAATATGGTCCCAGAAATCTTTGTTAAAACTTATCGATTTTGGTAGATTTGAAAGATAAGGGAAAATACGATTTTCTTTCCATACGGCTAGTTTGCGATTTAAATCACCGTAAGTCCATGAAGTACTCTTAGAACCTCCAAAAAGTAATTTGCCTATACCCTTTAATAAATCATTAAAATTTGCCATAATACTTTATTGTAATTGATATCTATTTTTTTGCAAATAGTTTAAATTTTTATATGTGAAGAATTAGATTTTTTTCTCAATATCGAATGTATAGGTTGAAAAACAGCTAAATCTTTGAAGGACAGGATATCTCGCACTGTTGAAAACTGTTTGTAATGGAATAGAATTGAATTATTTGCAATATACTTTGTTTAAATATATTAGCCTGATGAAAAGTATAAAAGAAATGATCGCGAAAGGTGATCGCCCATATCTGATTGTAATAAAGGTAGTTATTATAGTCTTATTTGTTTACTCTACCCTTCCGATTATTGCCCCAATTAGTTTCAAATTAGGTGCACCAAAAATAGGTGTTGCAATTCACAAAATATATCATGTGCTTTGTCATCAGCGAGTTGAAAGATCAATTTACTTGTTTGGCGAAGAAAGCCTTGTGCAATTTTACACTGTAGATGAGCTCAAAGAGATGCATCAGATACCGAAGGTAAATCCAGATCCACCGTATGATGGTGCAGAGGAATTTTATTTTGGATATCCATATTGGGGAAACGAACAGATCGGATATAAAGTTGCTTATTGTATTAGGGATACTGCTTTATATTCAACTACAGCATTTACTGCACTTATGATGTATTCACTTTATGCATTTGGGATACTTAAGAAAAAAATACCAGTATTAATTTATGTTGCCTTAATGATACCTATGGCTTTTGATGGTGTGTTTCAAACAATGCTTGAGTATGGTATTTTTACATTTATTAGGGAACCTCTATACTCACTCTATGTTGATAATATAGCGAAAAGGATTCTTACTGGTGCACTTTTTGGTGCAGGATTTGGTATCTTTACTATCCAGAATATGTTTGATGCCATAAGCTGGTTTGATATTATCAAAAATAAGAATAATACTGTGGATGAAGATGATTAGCGCCTGATTGTTGATAATTTGGTCTGCCGCCAGAAAAATGGTATAATATAAATATGGCAAAAGAAATGCAAATAAAAATGAATAAAAATAAAGTAAGTGTGAAAGAGAGCGATAATACGGATGTCGTTTCAAAAAAAGAAGATGCAAAAATAGTAGTACATGATCGAGACAACAAGAAAGAAGATAAAGTTGTTCGTATCGAGTTATCTACCAAATTTATTCTTATGTTGATAATTGCTGTTGTAGTATTCTTCCTCTGGGATAAGCTGTTAGGTGTGGCAGTTGTACTTTTCTTTGCTTTTATTATATCTTCAGCCTTTCTTCCTATTGTAAGATTTTTGACTTCTCACAAATGGCCTAAATGGTTGGCAATTTTGGTTGTTTATCTTTTGGCAATTATACTTTTCTCGGCTTCTATTGGAGTAATATTCGTACCTTTGATCAATCAGTTAATCAATTTAGTAAATAATGCCCCTGAGATATTAAAGCAAATAGTTGATGCTGTAGAAAATATCAACCTGCCTTTTGTAAATATCGATAGAGAAAGCATCATGAACGCAATCAATGAATATGTAAGTAATCTTACGAGTAATATAATACCTACTCTCGCTCAGGGACTTGATGGGATATTATCTACTCTTGGAAAAGTAAGCGAATTCTTTGGTGGTCTGTTATCTATCGTTGCAACACTTTTCTTATCGATTTACATTATCTCAGATCATGATACGATGCTCAACTATTTTGTTATGAGATTTATAAAGGACGATCAAAGAAAGTTAATAAAAGCATTAGTTGATAACGTTGAGGAAAAACTCGGAAAATGGCTTCTTGGTCAGATAACGTTGAGTTTTGTAATAGGATTTCTAGTATGGTTGCTATTAACAATTCTTAATGTGCCATTTGCATTACCACTTGCGGTATTGGCAGGTTTACTAGAATCAGTCCCAAATCTTGGACCAATAATCGCATCTGTCCCAGCAATATTATTTGCTCTAATAGGGAATGGTCCTATTAATGCGGTGTTGGTCGTAGCAGGTTATGTTGTGATCCAACAATTTGAGAATAATCTTATCGTTCCAAGAGTGATGAGTGGAGCTGTTGGTATCAAACCGATTGCTGTTTTAATAGGGATTATGCTTGGATACTCAATTGCTGGAGTACTCGGAGCATTATTGACAGTTCCTGTACTTGTACTTGGAGATTTATTTATAGGATTTTATCTAGACTTGCAAAAGCTCAAAGCTAAAGGTATAGTATAGTTACAGGGATTTACTAGATAAATGATAAATTCTAATTGCTGTTTTCCAGTACTTTGGAGTGTATTCATTTAAAGTAAACTCAGTTTTACAAAATTGTGATATGTAATTTTGTTTTTAGCTGCCAAGATGAATCTGCCTTTTTTCAAAAAACGTGTAAAGAAAATTGAAGAAAATCCTATCAATACAATAGTGAATGATATTTATTTTTATGAAGATTTTACTCTGAGTGAAGTTAATGAATCATATGTCGGTCGAAAAGGACTTAGTCTATTTGAACTTTATGATATAGATATCCCTATTCCGCCATTTTTTTCTATTTCACCAGAAGTTTACACTTCCCTACTTTTTAAAGCGTTCAATAAGAAAATATCGCAAATATTGGATGGATCAATGTCAATCGATGCAAAGCAATATTCTCAGATGATTTCAAAAGCACGATTTGAAAATTATATTCAGGAGCAGTTACTAAAAGCTTACTCGAGATTATCCGGGTTTTCTGATGCTTGGGTCTCAGTAAGAAGTTCAGTTGTATTCCCAAGTCGGCCAGATGTATCTTTTTCTGGAGTGTTCGGTACAGAATTAAATGTTAAAGGATTTGATAATCTTCTCGAGGCTATCAAACTTATCTATCAATCAGTCTTTACCGATAAGGTTATTGCATATGCAAAGGCACATTCATTACCATTATCTGAGCTCAAGATGTCTGTAGTGGTACAGAAAATGATTCAGTCGGAAGTATCTGGTGTCGCATACACTCGTGATCCGATTACCAACCTTAAAGATCGGGTTACTGTTGAGGCTGTATTTGGTTTAGGCGATGTTATCTCGAACGGAGAGCTTACTCCAGATCAATATATTTTAAATAAAAAAGACCTTGCAATAATTGAGAAGCATATTGCTCCTCAAGATTGGATGAAAATTAGACGAGTTAGCCCGAAGCGTGAAAATGGTCATTTCGGTACGGAAGAGAAAATACAGATCTCAAAATCATGGAATCATCAGCAGAAGTTAGAAGATCGATTTATTGAGGATATAGCGAAAGTTGCAATGATTATCGAAGATAGATTGAAATCCCCTCATCTTGTTGAATGGGTTTGGGAAAGTGGAAATGTATGGGTTTTACAAACCAAACCTCTTGAGATGATAGATAAAAACTTATTGGAAAAAGAAGAAGTAAAAACTGAAGGCTTCAATTCGCTTGCTGCAGAAATAATTAAACAAGAGCATGAAAAAAATATTATTGCAGGTGCGCAGTCTCAAATCGCTCAACTTAATAGCGTAAAAGAAGAGGTTTCTAAAGATAATTTAGTATCTTCAACTGAGATAACAGATCAAACCCGAGGTGTCGACACAATTATGACGGGTTCTGATGAATCGAGTATCGATATGCCTACTTCAGTAAAAGATATAATGGCCCTTACCGATAGTCAAAGTGATGCTGAGGTAGCAAAAATTGTTAATCAACAAGCTATGACTGATTCTTTCGGTGCTGACACAGCTAATGAACAGTCAAATTCTGGGAAGGATTTAGAAAAATCTTCTTCAGGTAAAGGCCTGGCTGGAATATTTTCTCCTCGCAGCAAGAATACTAATGCAATAAAAGGTAGTATGGCTAAAAAACTTGATTCCAATGTTGATTATTTTGCCCAATTGGAAAAAATGATTAATGAGATAAAGGACAAAGAGAGTGCTTCTTTGCAGGGTATCTCTCCTGTTGAAGCTAAATCAGACTTGGCCGGTGATACTAATATTTTCGCTGAAAATCAGCGAAGTGCCGAAGACATTAAAAGTGAAATGTCGACACAAAATGTTTCTGATAAAGATTATGTTGAAACTACAAATACAGACTTAAAACAGAGTTCTGATGAGCAAAATATTGCATCTCTTGATTCAGATTCAGCTATTTCAAATGAAGTAGCTGATGCTCAAGATATTATTAGTAAGGCTTCTGAACGAATTAGCAAATCCTTTTCAAATGTTGGTACTTTGATTGGATCGGCTGTAGGTGCAAGTTATGGTGTTGTATCGGGTCAAGTTAAAGTTGCAACATCTTCTCCAAATGATATCGGGCAAGTTAATCGAAGCATGATTTTAGTTATCCCAATTTATTCTGTTGGATACCAACCAGTTATTTTGAGTAGTGGCGGAGTAATTGTAGGAGATGGCGGTATGGCAAGTGATGTTGCTATAATTTGTCGTGAGCAAGGTATTCCTTGTGTTGTTGGCGCAAACAAATTTATACATCAACTTGAGAACGGTGACGAGATAAGGATTGATGGATCTCTTGGCGGAGTATATCTATTATCAAAGTATTCTGAGCAAGCATTATATCAATCTGAAGCTCCTCTATCAGAGGAATTAAACGAGAAACATTTAGATGAAGCATCTGAAAAACCCGATACTGTTTCTAAAAGTCAGATTTTTAATGTCAATCATATGAATCAAGATTCTAAGCAAGAAGATAATACAATAACAAGTAATATTCATACAGCGACAAGAATATATAAATCAGGTGTAAATTATATTGATGTGGATAAGCTATTCATCGAGTATGGGGTGCATCCTGCAAGCATGGATGCTGAATCAGCAAAGATATTTACGCAAAACATCTGTCAAACGATCGATAAGATTGCGGACTCTGTCGGTGGAGAAACAGTTTTTGCCACATTTGGTTTGCACAGTTATAACAAATTTAAAGCGCTTAAGGGTGGCAAGGATATTGCTGGTGAGGGACAAGGTCTCAAGCATTATTTGAGCTCACCACAACTTACTAAACGGGCACTCTCAATTATCCGTAAGGTTAGGAATGTGTATAAAGATCGTAATGTTGTTCTTTCGATAGCTAACCCTGTTAATCCAAAATTTGTCGAATTATTTAAGCAAGAGGTTTTATCAGCTGGCTTACGACGAAGTGGTTCGTTTGAAATACATGCCGTATTACGAAGATCCTCAGAAATTATATTATCCCAGAGCATATTTGAAGCTGGCATAGATGGTATCATAATTGATATGTCTGCTTTGGATAAGGAAGTCATGGATGACGAATCAGTATTAAATCTTTTCGATAATATAATTAAACAGTTGAAAGGAAGCCGAGCAAAAATTGTAGCTATAGTCGGAGATAATGAAAAGTATTTACGATATGCTGTATCAAAGGGTGTTTATGGTGTTGTAGTAAAAAATACTAATGAACAAACTATTAAAATCGTTGCTGATGAAGAAGCAAAACTCATCCTAAATATCCATTAATGATAGATCTGTTTGATTCCTATTATTGATATGCTAAAAACTGTGCTGATCTCTATTTGCTCACTTTAACATTTGCTATACTTCTGAATTTCACCAAGTTAAAGAATCCTTAAGAGTTGCGGGTGATCTTTGAAACTTTCTTGCCTACTCTTACAATCTTAGCTTCATTTCCTAATGAAACTAAAAAGTTGGGATCATCGATTGGTTGATCATCTATCCTTACAGCTTTTTGTTCGATTAATCTTCTTGCTTCAGATTTACTTTTTGCGAATTGAAGCTTTTCTGTCAATAGCTCGATGATATTTATACTTTCCGTTTCTAGATTAACAATGCTTAAGTCTTCATTGTCGGATCGTTTTTGAAAAACATCTTCAAAGTATTTTTTTGCATTATCTGCACTTTCTTGATCAATCATGATTTTGGTGATTTCGTATGCTAATCGCTTTTTAATTTCCATTGGATTGACGCCATCTGCCAATTGCTTTTCGATTGCAGCTACTTCATCCATTTCGATGTCTGTGAGTAATTCAAAGGCTCTGACTAAATTCTGATCTGGATAAGCCATTACCTTACCAAATATGTCAGTAGGCTTATCAGTAAATGAAATTGCACCGCCGACAGATTTGCCCATTTTCTGGCCATCTGCGGTAGTGAGTAATTTACATGTGATGATAAACTTTTCTTTACCTTTGAGTTTCAAAGTTAATTCTCGTCCGGCCAACATATTAAATAATTGGTCGTTACCACCTCCTTCAATGTCAACATCGAGCATTACACTGTCATATGCTTGCATTGTCGGGTATATAAATTCGCTTAGGAAGATTGGCTTTTCTGCGTCTAATCTTCTCTGGAACATATCTCTTTTTAGTAGCTCTTGCACAGTAAAATTTGATGCTAATTCAATGTAATCTGCAAAATTCATTTTACTAAACCATTCGCCATTATATCGTACACTTACGGGATTCTCTTTATTGTCTATGTCGATAATCTTTGATGCCTGTTTCGTATATTGTTTTACATTCTCGAGTACTTCTTCATGAGATAATTTGTGTCTTACAGCAAGTTTATCTGGATCGCCTATCATAGCAGTATAATCGCCTATTAGAAAAATCACTTCGTGTCCAAGTTTTCTAAAATCTTCTAATTTACGCATCATGACAGTGTGCCCAATGTGTAAAGATGGAGCTGAAGGATCAAAGCCTTGATATATTCTTAGCCTTTGTCCAGACATGAGTTTCTCACGTAATTGCTCTTTTGATGGCAATATCTGTTCTGTTGCCTTTTCTAAAATACGGTTAATAATTTTTTCATCTTTTAATATTTTTGTCATAATGTAATTTTATCATAACTTAGTTCAATTTTCATCTTCTTTTAATGGAATTTGTAATTTTTATATGAGTTTTTATATGAGTTAGGTTGTTAATATTTGTTAATAATAATTGATTTGTAGTTTTCAGTTTTTTCTGCATATCAATCAATATTGCTCATTGTGATGGAATTAAAAATAGTTGCGGTTTTTTAATTCATCTGGCATACATTGTTGACCCGACTTCTTATCTTCTGTGTCGTGATCATAAATGTAACCTTTACCATACCCAAATTCCTGCATCATTTTTGTTACTCCATTGCGAATATGCATGGGGACTTGTAAGTTCCCGAACTTCTTTACGTCCTCTCGCGTTTGTTGAACTACTTTGTATGCTGAATTATCTTTCGGGCAGGAAGCTAGATAGATCGCAGTCTGAATAAGGATCACATCACATTCTGGGTAACCCATATTTTTGCACGCATTGTAACAAGCATTTACAAGTACTAGTGCTTGAGGGTCTGCATTTCCAATATCTTCGCTAGCAAAACGCATCATCCTTCTCGCAATGTAAAGTGGATCTTCACCTGCTTCTATCATACGCATTGTCCAATATGCTGAAGCATTTTTATCAGAAGACCTCATGGATTTGTGTAGAGCTGAAATGATATTGTAATGCTCTTCTCCATTTTTATCGTAATAAAGTTGTTTTTGAACAATTTGTAAGATTATTTCTTTTGTTACTTTTTTGTTTTTATCTGCTAAAGTAATTGCGATTTCTAAAATATTTATTGCGGATCTAAAATCACCATTAGCAAGTTGTGATATCGCCTTAATTACATCAGAATCAATTTTATATTCAGAGCAATATTTTTTTACTATTCTTTCTAAGCCTTGAGCAATCTCTTCGTCGCTTAATTGCTCAAATTTGATAACCTTTGTACGTGATAACAATGCAGAATTAATACTAAATGATGGGTTTTCTGTTGTTGCCCCAATTAATGTAATTACTCCTTTTTCTACAAATGGAAGTAATGCGTCTTGTTGAGCTTTATTCCATCGATGTATCTCATCAAGAAATAAGATACTTTTTTTGCCCTCTTTTTGATCTGCAATGGCTTTACGTAAAATATTTTTTAGATTTGCTTTTCCACTTGATACAGCCTGAAGCTTGTAGAAATTGTAATCCAATTGCTTTGAGATAATGTATGCCAAAGTAGTTTTGCCAGTTCCTGGAGGACCCCAGAAAATCATAGAAGGTAAAATTCCTTTGTTTATTAGAATCAACAAAGTTCCTTTCTCTCCGATCAAATGTTTCTGCCCAATAAAATCATCAAATGTCTCTGGGCGAGCTACTGATGCCAAAGGTTCCATTTTACTGTTATCCATTTTCAATAAATAATAAACTTAATTTGTAAATTTCGAATTTGCTTATCAAACTTCAATAATAATTGATTCAAGTCGGAGATCTAGCTTGGAAAAACGCTTCTGATTAATACTCATAAAGAGTTGTACCTGATGGAAGCTTATACTCCGCTCGTGCAGGGATTCTGTTAAAATGTGCTTTGTAAAGATAAATACGTGTGCCTTCTTTGAGCGCTTGATTTGCTTTCCGCTCAAAAGCATCTACGATAGTTTGAGGTAAGTACCCGTAAAGTATATCGTATGATTGTAAATCTTGACTAAGAAAGTCAGCGACTTCGATTGTAAAATGATATTTTCCTTTTGTGAATATTTTAAAAAGTAATCGATAGAAATTTGATAAAAATGCAAGAATTGGAGAAAATTCAAAACCTACTCCTCTAATGTCGTTTGCTTTTGTCACTGCAAGTAGAAATTTGCCTGTTCCCGATCCGAGATCAGCTATACTTTCACCTGCTTGAGCCTTAATACGCTTAACTATCTCGTCAATATCTTCTTTGGGAGTGCTTTCTGTTGAAGATACAAATAATTCTATAATGTATGTTACAAACATTGATAGAAAAATAAGTAACAATATGACTGTTGGTGCAATAAAAAATCTCGGATTCATATTTTATTATAACTCAATAATTTATTTTATACCAGAATCAGTATGAATAGTGTAATTGAAAGATTTATCATTATTTCTTAAAGGCTAAAGTTTAAAAATATTTATATACCAATAATATCTCGTTTGGTGTGATATAATTAATTGTGGTACAGAATAACAATTACGGAAAATCATTTTCTATCTCTATCGATTCTAATACAGATGATAAATATATCGCAGAGCAAATCCAGAAATTTAATGATTCAAGAAATCAGGTTCGTAAACAAATCAGTGAGTTGGATTTAAATGGAATACTGTTAATCGATAAACCTGCAGGGATTACAACATATGATATTATCCGAGAAATTAAACATAAATATTACAATTCAATAAAAGAAGGTCGATTTAGTAATGATAGTAAGAAACTAAAAATTGGGCATGGTGGCACGCTAGATCCATTTGCGTCAGGTCTAGTAATTATACTTATTGGAAAAGCCACAAAACTTTTTGAGCAAACTTTAAAACATAGTAAAACATATCGAGTCGAAATGGTGCTTGGCTTACAGACAGATACTCTAGATATTGATGGTAAGGTAACTGATTATGATGCCGATTTACAGTCTGAGAGGATAATCGAAATATTAAATAGTAAAAGCGGAGTTTATGTTTGTCCACCAATTAATTCGCAAGACCCAATACTTGCAAAAGAGATATTATGTAGCAAAGATCTAAGTAGACTTGAAAATGATAAATGCGTCAATAACAAAGAAATACAGGAAGAAATTAATTCAATTTTGAAAGATTACATAGAAAAGAAGATCCCAGATATTGATACAAGAATCATAGATGTATCAAGAAAATATGTCGGCGAAATAATGCAAACTCCTCCTCAATATTCAGCAAAGAAGGTAAATGGAGTTCGAGCGTATGATCTTGCTAGAAAGAATATTCAAGTAGATCTGAAGCCTTCAAAAGTGCAAATACATAGTATTGACAAGGTCGCGCGTAACGGTGCTTATATAAGTCTGGAAGTTACTTGTGGTAGTGGTACTTATATTCGATCTCTGGTCAGGGACATCGGCAACGATTTAGGATGTTATGCAACATGTACTGCTTTGCGTCGGGTACGGATATGGCAATTTGAAATCCGCAATGCACTAAAATATGATAAAATTGATATTGATAATATACTTGATTATTTGATTTCTGTTCAGTCGTATTCACAAGCATAAGTGAAATCGAGATAGGAAATTTTATGAATATTATCTATTTTCGAAAAAGCTACAATTGCTTTTTAAATAAATTGATTGATTAGTTGCAAAATGCCATTATTTATTGTACCGACACCTATAGGGAATATGAGTGATATTACATTTAGAGCTGTCGAGACTCTTAAAAATTCTCATTTTATCCTTGCTGAAGATACTCGCCATAGCGCTCAATTATTAAAGAAATATGATATTAAGGCTCAAATGATTTCCTATCGAGATCAAATACACGAAACACTTATAGATAAAGTACTTGAGAAAATGAAAATGAGCCTTAATTTATCACTTATTAGCGATGCAGGAACCCCTACTCTTTCGGATCCTGGCTATAAATTAGTAAGAGATGTTATCAAAGCGGGATATAAAGTGATTCCGTTGCCAGGAGCTTTTGCAGGTAGCACGGCACTTTGTGCAAGTGGTTTACCTACAGACAGGTTCGTTTTTCTGGGCTTTCCTCCGAAAAATGAGAAATCAAGAGAAGATCTATTAACACAATATGTGAATGATACTGGATCAATAATTTTCTATGAATCTCCCTTAAGAGTTGTATCACTTCTGAAATCATGTCAGAAAGCTTATGGGGATAGGTATGCGTCTATTTCTAATGATTTAACAAAAATGTATGAATATATCAAAACAGACAGGCTTTCAAAATTAATTGATACATTGGAAAAAGAGTCTGAGCTGCGTGGAGAATTTGTTGTTATAATAGCAAAAGCAGACTTTAGTATTTAATATAATAAATGATAGATAATTTATCATCGATAGCTAAGTTATTTGGTTTAAAACAAATGGCAGGGAAGAAATCTAAAAGTAGTAAGAATACTATTAAGAAAACAGAAAGTTTCAGAGAGATTACTTGGACAAAAGATGTCTCTTTGGTTACAAATAAGATAGTTATGTCAGAAATGCTCAAACTCTTTGGTATAACCGGACTTGTAATGGCCTTACTGATGACTCTAACTTTTGTTGGTACGGATGAAATCGAGGCTATACCACCAATGATGTTAATGACAACACTTATAGTTGGAGGACTTTACATTGTTTCTTTAATTGTGATGGTACTTTTTTACGGAAATAAAATGCCGATGCGATTTACACTAGATAATAATGGAGTCATGATGGAGGTTACAAGTTCAAAAGCAAAATTTGGGAATCGTTCATTGGTAGCTCTTGGGTTAATTTCAGGTAAGATAGGTGCTGTTGGTACAGGTTTGACATCTATCTCTCAGGAGAAACAATATGTTAATTTTTCAGATATTGATCAAGTAATATTTGATAAAAACTCAAGGGTAATTTCACTTTATAATTCATGGAGACGAGTTGGCATACTTTTTTGCAATCAAGATAATTATGATGCTGTAAAAAATAGTATGCATGATATTTTTAATGGAATACTAGAAAAGGATAATGATGGGAATTTGATGCGAAATATTTCAAATAATGTTAATAAAAAAGATGAAAATGGTGATTTGAGTAAAATTGAAACTAATAATGGCATTCTTCTAAAGAATAGACGGAATAAACGGATTTGGGATTACATTTTTGATACAGCGTTGATAGTGATTGCTACTATACCAATGTTTATGATCGAATATCCTGAGCAGATTGATCTATTCATAATAATATTATTGTTATGCTTTGCTGTTGCAACAGTGTGGTTAATTCCGCTACTTGGTTGGGTTGTATTATTTTTTAGCGTTATTGCAATCATATCTGTGATAGGGCAATTATTCCAAATAATACCGAGTTTCTTTGTACCGAGTGAGACTTATGTAGCATTTGAGCTGTACAATTTTGAGGATTGGTTTATCCTACTATTATTTCTCGGCGGTCAAGCATATTTGATATTCAACAGCATAAAATACATTTCTGGAAAAAAGATTTCTGCCCTACTCTCAAATTAAGTACTGAGATTTCTTCAATCGATTTTTAATAATATTAATACTATTTCTCATGCTTTGTTTATAATATGTGAATAAGATTTTGTAACAGTAAGTGCATGGGTAGTCATGGGTTGATAGCGTGTTTGGTAAAACGGTTGGTGGCATACCATAAAAACTTATACAGTTTTACAAAATATTCTGTTGAAGTTTTCGTCGACGATCGAAAGTAACTTTTCTGTAGAAATGTTTTTTATCTCTGCAAGTACTGAAGCTATGTATCCGATATCGCTTGGCGTACCGTATTTCTGAGCACCTTTAATATGTAATGGCAAACTTGGACAATCTGTTTCAAGTAATATTCGTTCAAGTGGTGTTTTAGATGCAATTTGTCGTATGTTCTCACCGCTTTTATATGTTAATATGGCATTAAATCCGATGTAATATCCTAGATCGATTATTTCATCAATCAGATCGATATCTCCTGTATAACTGTGTATAGAAGCGGCTATTTTTCCATTACCGATTGTGCAAAGGAGATTTAAGACATCTTTGATGCACCTATTTTCGCCAAAATTCTCCCTACTATGGATTGTCATCGGTAAGGATTTTTTTTTAGCAATTTCTATATGTTCGATAAAACTGTTTTTTTGTATTTCGATTAATTCTTCAATTTGATCTGTCGTTAATTTACTATCTTCCTCTTTATCCGAATTTATAAAGTAATGATAATCAAGACCAGTTTCTCCTATTGCACTAATGTGTTTTATGTTTTTGTTGACAAGTGTATTGTATTCATCTAAAGCTTTTCGCATTTTCTCAAAAGAATCAAATTTTTGGTTTAATGGCGAATCATTATGATTTGTTAATGTTGTCGGAATAAACTCTTCTGGGTGGATCCCTACTGAAGTGAGTATCAAGTCAGGGAAAATATTGCTCATAGAAATCTTATCAAGGATAACTTGGTTGATTGATGGTAAATCATAAGAAGCATTTAATATTTTCGTGCCACCTTTACTAGTAAAGTCATGGAGTATATTCTCGATATCGTCTGAAATTGGTTGCATGCTTATGTGTGCATGAGAATCTGTCATAGAATATATTAGCGAAACTTAGTTCTGGTATTATTCTGCTCAAAATGATAAAATAAGTCAATATGAAAAAGGAATGGCTTGTTGTGATAACGATTTTCTTACTTTTAGTCGGTGCTTTGGGATCGATTTACATTTTGAAACCGCAGTGGATTGATTATATTCTGGGTAGAAATCAAAATGATGGTAACGGAAATTTCAATATTGATTTCATACAGTCTCCTCAAGATAGCGAATTTACAAAGAAAGATCTTACTTACAAGTATAAATATAAATCGGGCACTATACCTGCTGAAAATCGTAATAATCCTCTCGGATACAATGTTGCTTCTATCTCGTATAAGAATAATGAGCTTAAGGTTGTTATCGAACATATCCAAAAATGCACTGATGCAAATGAACCTCCTTCTCAAGTTGGTTTCTACTCTTATGACAGCAATAAAAATATCATCACATTGAATGCTATGATTGATCCAGAAATGCAGGATTATCCAAAGGAGTGCCTAGTTACTCTTGATTTTACGATTGCGAATCTTTCTATTGTTACCGAGCCTTCACCACAGTTTGCGTTTACTCTGCAAAATGAAGTTGAAGGTACAATACTTGATATCTGCTGGTATAGTAATACAACCTTTATGAATGGTGACATTTTCCATGCTGAAGATGGATGTAACACATGTGAATGTATAGATGGAGTTTCAAAATGTTCAACTGATAAAAAATGTGATACTTCAAAATTAAGCATATATTGGGGTGAAAATAACTTTGATCTTTTTGAAAAGCCTCAGGAACAAGGTGAATGCAATACTGAGAATGACTGTCATGTTGGTGGGTGTAATGGAGAAGTATGTTCTGCATCTCCACGAGTTAATACTTTATGTGTTGTAGTCGAGAAGAACGAAAACGCACAATGTAAATGTGTAGCTAATACTTGTTTGTGGCAGTAGAAGACATCATCATCATAATCGTCATCGTGTTGGTTCGATTTGTATTATCCTTGTTCGCTTTGCTGAATAGTCATTTCAAGAGCCATGAGAAAGGTTATAGAAGCTCGCCTTCTTCCCCTAGTCTCCAGTAATATATACCCCTTATTCCGTATTCTTGAGCTAAGTTTTCTCGTGCAGTCACTCCGCGACTTACTTGATAGAATAGAACACATTTTTGACCATCGTAACAATCATATGTGGCAATTTGCTCTTCAAAACGAGTATTATATGCTGTTTTAAAGCTATCAAATATACTGATTCGATTTATTATAGAATCGTAAGTGTACGAGACAGCTCTTTGAGTTGTACTTGCTGGTATTTCTTCAATATTATACTTATCCCAATCGATATTGTTATCTTCAACAATCCATTCATAACTAGATAAGTGAACACCAAGCCATATTTTTTCTCGAGGTATGCGTTTTACTGCGAACTTAAGTACTTCTTCGATCCAAGAAATTGGCGCAATCGGACCAGGTTTTTCAGCAGTTTGCCAAGTGTAATCATAAGCCATGATACGAACTTCATCAGCATATTGACCGATATAATTCCAATCTTGTACCTTGCGGGTGTCTTGTAGACTCATCCCTTGTTGGATATCTTGCCATTGAGCCATAACAGTAACCGAAAGGGTTTTTCCTCGCGCATGTAAGGCATCCGAAAGGTCTTTAATCAATTTAAAGTAGCCTGCTTGATCCTCATACTTGATTGATTCATAGTCGAGATCAATTCCATCGAAATCGTAAGTATCAATTTCGTATAAAATTTCTTGAACGTGCTGATCTACTGCACTATCACTTTGTAATTTGACATGTAGGTCATTGGCATTGAACTGAGCTATCGAAGGTATTACTTTAATATCGTAAGCATCACAATAATACATAATATCGTAAAAATTATCGGGGATGTAATTCTTAAAAGATCCTTCGGCACCGACTTCGTAAAAAACTGGTGAAACTGAATAATATTCTGCTGGACTTGTTTGTAGACTTAAATATGCTGATTGCATTGCCCAATAAGGCATCCAAGCTCCGATAACTGGCTTAGGTGCTTTCTCAACAGTCAAATCTTCTTCTACATATGCTTCTTCGGATTCGAGAGTTTCATCATTATCAGTATTTTTGTATCCGACATTAAACTTCTTTTTACTACTTGTGGGTGCTTCAGTTTCTTCAGATTGATCACTGGATCTTAGGTTTATTATTAGTTTACCGTTGGTGTAATAATTATCGATAATCCATAATATGGCCAATGTAAATAGAACAACAGCAAAGAAAATAATAATCGCTTTTACAGTTTTAGAAATTTTTGATGAATTGGATTGCATGTTTTGTATAACCTTTTTTCTGATAAAATTCACAAGCAGGGTTAGTATATAAACAGTTTATTCGCATGCTTATAGCGTTTTGTTCTTTTACGGCAATTTCAAAAGCTTCAATTAGCTTCGTACCAATATCGTTTCCACGATAAGCTTTATCTACAAAGATATTTTCTAATGTCGCCACCCGCTTTCTGTATAATGTTTGCCATTCACTAATACTTCCGGAAATATAACCGACTGGTTTCAACTCTGGATATTTTTGCCATGCTATAAAAACCAGTTTTTTATTTATCCTATCACTTAAGATTGCTTGACCCTCAGATGAATATGTCCAGCTTAATGAGGTATTATCGTCATACTGCTGTTCGTCAAGAATAAGTTTTTGGTTTAGTTCAGATACAATCGGCAAATGCTCAATTGAGGCTCGGTCAATAATGAAATTATCCATGGGCATCTATCATTAATTAAGATAATTAGTATGGTGCATTAATCGTAATGCGAAATACGTCATCTGTATTATACAATAAAACTGTTTCAATCTGAAGAAACTCGTCGTAAATAATCTTAAGCTTTTCCAGAAATATCATAGAAGCTCTGTACAAGTTGCACTAAATTGGTTACTAAATAAGCAAGGTGTGATGGCTTTGATAAAGTCGACAAACGCCTATCACATTAATGAGAATATTGCCAGCTTGGACTGGAAGATGACAAAGGAAGAGATGATCTGCTAGACAAAGCTGAAATCATTTGGTAAGTGTGATACAATGTCTCAATGTTGAAAATCAAAATAAAGAGATTTGACAAAAGCCTACCACTACCTGAATATAAAACATCAGGGGCAGTCGCCTTTGATCTTTATTCCAGAACTCCATCTGAAATAAAACCTGGAGAAGTCGTACTGATACCATTAAACATTGCTATCGAAATCCCAAAAGGCTATACAGGAATACTTGCAAATCGTAGTTCTACATTTAAACTCGGAATTACATGTGCAAACGGAATGGGTATCGGGGATAATGATTTTTGTGGAGATAATGATGAGTGGTGTTTTCCAGCATTGAATTATACCGAGAAGACTGTGATAATTGAAAAAGGCACAAGAATTGCACAGATATTAATATTACCAGTAGAAATAGCGAAACTCGAAGAAGTTGACAAATTGGAAGGTAAAGATAGAGGAGGATTTGGAACAACTGGTACAAAATGATAGTTGTTATGCGGCTTAGTAAAATAAATTAATAATATTGGAAAATGGCGTTTACGCGAACTAAGAAAATATTGATTGCCCTACTCTTTTCGGTTATTTCTTTCTCAGTATTCGTGATTGCCATAATAAATATAAATACTCCGCTTCGCATTTTCAACCAAGATAAAAATAATTTAACTGATCAGTATTCTGCTAACTTAAACGCTTCAAGCGAATCAAACACATTAACTGACACACCGACAAGCTTACCTACAACCACGGACGCTGCCCCCTCCAATAATGAAGAAACAGTACAAGAGGAAATACCTTCCAGCACTGTAAAAATTTTACTTTTCGGTGACACTTCCTTGCTTGATCCAGTTGGTGCAAGAGCAGTCCAAGACCCTATAAATCAAGATCCTTTCCGTTTTGTCGAAGATACTTTCGAACAATATGATTATGTTGTTGGGACTCTTGAATCAACAATCGATGGTGAAAGTGTCGGGTATCCAAATCCCTGAAAAGCATACACTTTTAGTAACCCGCCTGAAACTGCGACTATCTTTTCAAATGCTGGAATTGACGCTATGTCCTATGCTGGTAATCACACAAAAGATTATACGGCGCCGAGTGTAACACATACAATTGATCTATTAAACCAGGCTGGCGTCGCAAGTTTTGGTGCAGGTGCAAATAATGAACAGGCCTACACACCCTTAATAGTAGATCTCAAAGGAACAAAAGTTGCTTTTCTAGGATTTAACTGTATTGAATACGCTTTTAATCATGCTACTGATTACGAAGCAGGAACTGCATCTTTTAGTGAGTGGAAAGTCCGAGAAAGTATTTCGTATGCGAAATCTCAGGCTGATGTTGTTGTAGTTTTTGCACATTGGGGTTGGGAGCATACTCAAGAACTTGATCCAGAGTGGCAAGTACTTTGGGCTCAGATATTCACAGATGCAGGTGCTGATGTTGTTATCGGAGGACATCCACATGTAGTACAACCTCAGGTTGAAGTAAATGGAAAGCCAGTTTTTTATTCTATCGGCAATTTTCTTTTTCCTGGTATGGCTTGGGATCCTGAGTCGCAAAAAGGTATTATGGTTGAAATAAATATTGATGAAAAAAAGATTTCTAGTATAAATACTCTTAAAATCTTGATGGATGGAGATGGGATTCCAAGCGTTGTTGAAAACTGGTAGGGCTAATAAAGGTAAGGTCGCCTATTCATCTCTTCGGTTCTCATCATCTTCGGAAATCTCTCATTTGTTCAACCTTTTTGGAATGTGCATCAGGTAATCTTGAAAGTATAACGCTAGGATTGTAATGGTGACGGATACTTTTGAAAATTAACGCATGGTTATAAAAAAACAGATATTATCTTGAAACGAAATTGCTCTTTATCGCAAGCTATTTCTTGATTAGATAACCAAAGAAATGAATAATCCAAGCATGCTTGATACAAATGTGTAAAGCCAAAAACGCATAGTAACTTTGTAATCTGGCCAACCTACAGCTTGAAAATGATGGTGTAAAGGTGCTATTTTGAAGATTTTCTTTTTAAACAATCTTATCGATACAATCTGTAAAAGACTCGAGAACATGATTACCCAAGTTACTGAAGCAATAAAGAAGTATGGGATTATATTGTTAGTTACCAGAGCAATAAAGAATAGTGCAAAACCAAGTGGCATCGCACCTGGTCCTCCATTCCAGAATCTTGCTGGTGGAATATTAAAATATAAGTCCACAGCAAGTGTTCCTAAGATTATCGCGATTACAGGGATAAATAGATATTGTCCCTGCACTAATAGCATAATTGCAAATACGGAATACATAATCATACATATACCGATAAGCAATCCATCGATGCCATCGGTTAGTTCAGAAGTATAAATAGCAAACTGTGATATTATTGATAAAATACCTATCACAATTGGAGAAACTGAAATAGTAAGGAAACTGCCAAAGCTTATCTCTCCAAAAAGGCCTGTGTTTTTAAGGAGGATCATAACTAGGACATTTAATCCAATTGTTAAAAGTAATTTACCCATTCGCCATTCAAAGGATTCTTGCATGGCACGTAATTTTTCATTATTCCTTAAGGTATTTGTAAAGAAGACATCGAGGAATCCCCAGAATCCGAACAATAAAAACGCAATGATAAATACTCTGATTAATGGTGACAAATCCATCGTAAAAGCAATTATTGCTGGAACAATCAACCATATTAATATTCCTCCCATGTTTGGAGTACCGTTTCTTTCCTCAGAATGATCGATTTTCATGTATAACTCATTGCTTTCACCTGAAACTAGTTTTGTCTTTTTAAGTATTCTGACTTGATTAAATCGATAGAGCAATTCAATCATTATTGGAGCAAAAAGTGCTGATGCGGCAAAAGAAATAAAAAAATACTTTAAACAATCTCTTAACAATTCTGCAATTAATTGGTTATCCATGTTGGTATTATATCACTAAATTTTAGGTATATCCAAATCAGGAGCGACTTCTTTAAAAATATCTATCCATACAGGTACAACTGTATCTGAGGAATATGTACTAGTTTTTGGCTCTTCGATTCTAACAATCATTATCATTTGAGGGTCTTCAACGGGAGCAAAGCCAACAAAAGTCGTGTTAGTACGGTTATCATAATAACCGGCTTCATTTTCTTTTGGAATCTGAGCTGTACCTGTTTTACCGCCGATATCATATTCAGTAAGCGATGTATTGAACCACCATTGTGCTTCACCACTTCTGACAACATTTCTCATCATTTGCCTAACTTTGTATGCGGTTTCTGCAGAAACAGGATTATTCAATACTTGTGGCTCGTATTGTATTGTTTCAACTTCGTCGATAACTTCTGATACAAGATACGGTTTCATGCGAACACCGTCATTTGCTAATGTAGAATGGGCGGATAATACTTGTAGCATAGTTGCTGAAATACCCTGTCCATAACTTGTAACTGCAAGATCAAGTTTTGTCCATTGTTCGTAAGGTAATAGGTAGTTTGTTGCTTCATCTTGAAGCCCAATACCAATAAACTGTCCATATCCAAATTCAGTAAGCTTTTGATAATAAAATGGAAATCCGATTTGCAAAGAAAGTTCTGCTAGACAAGGATTGTTTGATTTCTCGAGCATTCCGGATAAGCTTAAATCTCCATTTGCCTGCATATTCCAGGTGTAAATCGTATAATCATATAGTTGGATCGAACCTGTGTAATCATGACAAACATAATCATCTTTAATGTTGCCTGATTCTAAACCGATTGCCACTGTGATCGGTTTTTCTACGGAACCAAACTCGTAAACATCTGCTACAGCTTTGTTTTTAAATACCCAAGGATTACTTGTTTTCCAGTATTCGTTAGGGTCATAATTAGGATAATTTGCCATAGCTAGGATTGCTCCTGTCTCAGGATCCATTATGATAGCGCTACCACTTTTCGCTTGCATGTTAATAACACCTTTCTTGAGCTGTTCCTCCATTTTTTGTTGAACACTTGGAATTATTGTTAGCTTCAGGCTTTTTCCTGATCTAGGCAAAACAGGCTCGTATTCTGCTGTTAATATAACATTTCCACGAGAGTCCTTTTCTTCGTATGAAAAGCTGTTTTGAGCCAACATGTCACCGAAGTAATATCCCTCTAAACCATACATTCCTACATCTTCTCCAGTATCAGTTTTACCCATGAACCCCAATACATGACTTGCTAGGTCTCCATCTGGATACACTCGTTTCTCTTGCTTTTCAAAATATAAACCGAAGCCTTCGTTAAATTTCTCTGAAATCTTAATCTGTTCTAAAGCTTTTTTACTATCGTTGCTTATGCCTTCCGCTAATTTTACAAATGCAAAATCATCAACTAGTTTATTCTCTATCTCCTCACGCTGTAAACCCAAAATTCCTGATACTTCTGCTACATATTTATCCTTATTGTTATAGAATTCTGTTCTTTCGTCTTCATCGGTGCTTAAAGATGCATATACTGTCCAGGCTGGTTCGTCAATTGCAAGTACTGTGCCATCTGAAGCTAGTATGACTCCCCTACTACTTACATTTCTCTGGTTCTCGACATGCTGAGATTTTGCTAAGGTATTCCATTTTTCGTGTTCAAAAAGTTGCCAACGCATCATCATTGCGAAAATACCTACAGCAAGAATCGTAAGTAGTGTCATTGCAATATTAATGCTTTTCTTTGTAATAGTAGTTCCACTACCACTTTGTTTAACTGTATCGACAGGATTTGTTCTCATAATTAATGAAAATAATTGTATTCAAAGTTATCTTCTCGATTATTAATTATTAAGTAGATCATTGTAATAAAATATTATCATAAATACAATTACATATTTAATAAGACTTTTTTGTGGAAATCGACTACTAATCGAATTAATAAACTTATGTCTACTTTTATATTTGCTAGGACAAGAATGAATGCAAATTACCGTTCTGCAACCAAGCTATTATCTGGTACAAAATAGATTTGTTGATCTTTCTGATTGCTCATCCCAAGCTGATTTTCTGCAATTTGAGTTATTATTGTAATTGATTTTCCCTCTGCGATATCTTCCGAGAGTTCACGATTGTTTTCGATAAGCATGTTCTTTTCATTATTTAGCTGCTCAAGCATAGCCCCCTTTGGATTTAATTGTGCGTTTACAGCTAATTGGGTAAAACAAAATAGCAATATTGATATTATTGCAACAACACCAGAAATAGTAGTAAAACTGCACTTTTGTATTTTGTTGCTACATAATCTGTTTTTTATAACTCTTTTAATATTGTCGGTAATCATACTATTTCTTTTCTGTTACTCTTAATTTAGCTGAATGTGCACGAGAATTTGATAAAATCTCCTCGTATCTTGGGGTAATAGGCTTTTTTGTAATGCAATTACCGTTTGATTCAAAAAATTTCTTTACGATACGATCTTCTAAAGAATGAAATGTTATAACAACTAATCTTCCGCCTTTGTTGAGCGCATCATAACAATCTTGAAGTCCTGTCTCGAGACTATTTAACTCATCATTGACCGCAATGCGCAGGGCCTGGAAAACCCTGCGAGCGGGATGCTTTGAGTCGTGAATCTCTTTAGAAGGTAATACTTTGTATATAATTGAAACTAAATCACCTACCGTATTAATTTCATTACCTTTTTCTAAATATTTCTTGATGTTTCTTGCAATTTTGGAAGCGTACTCTTCTTCACCATATTTTCGAAATAACTTTGTAAGTTCGCTTTCATTTAATGCATAAAGTAAATCTTTTGCAGTGACACCAAGATTCGTATCCATCCGCATATCTAGAGGCTGAGCTTCTTGAATATAGCTAAAGCCTCGAGTCTCAACTTCGAGCTGTCTTGATGAAATACCTAAATCCATGATGATACCATCAGGTTTGCGATTATACTTTTTTAAATAAGTATCGATTTTACTAAAGTTTCCCTGAACTATTTGCCAGTTCTGGCTTTTAGTTTCTTCGTAGAAACCTTTAACGAAATCAATCGCACCCGCATCATTATCGATACTGAGTAAATTGCCGTCAGCATTTAGTGATTTGTATATTTCGTAACTGTGTCCACCCTCGCCGAGAGTGCAATCGACATAAAATCCATTATCTTTTACATGAAGTTTTTCAATTGTTTCCTGTAGCATGACAGGAACATGTGTTTTGTTCATTTTGGGCAGCTAGGTTTTATTTATTTTATTATGCTATTCCGATATTTTGTTTGATTTAATTGATTTGCTCACATTTAATCTTTCGGCTATTTCTTCATTATGCTTTAATAGATACTGATTCTTTTCTTCCCATTTTTTCTTGTCCCATACTTCTACCCAATTGATTAGTCCGACAAATACCACTTCTGAACCTAACCCTGCATATTCGAGTAAACTTGTTGGAACCACAAAACGACCTTGTTCATCAAATTCTAGTTCGTTTGCACTACCAACAAGAAACCTTGTTGTTTCACGAATATCTTTACTTATAAATGAACCGTTGGTTACTTCTCCAGCTATCTGCTTCCATTGATTCTGATTTACAATAACTAGAGAGTTTTCGTAACCTTTGGTAATGATAAGCTTTGTGCCCTGCTCTTCTCTAAACTTTTTTGGTATTGCTAACCTTTTTTTGTCTCCTAGTTTTACTGTGTACTCTCCGATTAGCATTTTCCCAGTATTACTAACTTAGTTTATGTTTGGTGACACTTTTCACCACTCGTCACCACTTACCTATAATTTATCATCAGAGGTTATTTGTGTCAATAGTATTTTGATACTTTTTTATAAATGTTATACTTTTAAAAGAATTGAATTAGGGAACCTTATTAGTGAGTATGAAATAATGAAGTTTTAGTCGTTTTATTAAGTTTTCTTGAAGAATTATTATTTCATTTGAAATTAAAGAATAGCTATAAAGATTACTCTAGAATTATCGAAACTATTACTGCTCTTGTTGTGATAAAATATTTAGATAATAAGATTTAAATTTACTTTATTACTGTATGAATATTACCTGTAAAGATTTATTAACAAGTATTGATCATTTTGAAGTTATTGGTGATATTGATAATGTTTCGTTTAAGCAGATTTCTACAGACTCTAGGACTATCCAAGAAGGAGAATTATTCTTTCCGCTTACAGGTCCCAATTTTGATGGGCACAATTTTATAGCAGCTGCACTATTAAAATCACGTAATATTGCATTATGTGATAGAACTAAAATTGAGAATGTAACTGAAAAACTTGAACAATTACTTACTGAAAATAATATTGATGTAAAAGATTTTAAGTATGTATTAATTGTAGTAGAAAATGTCGAATTGGCACTTGAACAGGTTACTGCATACATACGCTCATTAACTAAAGCAAAATTAATTACTATCACCGGTAGTACAGGGAAAACTACAACTCGTGAGATGCTTTACACAATTTTTTCAACAAAGTATGAGGTTCTTAAGGCAGAGGGTAATATAAATACCCTGTGGGGAAATGCATCTGTTTTGATGAACTGGACAGGTCAAGAATTTATAATATTCGAAACAGGTCTTGATCGTAAAGGTGAGATTGGATGGCAGAATCGAGGATTAATTCCAGATATTGGTTGTATTATCAATGTTGGTACTGTACATGCTGAACCTCTGGGTGGTGTTGAAAATATATTCATTGGGAAAAAGGAAATGGCGGATTATCTCTATTCTAAGGGAAAGCCAGTAGTGTTGAATATTGACGATATAAGGTTAGCTTCGATTAAAAACAATTATGGAGATTTAGTGATTTCTGTCGGCTTTGATAGTGAAGCTGATTTCCGTTGTGAACAAGTTGAACTCGATGAGAAAGGAATAAGATTTAAGTTAATGAATAAAGAAACTTACTATGATGTCCAAATACCGATTTACGGAATAGATTATGTTTACAACGCTTTAATTTCGATTGTAATTGCAAACTATTTTGGCTTCTCCATTGAACAGTGTATTCAGGCGCTTGGACAGTATCATGGCTATAAATATCGTTTTGAAATAAACGAAGTTAATGAATATCTTACTCTAATAAATGATTCTTATAATGCAAATCCCGATTCGATGAAGATGAGCATTAATACATTTGCAAAAATATGGGGAGAAAAATATCATACTGTTGCATTTTTAGGACATATGGCTGAACTAGGAGAAGTTGAAAAAGAAGAGCACAGGAAGCTTGGTGAACTAATCAAGGAGAAAAATTTTGATGAAGTCTTCTATACTGGAAGGTATTATGAATTCGTTAATGCTGGAGAATACCTGGACGATTTCGAAGAAATAAAACAGAAATTTAAAGAGATTTGTGATAATGCCCAGAAAAATAAAATTAAGACTGCAATATTGGTTAAGGGAAGCCATTCTGTTGGCCTTCACAGGTTGTTTGAATAGTTTTTACGACTATTGTATTTCTAAATATTGGATGATGAAAATTTCTTATAATAGACTGCAAACCGATTCTTTACTATGGCTAAAAGATTTAAGAATTTATTAAAGCCCAATTGCGGTTAGAACTTTTTTAGTCCCATCGGTAACAAAGATTTCTTTTAGTTTTTCCTTATTTGCACAAAAAGTATCCTCATGGATGCATTCTTTCATGTTCTTCATCCTTTCATAAAGAGCTTCTGCAGTTAGCTCACCTTCCTGTAGTATTGTACCTATACCACAATCTACTAATATTTGAGCGTTTTTATTCTGCTCATCATGTGTAACCCAAGGTATAGGGATAAGAATACTAGGTTTCATAAAAATACCCATCTCGTACACTGTATTTGCACCGGCTCTACCTACATATATATCAATATTTTTGAATAAATAGCCTATTTCTTCGTTGCTGACATATTTTGTAACATAAAAACGATTATTCAGATTACCTAATGTGGCTTTATCCTTAACCAGCACTTCATAATCTTTATTTAATCCATTGTCACCTGTTTGTAAAATAATCTGAAATTCACCTAAAACATATTTTAACATTTGACGTACAACTATATTAATTGTGTGTGATCCTAAGCCACCTCCAGAAACATAGACTACTGGTAAAGTATCTTTTTCTGGTAGCATTTTCTTAATTGCTGAGCTTAGTTCACCTTTCGGATTGGACATAAATATGCTTTTGCGGATTAGGTTACCTGTGTGTATGGCTTTTCCTGGTTTAAAATATTGGATTGATTGAGGAAAAGTAACGAATACTTTTTTTGCAACTTTGCCAACGATTTTATTTGTAAGACCAACAGCTGCTGTTTGTTCATGAAGGTAGATTGGTATTTTTTTAAGCCACCCCACTAAACATACTGGTAATGATACAAACCCTCCAGTACTAAAAATAAAGTCTGGTTTGAACTTTCCTAGAACTTTGAATGAATCAATAATTCCACCAAATACTCCAAATATTAGCGATATACTCTTGAGTGAAAAACTTCTTTGTAATTTTCCACCCCTAATTGCAATGAATGGAATATCAGTATTTTCAAAACGCATTTGTTCAACGCTCTTGCCTTCTTTACGTGTTTCTGAGACAAGCTTACCTCCAACATAGAGTAAATTTTGTTGCGCATTTGGATATTTTCCAATAATTTCGTCTATCAAGCCTGATGCTGCTGAAACATGTCCACCTGATCCGCCACCAGTTATTACAATCTTGCAATTTAATTTATTTTTAGTATTTGATTCTTCAGGCACTAGAAGGTAATAAATGTAATTTATATACGAAGCATTATATAATTATTTACGATATTTTGAAACATTAAGTAAGAATGCAATACCTATCACAGTAACCAATGTATTTGAACCTCCATATGTTAAGAATGGTAGAGGTATCCCTGTAAGTGGCATTAGACCGACATTTGCTGCCATATTTAGGAATGCTTGTAGTGTTAGCCATATTGTAATACCAGAAGCTAATAACATGCCTAATCTATCAGGTGCCTTAAGGGCTATTTTTAAGCCTGTCCAAAGAAATAATATCCAAGATAATAATATTACAAATCCTCCTACTAATCCGAGTTCTTCAAGGATTATTGCAAAAATTGAATCTGTAAATGCTGTGTTTTCGACGAGATAACCATATCTCTGTCGTGACTGTCCAAATCCAACTCCGAATAATCCTCCAGATCCTATACCAATTAATATTTGCTGCATTTGATAACCTTCTTTTCGAGGTTCGGCAACTTCTCCAGTAAAAATTAAACTTAAAAAAGTCGTTATTCTTTTAAATCTATAACTTTCTAATACTCCAGCGAACACAGCAAGTAATCCAAATACACCGGTGAGTGCAATAGTTCCAAGCTGGTGTAGAGTATCTGTACCAGAAATAAAGAATATTGCTAAAGATGTTAAACCAATAATCATTGTTGTTCCCAAATCGGGCTCAAGTATAACCAATCCAAGGACAAATCCGATTATTATGGCAAAAGTCAATAATTTCTTAGCAAAATCTGTTTTAAAGATATGTTTAAGCTTCGACCATTCAAATTTCCCTGATCCTGAGGGTTGTTTTGCAAGCCATGAAGCCAAATATAGTATTATGACTGGTTTTAAAAACTCTGCAGGTTGAACAGGTATTGGTCCCAAACTAAACCATCTTTTAGAACCATTTACATCATCCCCAAAGATCAATACAGCCAACAAAAGCCCGATTACAACAATTAGTGCGGGCATAGACAATTTAGCAAGTTTGCGATAATCAATCAGGTAAATAATTGTCCCGATGATAACACTTGCGACAAGCCAGATTGCCTGTAATTTCAAAAAGTGAAACTGATCGTTAAAGCCATGGTTTGCTTGATATACGCTTGCGTCAAAGATCATTATCAGACCAAATATTGACATTAGGATTGCGAATATTAGTATTACCTTGTTAGGACCTCCTTTAACACTATTCACAATTTTTGTCTTTTTAGGTAAGCTTTTCATATCTCTGTTTTATTGTCGCTCGATTTAATTGCTCTTGTTAAAATAATAATCTGAAACGATTTTTAAATAAAATGTCATGATTAAGATTTGAGCAAAATGGTTTATTTGAGCAGGTTGATATAATTTCTTATATATTATAGTATAAAATATCATATGTTAGATAAAGTATCAAAATCGAAATCGATAAATAACTATATCATGCAGTTTGTGGCCTACGAAGGTCGTGATGATTATGCAAATAAACGTCAAAAAGAGTTAGGCAAGTTAATCGTGGTCGGCGGTCCAGGTGGCTCAGGGTGCTCAACAATTGCTAAAATGCTGGCTAAAAACTTTGCACTAAACTATATTTATGCGGGAAGTATGATGCAGAAATTTGCTCATCAGCAGGGTTTTGTAGATTTCAACCAATTACTTGGTTCGCGAGAATCAACTAAGCTACTTGCTCGAGCGGATAAATTTATAGATAAAGAAACCTTGAAAGCAAGTTTCTATCCCGAAACTTTGATTGATTCAAAGATTTTTGGCGCATTATCAAGTTTAAAAAGAATTCCAACAACAGTAAAAATCTGGCTGACCTGTGATATCGAAAATCGCGTATCAAGGACGATTATTTCAAAAAAGAAAATTATAGTAAAAGGCAAACTGTCCAAACACTCAAAACTGTATAAAGATACCGCCTCTGAACTTCTTAAACGATATTCTGTTGATAAAAATCGTTTTAAGAAAATATATGGAATTGATTTTGACTCTCCAGAAAAGTACTATGATATTGTTATTGATTCAACAAAGTTAAATCCTAGTGAAACATATAGATTAATTATTACTCTTTTAAAAGATGGTAAATACATCAAGTAATCCAAACCTTGATACTTCTACAGGTAATGATGCTGTCAGTGGAGGTGATAATAAAGTTGATACCACAATGCAAATACAGAATAGCACTTTCCCTAGTACCACCACTAGTACCACCACTACTCAAAACACTGTTGACCCTTTATTAACAAATAAAACGGAACCAGAAGATCTTGATCTCAAGTGGCGTCGTTTGAAATGCAGAAAATGCAATATGGTTATAGAATCGAGATCAATAATATTAAAGTGTCCTAAATGTGGCAATCAAGATAGAGAAATGTTTGATGATGCTGATTAAAATTTATTTGCTATTAAATATTTATCGAGTATAATTAGTAAGCATGAGTGATACGGAGATATTGCAGAAAATCAAAGAAGATAAGAGTAAATATGTATTATTTTATAGAAAATACGTAAACAAAATCTTTAAATATTCATATTATAAACTTAACTGCAACAAGCAGGATGCCGAAGATGTTACAAGTGAAGTATTCCTTTCTACTCTAGAAAAAATAGAAAACATTAAAACTGAAGCTGATAATTGGACAGTACTCCCCTATCTTTATATCACAGCAAAAAACATCATAATTAAGAGATGGAATAAAACTAATCGGACAGTTGAAATATCAGAATACATAGAAGACAATTTCTCGGATAATGAAGATTTCACAAAAGAAATATTAGATCAATACTCTGCTGAAGAGATACTTAAGATTGTTGCAAAGTTTGATAGTGAAAGTGCAGATGTTATATTTCTTAAAATATATGAAGATTACACATTCGCTCAGATATCTGAACTATTACATATTTCAGAATCGGCAGTAAAAATGCGTTATTATAGAATAATAGCAAATGTGACAAATTTACTTAAAAAAGTATAAGTATATTATAGATGTAATTTAATTTTAAATAACTGTTGAAGTAGATTGAAAATATGCAAAAAAGATTTGATGAAAAACAAAATAAAATAAATCAAGTTATCGAAGCAAAGATTATTCAATCAATTGATGATATTAATCCGGACGATCAGTTCGTTAACAATCTTGAAAAAAAGATTATGGATAATATCAATGTCAAAAGTACTTTCAACGATGATGAGAAAATTAATAAAAATATCTATAATAATAACTTTTTATCTTTAAACGATATGTTTAAAAATTTAAATTGGAAGTATGCCTTCTCGGGACTTCTAGTAGTACTCTTAATATCTGTAATAACTATTACATTTATTAGGATAAGAGGGGACAATTCAGTTTGGACAAATGTGAACCAAACAGTTGATCAACAAGAGGAAAATGTTGTGATTGAAGAAAGTCCAATATCATATGATGATTTAGTCATAACTTCAAAGGAGATAGATATCTCTGATTGGAAGTCATATTCCCTCGAAAGAAAGATAGATAATCAATTGATAAGATATGATTTACGATATCCTTCACAATGGAGTTTAACACCTACAAATAATGGTAATACATTAACTATACTATCTTCCCAAGGAGATGCTTGGGGTTTTGATGTTACTCAAAGTGATTGGACTGAATGTGCAAACAAATCTCGTACAACTACAACTATCAATGATGCTTTCTATAGATATTTTGACGATAAAACTTACGAATTAACAAACTGGTTTGTATGTAGTCAATCAGGTTCAACCGTAGATCAAGGAAAATACATTATTACTTATTATTCTACAAACAATCCTGTATTAAATACATTAGACGCTATAACCAATACCATTACAGTAAGTACTACTGAGTTAACACAGTCAGCTGGGGATGATGCAGACATTTATACAGATACAGTTTATAAAAATCAAAAATATAATTTTGCAATCAATGTACCAGAGAATTGGAATGTAACTGAAATAAGTGATGATAATTCTCCAATGATTGCATCAATTAAAAAGCAGGATAGCAATTTAGTAATATATTTTATTAAAGTACCTGTTGATCGTGGTGGAGCAGTTGAGGAATACCAGGGTGATCCTTATGCCGAAAATCAAATTGTCACTCTATCAAATGGTGATAAAATAACATTTGAGGAGTATGGAAGAAAACTCTTAGGAAAATACTTCTTTGATTTCGGAAGAAGTGCGATTACTTTGAGCGATGGTTCTAAGATTTGGGTTATTTATGAATATCGATCCAATTTAGTTGATCACGTTGGTGACTTCCAGGAATTAGTTGCTCCTGTATTAAATACTATTCAAATATTGTAAGTAATCTCGCAATATTTGAAAATATTGTCTCAGAAATGAAACTCCCTGACATTAGTTGGGGAGTTTTTTTTTCTAAACTGATGCAATAGTTTTTATTCTCATAAAATCTCACCTTGTCTGCATATGCAAACAGCTAAATCTATTGTCGGCTTTATTTATGAACTGAAAATTATAAATCGACGAAATTATTAAATGCCTATTTACCACTTGTATGTTCTTAAAAATAACAGTAAAAATGATTGAGGAGAAAGACAAAAATGCCGAGAGCGGGAATTGAACCCGCACTCCTTATGCAGGAACAGGATTTTAAGTCCTGCGTGTCTGCCAGTTCCACCATCTCGGCATAAAAGATGATTAAATGTTCTATAATGAATTGATTCTAGAGCTTCACTGCAAATTGGAGGTGACGACGGGACTTGAACCCGTGCATAGCAGTTTTGCAGACTGCTGCCTTACCAACTTGGCTACGTCACCAGATTTCAAAACTATGACCTGTCGACCAAAAAACTGTCGTAAAAATCAGAACATTATTTTAAAGTGCTAATACGGTAATATTATACAGAATTACAGCAAATTTACAAGAGTAGTTCAGTTACAATAATGTGTATTTATAATCAAAAAGTGAGATCATAATAACTACATCCACTTTTTGTGCCGGCACGGTTTCGGTTTCATTTGTTGGCTCTGTGTTGGTATTTGCTTCTGTATTATCTACATTATTATTCTTTTCGGAATCTACTTCATGTTTAGTAATATAGATAAAAAGACTTGGCTTTTTATAATCTGTATTTATTTCTGATTCTGAAGAATATTGACTTTGGTTTGAATCGGTTTGTAAATCAGTATATTTGTTTGATTTGAGTGGAAGAATTATTTTATTTATCCAGGAGTATTTATGTTGATTATCAGTACTATTAATACTCTTATTACGAATAATCATATAACATGCTGATTTATAATTCTCAAACTTAGTAATATCGGAATTATCAGTACCATTAGTAGTAGTACTATTTTCACTTGCTAGGTTCGGATTATCTGAAACCTCTTGCTGATCAAGTTGAATATCTTGATTGGGGATCGAATCTGAATTATTATTCGTCGAGCTATCTGGATTGTTGAGTGATTCTGAGCTTCCACTATCCTCTATTTTATTGTCAATATATGTGTTGACATTCTGAATTGGCAGCAAAAGATTCCTAGAGAATTGTGTGGAAGTTATATCTTCTTGCCAGGTCGGATCTATGAAAGATCTAATATTTTCTACAGATAAGGAGGTTTCAGTAGTTATCCTCGAAACATTATATTTGCTTCCATAATATTCATTGCAGGAGGAGTTAAAAAGCTTGTATGGCTGTTTATTATCATTTAGGATGATTACTTCGATTTGGCGGAAATTATTCTTAATGAAATCGTTCGAGAATTCATCTGTAGATTTAAACGATTGATCAGTAGTTATTTTATCAACTACAGATTGTTTCAAAGACACTAAAGATTCGCGATTTTCCTTTATGTAATTATAAACTAGTTCGTCCCTGATAAATTCGAATGGGTAACATATAATCGCGAACGAGAAAATTATGAAAATTGTAGAAGTAATAATATCTTTCAATGGATGAGGTTTGATGAGCATAACGATACTAGTAATGATCCAAAAGCCAATTATTACTGCAATTATCGGAAGGAATATGGTAAAAGATAGAGGCTCAATGACATCTTGGTATTGAGATATACTATTTCTAAAGTATAAAAATAGTAAAACTTCAAGTAAAGTCGTTAGGAAAATATTAGATATTGTGTTTATATATCGAAAGTCTTTAAAGTGTCCATCTTTTTTTATCGATTTCAAGAGAAATATAAGTGGTACAAAATTTATCAAGGAGACTATAATAAATACACCGAGATAAATCATAAAAATATCTCCTCGATATGATATCGATTCAGTCAGCAACTTGGAAAGAAAACCATTGTTTAAAAGAGTATTTATCAAAACTATTGAAAGATATGTCGTGAGTAAAAGGATAATCGGTGATATTGAGACATATATCCTTTTAATAACGTTGACAAACTTCGTAAGTAAATCCTTCTTCATTATTATTCAAGCTCAGATAATTCAGATAAAACATTTTTTACTTGTACTATTTCAAGAATATCATTTATTGATTTACCTTTTATTGTACTACCAAAGATTATAGCAACTTTATCTTTTAGATGTAACTCACCTAGTGAATATATGTGTTTAATTGTTTGATGGATAAGCTTATCTCTGTCATCCGAGATATTGGGCATATATATTGGTGTAACTCCGCGACTAATTATCAGCTGCTTTGCTAAAAATGGGTCATGTGTTACGCACCAAACTAATGGTTTAATACGGTGCCTGACTAAGCTCCTTATAGTCTTACCGGTTTTTGTAATAACAATTATACCTTTGAGATCCTGAATTTTAGTCATCTCTGCAGTTTGAATACAGATAGTATCGGTTTCATCTGCAGATTCGGTATCGGTGTACATAATATCTGGTTCGACATCTGGTTCTGTGATGCTTGCAACTTTTCTCATCATGTCAACGGCTAATATCGGATATTTCCCTGTAGATGTCTCGGCTGAAAGCATTATCGCATCAGTTCCATCATATATTGCATTTGCTATATCAGATACTTCTGCTCTAGTCGGTTTATCATTATCTTTCATAGATTCGAGCATCTGAGTTGCGACTATTACAATTTTCCCTTTTTCTCTGCATTTGCGTATCATCTTTTTTTGAAGATATGGAACATATTCTATTGGAAGTTCAACTCCCAGATCACCGCGTGCAATCATAACACCATCTACTTCATCTATTATTCTTTCAAAGTTTAGTATTCCTTCGTAATTTTCTATCTTCGCAATTAATTTGATACCACTATCCCCTAACTCTCTACGGAAAGCTTTAGCATCATCAATATCTCGTACAAAAGAAGCCGAAACATATTCATATTTGAGCTCAATAGCTGTTTTAATATCTTCTTTATCTTTTGCTGTCATCGGAGGAAAACTAAGATGTACATTTGGTATAGTAACGGTCTTACGATAGAAAATAGATCCTCCTTTGATCACATCACACATTAGTAATTCATCATCGATATCTTGGACCTTGAGTATAATATTTCCATCATCAATCAAAATTGTTGCATTGCGAGTCATATCACGGACAATATGATTGTAAGTCACTTCGATGGTTTTATATTCTTTATGATGTTTACCGCCTTGATAAGTTAAGCAGATCTGTTCTCCGGTTTTTACTTCTATACTATCTTTGAAACCAGTCACTCTGATTTTGTGTCCCATCGTGTCAAGTAATAGTGAAACATCGGTCGATAAAGATCTAATCTGAGTAGTCACTCTTAAAAATTCATCATAATCTGCAAATGAAGCATTAACTCGCGCTACTCGCATACCGTTGTTAATCATTTTCTTGAGTACATTATCATCCCAAGTAGCGGGGCCGATTGTAGCCACAATTTTTGTTTTGATTCCGCGAGATTTCTTAGCAGCAGTAGGTATTTCCATTTGGCAGTAAAAATCTTAAATTATGAGACTATTGTATTTATGGTTTGAAATATAATAATCATTTTAGTATACTCAATAGAATAATATGATGCAAACAATTTATGAACTTTAAAAGATTATTTTATAAAATTATTGTAGGTGCGATGGTTTTTGCATTTGTAATAATTGTCGCTGGAGGTATAGTATTACCTGTAAATATTCTGTATTTGTTAGCTACAATATTTGGTGTAGCGTTTGCGATTCAGTTGCATGAACCGATATTAAAATTTTTGACAATTAGGGTTGGTTTTGTATCGCAAATGATTATGAGTTCCTTGCTGATTATCGGTATTTTGTATCTTTTTAATTACCTTATGCCCGAGTTTACTATTGTCGGTTTACCTGTTAATTCACAGACATTAGGAGTAATTTCAATAAAGGGCTTTATTTTGGGCGAAATAGAGACTATAATATGTATCAGTTTGCTAACCGGGTTGATTAATACATTTTTAGATTATCTCAAATCCTAAGGCAGTTTAAATTTAATAGTTGTGAAAAGTTTATGAGTCAGTCTATTACAAATATTTTACTTATCGCAGAGGTGGTTGTTGTAATTTTATTGTCAGTATCCATACTTTTACAGAACCGTGCGGAAGGTTTGGGCAAGATGTTTGGTGGAGGTGGAGAAGTATTTCGTACAAGGAGAGGACTTGAGAACTTTCTTTACTATGCAACGATTATTTTGATTGTGGTTATGGCAGCACTTTCATTTATATTAGTTAAGTTTGGGGCCTAAAGCTCAAAAATGAAAACGAAAAGATCGTTAAGAGACTGGCTTTGGAATTACCCAAATCTTTTCTGGGAATTACGTCCTATCACGTTTATCATCGTTTATATTCTTTTGATGATCGTGCTTTGTCAATATATTATTTCAAGTCCAATTTTACAAAAGCTACATTTTGAAGACCGAACTGTTTTTACTGAAGGTACTGTTGGTGAATTTGTTAACCTCAATCCGATATTTGTTTCACAAAACCAGGTTGATAAAGATATTAAAGAACTTGTCTTCGAAAAGTTTATTGAAGTTGATGCTAATGGTGAGCCTATCCCCGCAATCGCTACAGAATGGAGTATGGATGAAGAGAAGAAAGTCTTTACCTTTACTGTGGGACAAGGGCATTTTTTTAGTGATGGAACTGAACTCGATGCATATGACGTAGCTTGGACTTACAATACTGCAATATATCTTGCTAAGGAAAAAGGACGAGAAACAATCGGTCAGGCACTTACTGATGTTACGGTGGAAGCTCAAGATAGTACACATGTTGTTTTCACATTGCCTGAAACTAATGCAACATTTTATGAGGCAATAGCAACTTACATAGTATCTGAGGATCAGTTTAGTCGTTTAAATGTAGAATCTATAGAAAATTCTGAAATAAGTCGTAAGCCTTTGGGTACTGGTCCCTACTCTATCACAACATTTGATGATAGCTTTGTAGAATTGACTGCATCAGAATATTACCCCTCAAAACCTAAAATCTCTACAATGATATATCGAGTTTATCCGACGTTCGAATTACTTAAGGTGGCCTATGAGAATAATCAATTAAATGCAATCAATGGTATCGGATCGTACCGTTCCGAATTACAATCTATCGGTGGAAATATTAATATTAATGGAAAAGTGCTTGATAGTAGGACAAAACTTATATATATCAATAATCGTAATGAGTTGCTAAAGAGCGCCGATATTCGAAAAGGGTTTTCTTACATAACTGATGTGGAAGATCTCTTACAATCAACAGGTATCGAGGGGAATATTAGAAAAGGTCCGATTAAAGAGAGTTCACCATATTTCAATGCGGATATTCAATATTATAAATACGACAAAGAAGCTGCTGATAAAGCATTCGCAGATGCTGGTTATACATATAATAAAGTTAGTGGATATTACGAAAATTCAGAAAACAAAATATTGTCAGTAAAATTATCATATCTCGATAACCCTACAAATGATATCATCGCTAAAAGACTAGAAAAACAATGGGAAAGCGAAGGAGTATATTTACAACTCGAACCTCAAGATTATGAAAAGATGATAAAAGAAACAATAGCTACTCGCAATTATGAACTATTACTTTATGAAGTTGAAACAACATTAGATCCTGATCAATACAATCTTTGGCATTCAATAAAAAGTGATTATCCAAATCTAAATCTGGCTGGCTACAATTACAGCCGTAATGATATTATTTTGGAGAGAGCACGTACAACTATGGATAAAGATGCTCGTATAGCTGATTACAAATTATTCCAGAAGTATTTTATGGCAGATGCTCCAGTGATATTCTTGTATGAACCCAAATATGAATATCTCATTGATAGCCGAGTAGAAGGTCCTGATCTCACAAACATAGTCTATCCATATCAGAGATTTAATAATATCGCAGATTGGTATTATCGATAGCTTTTTGCGGTGTTAATATTCTTCGAAAATGTATCCTGACAACATTTTAATGTGTGTTGTAAACACCTTGAGTTTTGCAAACAATTTGTTCTGTCAAAATAAATTCTACATTTCTAATAGAGAAAAAATAATCCATCTGTAGTATAATAATCGTAAGCCGAGGTGGTGAAATGGCAGACACGCTGTGTTCAGAACGCAGTCCCCGCTAATTGCCTTTAATAATTAGTGATAATAATGCAATATGTGTTATCTATCTACAATTGAGGGTAGCTAGCGGGGGTGCAGGTTCAATTCCTGTCCTCGGCATATATCATTCAGAATGATAGGAATATCTACTTACTTGTTAATGTGATTTTTATATTTCTAGATTTTTTTTCTGATGATTTCTTCTTATTTTTCTTGTTAGAAACCTTCTCCTTTTTTATCTCTTCTGTCTCTTTCCCCTCAGTAGCTTTTTCAGATGAATCCTTACTGTCAGATTGTACATCTGAGTTTGGCTGTGTATCCTCTGTTTGACTATCTGAAGCTGCCTGTGATCCGTCTGAAACGCTTTCAGCATCTTTATCTGCACTTGTATTACTCGACTGAGATTGAGCAGTATCTTCAACAACTGTAGAGGAAACATCACTACTCTTTTCAGAAGAATTTTTATCTGCACCGTTTTCTGGATCTGGATCGAAATCCTTAAATGACATTAAGAAGTCATCTTTTTCAATAGTTTGTCCATCAAGCTGAGTGTTTAAATCTTCCGCTTCCTTTTCTACTGCCTCTTTTGTCTTTTTGGGTGTCCCAAATAGCCTTTCCATAAAGGATTTCTTATGCGGTTGAGCTTCTTCCTCTTTCTTGTCGGTTTCATTTTCATTTATTGTTTCATTTGAGCTAGAAACATTGTCACTAGTATTTATTCTCTCCTCTTTCACCTCTTTCTCCTCTTCGGATTTCTCGGTACTAACAATATCAGCATTTGCACTAATTTCTGTTGTACTTATTTCTGTTTTGACTTCGGAGTTTGAATCAACATTCTCTGGTGAAGTAGACTCTTCTGAAGAAGTTGCCTTTTCGGTACTCTGCGCTGATTCGTCAGTCGAAATTGCCTGTGTGTTGCTAGAAATCGTCAATGTATCAGTAGAAGTCACTTTTGTGTCGGTAGAAACCGCTTGTGTACTGTCAGCCACAGCTTCAGTTTCAGTAGCCTTATCATCTGCAATTTCGCTATCACTATTTGCCTGAGTTGAAGAAGTATCATTTGGTGTGTTTGTGGAAGTTTGATCTGCTTCAAGCTTTTTTACGTTGGCTCCTACTGCACTCAATTTATCTTTGAGTGTAAGTTCACCTTTATTAATATTTAAAGCTGATTTAATAGCACTGTCAGATTTTTTTGTTTTGTCCTTGCCATCTAAAGCTCCAATTATTAATCCGATAAGTAAACCAAAGAGTAATACTCCAATTGAGTAATAGAGAAGATCCATATTATTTTGGATTATGGTGGAAATATTATTAAAATTGATAGCACTAAATGAGAATTTAATATTTGTATCTTGTTGAACTTGTCCGTCACCGCTGTTATTTGTATTTGGATCGATCACTACAGGCATAGCTATCCTGACATCCTGCGCGAAATAACTCGAAAATCCGTTTTTACGACAAAGTGCGGTAATTACCATTTCACTTTCTTGTGTGATATCGCTTCGAGAGATATTCCAATTACCTTTATCATCTGTTTTTGTGTAGATTGTCAATGTCCTTGATGTACCGGAAACTAAAATCTCAATATCACTACTAGATAAACCTTGTCCGTCGATTGTAAGTACACCATCTTTTAGAATAGCATCATTTATAGTCGGAGTGCGAGGAATAATGTAAAGATCTCGTTCAAGCGTTTGAGCAGCGCCTTCGCTATCAAAGAAGCTAAATTCCAAAGTATGCTTACCAATCCCAAGAGTTGGTAATGTGTACGGACTTGTTATTTGTGAAGAACCTTTACCATCAAGGTCAAGGTTTACACCTTTTGAATCAGGTGATGGATCTTTAAAAGTAAGCGCGTAATTGGGATTTTCTGTAACGATCGGGAGATTAAGTAAAATCTCTTCTTCAAGTTCGTTGAGATAAGTTGTCGCCGGTTGTTCAGTTTGTGCAAATACTTTTGTACCGCTACCCGAGATAAATAGTGAAAATGCTATACATAAAGAAATTATGAGTATGAATCCAGTTTTGTTTAGCTGACTAAATAATGAATTTTTCATCTTTTTCTATATAAAATTAGTTTGTAAAGTGAACAATTATATTTAGATTTTATCCTTTATTGGTAGTAGATGTAAAGAGATAGTTATTATATAAGTCAATGTAACTAAATCGAATGGACATTTTGATTACTATTTTTAGGAAAGGTTATATTATCTTCAAAATTAATTTGTTAAAATGTTAATGCCTAAAGTTACCATAAACAAGCTTTTTATGAAAATCTGCCCTTGGATAGTGATGGAGACGGGTCGTCCTCTGTATTTGCATGGATAAATAAAAAGCAGTAGGTCTCCGCTTTATTTCTTGTTTTTGAAGGGTTTTATCGTACCATCGATCGCACGGTCGATGAATAAAATCCCGTCTAGATGATCTATTTCGTGTTGTATCACTCTGGCTCCCAGGCCTTGTAATTTGATTTTGTGTTGATGGCCTTTTTCGTCGTGGTAAGTTAGCTTGATTTTGTTGTAGCGTGCTACATCCGCGTGTTTATCTGGTACGCTCAAGCACATTTCATCATCAATCGGTTTAGTATAATCTATGAATTCGATTTCAGGATTGATAAAAACTTTAGGTTTGCTCTTTGTAGTCAATGATTGCTCAGGACCTACATAATCAATTATTGCCAAAAGTAACCTTATTGGTTTCCCTACTTGTATTGCTGCTAGCCCTACTCCGATTACATTACCTTCTGCACTTTCAGCGAGGGTTTTCTTCATGTCTTCGATAAATGATTGTATCTCAGGACTTTTAATTTCTTGTTCAGTGAGAGGGCGTGATTTTTGCCTTATTAAATCAGGATTATTGTAGATTGTAACTGTTGGTAACTTCTTTGCCATTGTGAATTAATAATATTTAATTACTATCTTATGCTGTATTGCGGTTTTATCGTATATTATATCATTTTTCGATTATCTTTTGTAGAGTGAATTGGGGGTAATAGAGTTGTCGGTGTAACATATTATTTAATGGATACTATGTCGCTTTATTTAGGAAATAATTTGGATCTGATACATATTGTATGCGGAAACTGTAAGCGTAATGAGATCTTTTGTATTTTTTAGATTTTTTTGTTACAATGTATGGCATATGTGTCTTATATGGTGGTCGTAGCTCAGTTGGTTAGAGCGCCTCTCTGTGGAAGAGGAGGTCGAGGGTTCAAGTCCCTCCTGCCACCCCAGTCTGTACTTTCATTCAATTTTACTATCAAATCAAAGGGAGAATTGTAGTCATAATACAGCTTTTCCCCATCCCATGTGATGTTCAAAAGTACTGTTTTAATCAACAGTCTTCTTTCTTCTTCTTTTGAAACTTCAAATAGTTTAGAACTATTCTTAGTTAGCGCTATGATGTATCCTGCAGTTACATAAAAGGAACTTTCTACTTTTTCAACTCTTTTTATTTTTTCATCTAACTCTACAGTATCTAAATCATACTGTCTCATCTTTTCTTCATAGAAATCATTAGTAATACCTGGCTTCCCAGAAGCATAGTCATCATATAATTTTGATTTCATTTTCTTAATTGTATCTTTCTTTTCATAAAGCTTCTCCAATGTTCCTTCTGCAATATAGTAATTTACATCATTTATCTTTCTAAGATCATCAATTAACTTTTCTGCTTTCTTCTGTGGCAATGTCAACCTTTCAAATGCCTTTCTAAATTGTTCATCTAACACTTTTTCTTGTACATATTTTGCACCATGTTTGCCTCCATATTCAGTACATTTATAACTAGCTTTACCTCTATGTTCTTCAGGAGTAATTGAATAACCACAAAC
>JAKPPS010000047.1 GCA_029547225.1 bacterium | reverse complement strand
CATAATTACCAAGTTAGAACCTACAACAGTGCTGGTGATAGTTTTGATAATTCAGTTTTAACTGTTTATGCATTAAAAACACCAACAAATCTTACAGCAACATCTCTTTCATCTAACTCTATAAGATTGAACTGGGATCCTGTTGATTCAAATGCTACAAATATTGTAATTTGGAGAAGTTTAAATGGTATTTTTTACACAGGTCTTACATCGATAAGTGCAACAAATACAAGTTATACTGATTCATCTTGTTCACCAGATACAAAATATTGGTATGAAATAAAAGCAAAAAGAGATTTAAATGAATCAAATTTTTCAAATGTTGCTTCTACAAAAACTCTACCAATTGGTTCTCCACCATCTTCTCCTTCGAATCTACAAGGAACAGTTATTAATTGTACTCAGATAGATTTAACTTGGCAGGATAATGCTTTAGATGAAACAAACTTTATTGTTGAGAGAAAAAAAGAAGGTGATTGTTGTTTTTCTGTTAAAGCAACACTGCCCTCAAATACAACAGTTTATTCTGACACAACAGTATCACCAAATACAAAATATTATTATAGAGTTAAAGCAAAAAATAGTTATGGTGATTCTGGTTATTCAAATGAAATCAATAAGACAACTCCGTTGTGTGGAACTGCACCAGATGCACCATCAAATTTGGAATTAACTGTTATTTCATCAGAACAGATAAATCTTAGTTGGCAGGACAATTCAGATAATGAAGATGGATTTAAGATAGAGAGAAAAATTGAAGGAGGGTCATATTCTCAAATACAAGAACTCGGTCCTAACATAAATACATTCAGTGATGCTGGGCTTACTCCAGATACAAAATATTACTATAGAGTAAGAGCATTTAATTCTTTTGGTCACTCAGCTTATTCAAATGAGAAAAATGCAACAACTTTTCCTCTTGGTACTGCACCAGATGCTCCTTCAAATTTAAATGCATCAGCATCTTCCTGTAATGAAGTTAATCTTACATGGAATGATAACTCAGATGATGAAAATGGTTTTAGAATTGAAAGAAAAGAGGGAAGTGGAAGTTTTGAAGCAATAGCTACTGTTGGAGTAGATTCTAATTCCTATT
>JAKPPS010000028.1 GCA_029547225.1 bacterium | reverse complement strand
TATCTGCGACCGCATAAATTTTTGCTCCCACTTGATCTGTTAACGTAGCATCTAAACCTGCGAATTCAATCGTTGCCAAAGGAGTATTTGCACTTATCGCATTCGTACTTGTTTCCATTTTAAAGTATGGATCCGTACCATACATAGTCAACAACCGATTCGGAGCAGTGGTACCTATACCAACATTTCCTCCTGAAAAAATAGCTGAATAATTATTATCTGCACCTGCTACACTCACATACAATCCATAGTTATTCGTTGTTGTGCCTGTTGAGCCTGTAAATGAACCAGAAGAAGAAACATACAGACCATACTTACTTAAACCATCTGTCACAATATTTGTTCCACCATTGGTAAAATAGCCCGCATATGAAGCAGCAGTTGCAGAGTTACCATCTGTAGTGACTTCGGAATACACCCCATAATTTAAATCTACTCCACTTGCAAGAAAATATCCTGCCCATTGCTCTCGAGTCGCACCAATAACAGAAGAATAGATCCCATAATTTCGATAGTCACCTCTGACATACACATTAACTCCATAATCGCTTGCAGAATTACCTGTATTTGCAATAGCTACATCCAAACCATATTTTCTGTGAGTAGAATTTGCATTAGTTCCTTCGCTAGAAAGTTTTAATAAGAATGAACTGTTACTTGCTGCTCCAGCTGTAGAAGTTGAAGAGATGAGTAGTCCACTTCCTGTAGTTAAACCATCTGCCGAAATCTCCATAGCATTTGCTGTGGTTACACTATCAGCATTGTAGGTTAATCCTGTTGTTGTAGTACCTGTATAATTGTGAGTTGAAGTATAGGTCGTTTGATTAGTTATCAAGTTCGCATCAAGAGACATTGTATCAACAAAATCATCGTAATCCCAAGTGTCGGCAGCTACCAATGAGGTTACTGCCGACCACGAAGTTACACCATTACCATCAGTTGACAATACATAACCATTTGTACCTGCACTGGTAGGTAAAGTCATTGTCCAGGTTCCTGCTGCGGCGGCAGGTTGTACTGTTACCAATCCCGATGTTGAACCTGCAAAGCCGAGTGTACCAAGCTTACCTGTTGTACCAAGCTGAAGTAGTGCACTAGAGCTTGCAGCACCGATACCAACTTTTCCTTCATAGTCGATCAAAAAAGCATCAACAGCATCATTTTGTAATTGCAAAATATAACCACCCTCACCCGTTTTATTGATAAAAATCGAACTATCAGTACTAGTATCCTCCTGAGCTGTGCTTTCAATAAATTTTACAAAATCACCACTTCCATAACCATCAAGCTGATAAGCATTAAAAGCGTATGGTGCTGCTACAAGTTCAACACGAGGAGAAAAAGCCTCATAAGCACCACCTGCATCAGGCTGAAACTCAACAAGTAGAAATAGCTCCCCACTGTTAAAATTGGGTCCACCGTTTTGATTACAGTTGCTAAATGTACCACTACAATCAAGCTTCAATGTGGTAATACCATTAGCACCAACAGTTGCAGCAATTGTTTGTTGCCATACAAGAGTACCACCAGTCGCAGCGTCGTATAGACTAGCTTTGAAATTACAAGTCCCACTAAGACAATCTGCATCGGTAACTGTAAGATTTGTACCATCAGGATTTGAAACTTTTACTTGATAAGAAAGCGATTGGTTTATTGAAGCTTCAACTTGATTAGGATTTTGAGAGAAAAGTAAGAAACTTAAGGTAGCAAATAAAACTACTACAAAAGTTTTAAATACAAAGGAATTTATTATTTTTGATTGGGCAGTAAATTTCATAGTAAAAATAGTTCACCTCTAATATTACAGTATATCGATATTATGCGTATGATGTCAACATAAATCGAGCAATTTATATATAATAATGATGCAACCCAAAAACCGCAGATTGGCGATATCTAACTAAACCCCATAGTTTACCGGCCCACTTTGTACTTTTTTATATAAAAAAATACTAAAATTTTGAAAAATTTCCCGATAAAACATGAATAATATATGCATAAAACTTTTTTCGCATTTTCATTTTTATTCACTTGCTCAGATTACTTTTCTTAAAGCTATTTCTACTCGCACATTGATTGTAATTCTCAAGCCTAGTATCAATCACAAAATCAAATCTTTTCAAAGACTATGTGTCACTCAAAAACTATTTACTAAAACAATTGCTAAACCAGTTACTACACTATTTATTAAACTGATTGCAGTTTATAAAAATGCAAAAAAATGGTATAATACGACTTATGCAAGAATACATAGAGATAAAAAATGCAAATGTTCACAACCTCAAAAATGTTTCCCTCAAAATACCAAAAAATAAGATGGTCGTATTTACTGGAGTCTCAGGAAGCGGTAAATCTTCCCTTGCTTTTGACACACTTTACGCTGAAGGACAAAGAAGATATGTTGAGTCCCTTTCATCATACGCAAGACAATTTCTTGGCCTCATGGAAAAACCCGATGTCGAAAGCATAACTGGCCTATCCCCAGCTATATCAATCGATCAAAAAACTTCAAGCAACAATCCAAGATCTACAGTTGGGACAATTACAGAAATCTACGACTACCTTAGATTGCTTTTTGCACGAGTTGGCGAAACTCACTGTCCAAAATGCGGACAACTTGTCCAATCTCAAACTATTGATGAGATAACTGACAGGATTATCGATATTCTTAAAGATTTTGATTTCTCAAAAGAAAACACTATTAAGCTACAGATATTATCTCCTTTGATAAGAAGCAAAAAGGGTGAATACAGAGAGCTTTTTGAACGATTATTAGGGAAAGGTTTTTTAAGAGTACGAGTTGATGGCGAAATGTTCAGTCTCGATGAGGCGGATAAAATTAATCTGAAAAAATACGAAATACACAACATTGAGCTTATTATCGACAGATTATCTATAGATGAAAAAATAAAGAACGAATTAAATGAGTTTAGTAAGAATAAACACACAGAATATGTCGGAGATTACTCAAAAAGGCTTAGAGATGCGATCGAGCTCGCTTCATCAATGTCAGATGGTGAGATAATCGCACTTATCGAAGAAAAGGAACATTTTTTTGCAGAAAAAAATACTTGTCACAACTGCGGTATTTCATTTCCGGAGATAACACCTGCTTCATTCTCATTTAATGCACCACAAGGAGCGTGTGAAAAATGTTCTGGTCTGGGATTTATTAAGCAGATTGAGGTGGAGAGAATTTATAATCCGAATTTAACTATTCACGAAGGCGGTATTTTCCCTTGGTCAGGAGTAACAACAAATCTTGATTCATGGTCAATAAAATTATTGGAACAGGTTGCACTCGAACATGATTTCGACCTTGATACTCCTATCGGAAAATACTCAAAGGAGATTTTTGACCTCATTTTTTACGGAAAAGGTAAAAAAAGCAAATACACAGTAAAATATCGTAATCGTTTTGGACAAAATAAGATTTATGATGCACATTTTGAAGGAGTCGTTACCCAACTTGAAAGAAGATATCTTGAAACAGATTCTGATTTTATCAGACAAGATATGGAAAAATATATGATCGATCAGACTTGTTCACTTTGTGAAGGTAAAAGATTAAAACCCTACGCCCTAAGCGTTCTTATAACTTCAATAGAAAAAAAGTCTAATGAAAATTCCAAAAATTTTAAGAATAGCTCAACCAAATCAATCAATATAAACGAATTAACTGCTATGCCAATCAACGAATGCCAAGACTTTCTTGAGAATATTCAATTGAGCGGTGTAAAGAAAGAGATTGGTAAAACAATACTAAATGAAATACTTGCAAGACTTCAATTTCTCAACAATGTTGGACTTAATTACCTATCTCTCGACCGAAGAGCAAACACGCTATCCGGAGGGGAATCACAAAGAATCAGACTTGCATCACAGATAGGTACAGGATTATCAGGAGTCCTCTATGTACTTGATGAACCATCAATCGGACTTCACCCGAAGGATATTTCTAAACTCATAACAGCACTTATTAGGTTGCGTGATTTAGGAAATACCTTGGTTGTAGTCGAACATGACAAAGAAACTATGGAGAGCGCAGATTGGATAGTCGATGTAGGACCTCTCGCCGGTTCACATGGCGGGAAGATAGTCGCAGAGGGAACTATGGAGTCGATCAAGCAAGGCGGCTCGTTGACTGCCAAATACTTAAATGGATCTCTTATCGTGGGCGACGAAGCTCTTAGCTTGCCTATCAGGGATACATTTACCGATTCTGATGAGATGATATCTATAAGTGGTGTCACAACCCATAATCTTAAGTCGATAAATGCCTCTTTTCCATTAGGGAAATTCATCTGTGTAACAGGTGTTTCCGGAAGTGGCAAATCCTCTCTGATTAACGATACACTATACCCTGCAATTATAAATCGACTTATCAAGGAAAGAAAAATAAACAACCTTCCTTTACCTGAAGGAGAATACCAAAGTCTCGAGGGCATGGATAATATCCGCTCAGTAATCAGTATTGATCAATCACCTATCGGCAGGACACCTCGTTCAAATCCAGTAACTTATACGGGTATTTTTAACTTCATCCGAGATATTTACGCATCCACACCAGAAGCAAAAGCAAGAGGATATAACGCAGGAAGATTTAGTTTTAATGTTAAAGGTGGCCGTTGCGAAACGTGCCACGGTGAAGGGCAATTAAAGATAGAAATGCAATTCCTTCCTGATATGTATGTAACTTGCGACGCATGTCATGGAAAAAGATATAACGCTGATGCACTTCAGATCGACTACAAAGGTAAAAATATATCAGAAGTATTAGATATGACTGTGAGCGAAGCAAAGGAATTTTTCAAGAACTTCACAAATATCCGAAACAAATTGGAGCTGCTTGAGCAAGTCGGTTTAGACTATATTAAACTTGGCCAACCAGCTACTACACTTTCTGGAGGTGAATCTCAAAGGATTAAGCTAGCAAAAGAACTTTCAAAGAACACTAAGGGGCATACTTTATACATTCTTGATGAGCCAACAACTGGACTTCACTTTTACGATGTTGATAGACTACTGACCGTTTTACGACGCTTGGTTAATAAAGGAAATACCATTATCGTTGTAGAACACAATTTAGATGTTATCAAGATTGCTGATTGGATCATCGATCTAGGACCAGAGGGTGGCAAAAATGGTGGTCAAATAATCGTCCAAGGTTCTCTGCAAGATGTAATTAATACAAAGAATAGTGCTACTGGGGAGTTTTTGAAGGATTCTGCGTCTAATTATTCAAATTTGTAACTCAATCGTTTTCTAAATACAAGCCAAAACAAATATTAGCTTTAACGCAACATATACTATAACAATTTTTGTTGATAATTCTAACCCTATAGAGTATAATGAGAGATTATATTATTCAAAAGTGTAAATTAGATGTTTATGAATATTAAAAATATCTTTAAGAAAAAAAACAATAATACTACAAATCTACCTGAAGAAAAGGCCGAAATAAAAAAGGTCGGAATTAAGGGTACATTCTTAGTCATAGCTCAAACATTTAAGATATATTTTCAAATTTCTCCCCTATTGTCCTCTCTACTTGTTGTTTCTTCAATATTGATTAATATACGATATCTTTTCTTTATTATTGTTAGCTCAAAGATTCTTGACGAAATAATGTTCTTAATTCAGAACAATAGCACTGACTTAACAAATATCATTAAATATCTAATCTATTTACTTCTATATTTCATATTCGGATATAGTTTATTAGGAGCAGTAAAAATCCATTCAAGCCGATCGTTAAGGCAAATAAGCAGAAGTTATTTAGACAGAATAATCTATAAAAAAATAAAAACTCTAAGAATTGAACAACTTGAAGACCCAGAAATTGTAAATCTTATCAAGAGGAGTACGGAATGGGCATATGACACATTTTATCTTTTACAAGAAGCTTTGAATCTATTAGCTCAGATTGTTAAATCAATTATCTATTCAGTAATAATCTTAAAGTTTTTGCCCATAATCATACCTATTCAAATCATCTTTACAATCATAAAATATTTCCCTGATAAACATTACATAAAAAAAGAATTTGATTGGTCGGTTGATAATACAGAAGATAGAAGAAAAGCCAATAAATCAATTGATTTTCTACAAAATCCAGCAACGCTTCAAGAAATCAGTATTATTGGCTCGTACAGCTTTCTTGATTCAAAAATCCAGAAATTTTACAACAAATTCAATAAAGGAATATTAAAAATATCTTATGGGAGAAATTTAACTAGTTTCTTCCTCGACACAGGCGACTCAATTATTGATACATTATCGTTCCTATATATTATCTGGAATACAATTCAAGGATACATTTCTATTGGTGATTTTAACTTCCAGAAAAGTTCAATAGATCAGTTACAATCTTCATTAGGCAGTATTATTGAATCTTTATCATTTACTAATGAAATTACTATTAAAGTTCTAGATCTATTCCAATTGCTTAATCTTGAACCTTCAGAAAACAATGGTAACATTAAATTACCTAGACTCGATCATCCACCATCAGTAGAATTTAAAAATGTATGGTTCAAATACCCAAAAAGTGATAAATACGTAATAAAAGACTTTAGTCTAAAAATTAATCAAGGGGAAAAAGTCGCTTTTGTTGGTAAAAATGGTGCTGGTAAATCAACTTTAATCAAATTAATTGCAAAAACATACCACCCTACAAAAGGTAAAATATTAATCGACGGTATCGATATAGAGAAACTCAATATTGATGACTATTACAAGAATCTCGGAATCCTTTTCCAGGAATATAATTTCTATGATAATCTCACAGCAAAGGAGAATATATATTTAGGAAAATCTGTAAAAGAGATGGATGAAGAAAAAATAATAGAAGCTGCAAAAAATGCAGATGCACATGAATTTATATCAAACTTTACCAACGGATATGATCAGATTCTAAGTGAAAAATACACCGGTGGTATCAGACCAAGTACAGGACAAAAACAGAAAATTGCTATAGCTCGATTCTTTTATCGTAACGCCCCACTCGCAATCTTTGACGAACCTACATCGGCTATTGATGCAATATCTGAATACAAAATTTTTAATAAAATCTATGGTTTCTTTGAAAACAAGACTGTTATAATTATATCTCACAGATTTAGCACTGTAAGAAATGCTGATAAAATTATTGCTATTGACGAAGGTAAAATTGCTGAAAATGGTACACACGAAGAGTTATTATCACTCAATGGCCTTTATGCGAAATCATTTAACCTACAAGCAAACGGATATAATAACAATTCTTCTATGCTCGAAACTACAGAATAGTCAACGAATCTGAATCCAACCATCATGCTTTGAATCTTAAATAATTGGATCACCAAGATTTCATTGATTAACTTGGTTAACTCAGTTTCTTTTACACTAATAGATTCAAGTATTACTTGGCAACAATATTGTTAATCTTCGTAATCATATCTTCTGTAACACCATCGATTGGCAAAGTTGCATCAACTAGAACTATAGTTCGCCCTGATTTTTTCAATTTTTCGATACACTCATTCTGGCAATCCACTATCTTGGATAAAAAATCGATTTTTTCGTATAATACTTCTAGTTTCTCTCCTCTTTGCTTTATTCTCTGAAAAGCAACTTCGGCAGGTAAATCAAATATTATTGTAATATCAGGGATAAGGGCGCCATTTTTCTGATTATATTTGTGCATTTTATAAAGTGTTTCGAAGTCCATACCCTGCACCATCTGATAAGTTAATGTTGAGAAATCGTATCTTGAACATAGTACATGAGAATGTGTTAGCTGTTGTTTAATAATCTGCGAATGCTCTATCCTATCTCCAATAAATCCTTTTGTAGCATCCTCCTTTGTTACCGATTCTCCCTTGATCAAACGCGAGATTGTCCTTCCCGCTTCAGTTATCATCGTCGGTTCCCTGGTTATCCAGAAATTATCATACTTGGAGCCGATACCTTTTATGGCTCTATCTTTTATTGCTTTTGCAAGCCTAAATAACTGTGTGTCTTTGCCACACCCATCTATTCCTTCAAATGTTATAAAGTAGTTTTTCATGTTTATTAGTGTACCATTTTTTGAATTGTTTAGTGAAGACTTTGACTGCATTATCCGCAAAACAAAAACTCTTATTCATCTAAAAAACTTATGTGATTAGAGATTTTTTCAATCATATCTACACTATCCGAATACTCAATAAAATTATCACATAAATATTTTAATGATCCAGAAATAGTTGTACCTTTTCGATAAATACAAAGAATGGGAGTATTAAAAAATGTTTGCCCATCCCAGCTCAATACCCAATCCTGTTGAGGGAAAAGATACTTCGGCAATAAACAGATTACACTTTTTGATAATGTCCTTGCTGATTAAATTTCTTTTGTCATGTGGTAAAATTATTTCATGATTTTTAAATAACAAGCTTGTCTTTAGTGGCATGTACAAATCTTCTAAATAGTTATACTCACGAGAATGCCCAATATATATTTTCATCGTATTAATTACACAAGTTATCTCAAACTTCGTTTTCTAAAAATCTACAATATACAAATATCTTTTATTTCGTAATTATATGATTCTTTACAACTAGTCAAATCATATCACAATTCAATAATCGTAGTTAAATATGTTAACCTACTAATCAATACTCACCCTATGCCGAAAATAGAATATTGAGAAAAGCGTAACCATTAAAAATGCCGAGATAGAAAGCACCAATAGCCCACCTTGAGAAGTGTCTGAGAGGATCGGTATAGTAAAGAGAAAGATCAAGATTGAGGACACCAGCCGAGAAAACATTGAGCGTATTGATATAATTGAAGACTTATAATTGGGATTAACAATTTTCAGCAAGTAATAACCAAAATTCGTTTCTACTACTCCATATGCTATAGAAAAAACGACCAAGAATGCATAGTTGAAAGGAGACTTGAAGAATATTACTGACAGAAATAAAAATACAAATACTGAAACCGCAAAAAGGAAAGTAAGTTTCATCGAAACCTTTTTCGAAATTTTAGCTCCTACAAACCTGCCAAGAAATAGTAAAGCAAATAGCAATCCCCAGTATTCTGAAGCGATATTCATATCACCAAGCATTGGTCCTATTATCCATTTTATTGGTCCGAAAGTACTTACTAATAGACCTGCAGATAAAACGATAAGTAATAATTCTTTTTTACTTATAAACTCTTTAAAAACATTTTTAGTGAAATTTAATGGCGAAGATTCATCTTTAGTTTTAATATTTTTCGAGAAAAATAAGACTGTTACTACTCCAATAAGTGTTGTGATGATAGTTAATATAAATGGCAGATCCGGATTTAAAGAATAGAACACTGTACCAGAAATGATAATTATTATTTGCATTATCAATCCTGATTGACTATAAAACGAATTCGTACTTTTTATATCTTTCACATTACTTGCAATAAGTGATATATCAGATCCAGAAATAAAGCTAAATCCCAACGCTCCTAAAACCAGAGATAGACCGAACAAAAATATATTCGCTTCTGCCAAGATTAGTATAATAAATCCGATTATCAAAGAAATCCCTCCCAATATTACAGAGTATTTGTGCCCTATTTTATCGCCTATCACACCAGTTGGATACTCGAAAATGATGTTAAGTATCTGATACATACTGATAAGTAATAACCCAGTTTCAAGTGGGATTCCCTTTACAACAAAATAATCTGTTATGATTGCAACCCAGAATGTACTTCCGTTTACCAAAGTAACCGCAATAGGCAATATTTTTTCCTTTAATTTCATTGTTTATAAAATTCTAAATATATTTTTTATTATTCAACAAAAAGCAGAAATATTTTATTACTAATTCTCCACGTATTTGATTAATTTTGCATGCAGAACTACCTTTTCGGTATCAGTATAACATGTTGATAAAGTTAGTATCTTATCATTTTGATCAACTTCGACATTAAAATTATGTGCACTTTTACCTTCAATATACTTTAAAAAGTTTGAATAAGTTGGATCATTTGCAAAATCAGTAACAAGATAATCGCTCGTTGTTGCCGTGTGATAAACAGAAAAAACCTGCCACAATGAACTTCCGGAATCTGTATAGATTTTTATAACATGATTATCAGGATTATTCAGCCAGCCACTATCAAAAATATTTGTAAGTGAATAAAACAAAACTCTGCGATGGGCATAAATAATATTGTTTTTGTCGAAAGGATTTATGCTATTCCGAGAATCTAAATAAACCCAACCTGCTATATTTTTCTCTTGATTAAATGAATGGTAAAGATAATACTCGTTATCACTATGTTGTACGAATGGGAAATTAATATTTGTACCTGGTACCTGTATCCATCCTTTTGTTTCTGAATTTTGTTCCTTTAGTTTTGCTAAGTCAACATCAATTATGGACATATTTACATATTTCCAATAAAGGCTATTTTGATCTTCAGGAGGATTCACAAGTGTTGATTCGTCTGTTGATTCTAAATCTACAGGTTTGGTTTCATTGATTATTTCTTCAATTTTACTTTTAGTTTTCTGTGAGTCGTCTTGCCAAATAAATATTCTATATACGGCGACTCCTAGAATAATAAGAAATATGATAATTAATGGAATTTTTAAAATTTTACGATTTAGTTTCATTTTTTTTAGTTGCATTATTTAAAATAACAAGTATACTGTATGTTAACATAATTTATTAATGCCCTCAATTATGATTGTAAGTAACATAAAAAGCAGATTACGATCTAAATCTGTTACATCGATTCTACTTATGTTGATAATGATTTTCATTCCGATTCAAACAGCATTTGCTTTAGATGCTCCTATCCAAAGCCTAGATGTCAATGGAACAACTATCTACACTACCGGAGGTGGATATAACGAAGCACATGGTATTAGTGGAGTAACTTTTAATACAGATACTAAAATCCTAACATTAACTGATACAAATCTTGAATCGATTTCCTCATCCGGTGATTTAGATATTCAATTAGTTGGTACAAATACTCTTACTGCAACGACTGACAGTTCCGCACTACTTGCTATGGGAGGCGACATAACAATTACAGGAGATTCATCAAGTTTAACAATAGCAGCATTAGACTCTTCTAGCCCAGCTATTTCTATCGGAGCAGGTGGTAGACTCACAATCGGAGAGCCTTCAAATTCAATAACTGTAACTGTTTCACAAGGTTTCTTAGTAAATTGTGAAGATACATATATTGTAGAAGGTAATACCTTTACTGCACCGGGAGGTGGCGGTGAACCTCCTGCAGGCGAGCCGTTACAATTATTTATTGATGGATTAATAACAATCGATGAGACTGCCGATCCTCAGGTTACCTCTTATGAAGGTGAAGGATGGGCAATTGAGTACAGTATGTACGGAGGATATCAAATAAATATTGATGCGACTCAAGTTTCAACATTTCCATACATTACTGGAAGTGGTGATGGAATGATAAGTATAAATGCAAATGGTGGTGATATAACTGTTTCAGAAAACGTAGATAATTTGTCTGTCAATTTCGATGGCAGTGTTGACGTATTGTTTGGGATGGGCCCTGATATCGGAGATGTACAGTTTGTAGGAGGTATCTTTACCGAAGGTAATGTTCTTGGAGGAGATGGAGACGTCTTCGTTGGTACATCCGAAAACCCTGCCCCATTTGGCATTGGAGCTTCTGAAGTAGCTTTAAGATTTGGTAATCTAACAATTAATAGTGTTAATCAGGCTCTCTATTACTACAACCCGACACCGGCTGAAGGCGAAGGCATGCTTATCAGTGCAACTCAAAATGCAATTCTTACAGTAGCATCAAGCAGTATTGCAACCGAAAACGTTATTTCTGCTTTAGTTCTTGCAGGTGGTTCTATTGATCTTTCTTATACAACAGGACTTGGAACCTTCATTCCACAAGCCGGATATTGGACTTGGGTAGAATTTTCTGGAACTGACTCGGAAAATGTCGATCCAATAATTGTCGATTGTGTTGAAGGTACACATGCAGATGATAAATATATTATGACATCTGGAGAGGGTACTTTTTTACTTCAGTCTACTGCAAAAGCCCTTTACCAACTTGGTTATAATTATGACGATTCTGATGATTCCAGAGTTGTTAACGGGACAGTAAATGTTATAGCTGCAAATGGTTATAAATTCGTATCTGGTGGTTTTTATGATTTCAGTATCGAAGAAGGTACGGAAGTTACAATTGAGTTAATTCCTAATTACGGATATCAGTATGTTTCAGGAGGGATAAATGGAAATCCTACTTTTCCTGAAGCTGGAAGAGCATCTTACTCATTCATCATGCCTGCAAATCATATTCATATTAGCGCAATTTTCGAAGAGAACCCAGATATTATTGATCTTGAAACTGATTTGATTTCTGGAGCAAATATCACTTTACCTGAAGGAGAAATAAACGGTAATGCTGAATTATTAATCGATGAAGCTTCAGAATTTGACACAACAGGTTTTGTTGAAGCTGCTGGTGAGTATGAAATTGGGTCTTATTTAGATCTTTCATTAAATGAATTAATATATAAAGGCTCTACTGATGACGCATGGAGGACTACAATTACAGAATTAGATTCTGATTCATCCATCACTCTAAAGTTGGGTGATTCACTTCAAGATCATGCACAATATAAAGTCATCCGTGAGCACAATGGTGAGATTACAGAACTTGATGCTGTATACGATCCTACAAACGATACAATAACATTTGATACCGACGGTTTCTCAGTGTATGGACTAGCTTACTATGATCCAGCAAATCCAAATACAAATGGTGGAATTATAGGTAGTGTAGCTATGGGAATTATTAGCTTGATCGGTTTATGTGGTGTTGAGCTAGTTTATCGAAAGAAGATAATGTAATCGAGTAACCCAGTTAATCTTTATATTGGTGCTCAGATAGAAGATAGATTATTGGAAATATTTTTCATTATTAAATCTCAAATTTTGCGTCGCAAAATCGGGGTGACCACCGCTTAGTTGGGTCTCCCGCTGTTCCTATTCGTTACATTTATAGACATCGACTCTAACTGACGTTATCACGAAATTGGATTGGTGGTCAATATTGAGCCCGATTGAGTATTATGTAAACTTTCTGAATAAGTATACGCTTTTGAATCCGAATATATGAATCATGTTCTATAAAGAAATGGTTTATTCATGCTATACTCAAACAGTTTGAAATTAAAAGACAACATGATAAATATTGAAGATTTTATAAAAAATTTAGAAAAGCTATCTATTAACGGAAAGCAAGTAGATATTGATAGTGTTTATATTGAACAAAATGGTCATTTATCAAAACACTATTTTAATACCGAGCAATTACATCGTATCCGAAGCTGTTCAAAACTATTAGTCGCTATGGCTGTCGGATTAGCAATTGAACAACGTTTACTCGTTAATAACAAACCAATTACGTTGGATACTAAGGTTTATCCAATAATAAAAGGGTTAGTAAATATAACAAACAAAGAAAACTTAAAAAAGATTGAAGAATGGACGATAAAAAATCTATTGACCCATACTACTGGATACGAAGAACAAATGATGTCAGAGAGATTTATTCAGAACATTGATAAAGAAAAACTTTTAGAGTATGCACTGAACTTTGAATTGCCGTATGAGGTAGGAAATCGCTTTGCATATAATAATGTTGAGCCATTTCTGATTGCCGTATTATTCAAAGAAGCTTTTAATATTGACCTTGATATGTTCATTGAAGAACAAATTTTCAGCAAATTAGATATATCAGAATTCTTATGGGGGAAATATGGAAAGTATTGTATGGCGAGTACTGGACTGAGTTTGACTCATTTGGATTTTCACAAAATTGGTCAGTTGCTACTTTATTGTGGACGATACAATGGGAATCAGATTATCCCTGAAAAATGGATACATGAAATGTGTTCATTAAAAATAAAAACACCTGATTATTACAAGCCTGAAAGAGTACTTCCAAAAATTGGAGTTGGTTACTTTTCTTTCATTTCTCGAGATGGATATGTCTTCAGAGATGGCTCAGATGGACAATATATTATTATTAACAAATCTCAAAATTTACTTATTACGATTCTATCCTCTGAACCTAATATGCCACTTGTGACTGAAACATTACGTGGGCTAATTTTATAAGTAAAAGTATGAAAATAACTAATCAAAACGCATTAAAAGTATTGTTTATATCAAATGGTATATTTGTATTTGCAGATCGTTTACTTGGTCCGTTATATGCCATATTCGCCGAAAAGTTTGATGCAAATATTCTTTCTGTGAGTTTTTCATGGTTTGTGTTTATGCTTTCTGCAACAATTTTTACTTTTATTGTCGCTAGATACGGAGATAAAATCAAAGAAAAAGAATATTTACTTGCTGCTGGTTTTATCATTAGAGTCATATCATGGATTTTATATATTTTTACAAATAGTCTTTTAATGTTTATCTTTATTCAAGTAATACTCGGAATTGGTGAAGCTGTAGGATCTCCTGCATTTGATTCAATATTTGCAAAACACCTCGATAAAGGAGCTGAAATTAATGAATATTCAACATGGAAACTGGTACAGAATTTTTCACTTGCTATTGCTTCCTTAATTGGAGGTTTTATAGTTTACTACCTGAATTTTAACGTTTTGTTCGTTTTAATGGCTTTATTAGGGCTGTTTTCAACAGTAATTGTTTTAAGTCAGCCAAGAAAATTACTTTAAAATCAGATGAATCCAGTTGGACTCCTACATGACGTTTCCGACCCTCCGGATACATCCAGTTGAACGGTAAGATATAAACCCTTATCCTTCCGCACAAATTGTCGTCTTTCGTAGGTGATTGGGTGGACTCCTTCGGACTCCACCCAATCACTTCCTCGACTTCGATTACCCTGTGTGTGTAATCTTGTGAGCTACTCACGACTTAAATTTGTGCTTGGTGTTGTAATTTATTGTGGATTAATTTCTATTGTATTGCCCTTTAGAACAACATTATTTCCCTCTATATATAAACCATCATTATCAGTACAGATATAACATCTATCTTTTGTTTTGTTTGAAAATTCTTTTACTTCTGATAAAAATCTTGTATCGCCGTCATAGTGAGGAAAAAAGTAAAACGGAATAAGATTTAAAGACTCCAAGGAAATATCTCCTACTGGGTTGGGCTCTGGATCATAACTCGGAATTTCTGAGTTTTTGATATCTTTTTGCATAAGCATACTACCTGCACTCATACCAATTAACAGGTGATTTGACCTTGCATACTCTTGCAATTTTCCTATTAAATTATTCTTTCTTAATGAATTTAGGAAATAATAATTGCTTCCACCTGATAGAAAAATTGCGTCCGATTCAAAAGCACTATCTAAACCTATGAACTTGATATCAGGATATTCTGCAGAGATTTTGTTAGTATTCTCATTCGTTTGAGAGTACAAACACACAGAAACATCATTAAAACCGCATCTCTTATAATAGTCTGTAATCGGATAGACATACTTTGATTTAAAATCATCTGAGTTTGATAAAAAGATTGTTAAAGATTTATGTTGAAAAGCATTCAAAGCTGTTTTTAACTCATCATCTAAACTGTTTTGTTCAGAAAATCCGCTATATAAAAGCAATTTCATATTTCATTTAATTACAATTTATTAATACCAATTTTACAAGCTTTAAACTTACATTACAATTTCTGCAGTAAATATATCGTGGACGAGATCTCGTATACGAGGTATTTAGTATTTTTTAGATTAATACTTTTCATTGATTGAACGGCATTTAATAGAACTTTTCATGTTGTTTGGATTTGGAAAATATTTTGTAAAAACTTGATTTTATAGGAAACTATACAAAAGAAGCATATTTTCTTATGGTCAACTGTATACAGTCAACCATATAATTTGAATTTTCTTAAAACTTAAAATCTTGCGATGGTTACGGAGGAATGAGTGTGTCGAGAAGTGCCTTGAAACCGAATGTTTTTTGACACCGACCGCGAAATCATAAGACAATAGGGGGAATATAAGCAGTTGATTGTATGCAAATGCTTAAAAAACATAGTGCGGACGCTATAGCGTGGACACTATATTTTTAAATTTTGAAAAACTCTGAAAACGACCTTGAATACAAGATAAACCGAATGTCGAGAAAGTCCGAAAAATCAACAGATTTTTGACTTCGAATTTTTCTTGAAGGATAATTGATATAGAAAACACAATAATGACAGAGTCATGTTAACTAGCTGGCTCGCAAATCTTGAAATAAATTTCAGATTTGACTCGCTCAGCGTCGTTAATAAAAAAAGAGAATCACCTGCAAACCGCCGGACGGGAATCCATGGTCAGTAGGAGGTGATTCTTTTGTATATTATACGCTTACTTGTATAAAATCTACAACTGCCACCTACTGGGCAGTCTGTAGAGCTTGAAATTATTGATGAAAACAGTAGGAGAATACTTAAAACAAAACTTTCCTGAACTTGTAGAGCGTTCTACACGACTTAATATTAAAGATCTGGAATCTAAAGGCTTTTTCAAATTCTCAAATCTACTTTTTGAGTCAATCATTTTCAACAAATCACTATCAAAAAGACAGATAAAAATCCTACTCCTCATTGTTCGCTTTTCAATTGGTTGTAATCGAGCTGTAGCACGTCTAAAACCGTCTGATTTTACATTAGTGGGAATTTACTCATCTGACATTTCTCATGAACTAAATCAGCTTGTTTTAAAAGAACTTATTATTTGGAAACGAAAAACTAACCAAATGTGGATAACTAAAAAGGTGGTTAGTGAATCACTTCAAAAATCGAACAAAAAGTTTAGTAAATTACTAACACGAAACTTAGTAAAACACTCTACTGATATGGAGCAAATCACTAACAACGACATCAAGAAAACCCTCACTAATCCAAGTCAAACCGAGGGCCGAAATACAATTAAAAACATTTATAAATACATTTCTTAAAATACATGCAGGTAACTGACCCAATAAAGAAAAATATAAAGCAGTTCCAGAAAGCATACCTGCATGATTACGGTATTGAACTAACAGATAAACAGGCATATGAAGCACTATTTAACTTTATAAAATTCTTTGAAACCTTAGAAAAGATTGATAACAAATTGAAAATTCAAGAAATGGTACAAAACTTCGATTTAACAAAAATTAACCGAGATGATAATATTGAAATGGACACAACTTAATTATTTGCATGAACCCAACGCTATTAAAGGGTATTTTGATAGTATAAAGGGCGATTCGTACAATTTCATGCAAATGGAGTTGTGTCCAACGAGTCGCCCTTTTTTGTTATTAACGAGGATAGCGAGAGAAATCTAAATTTATTTAAGATTTCCGAGCGTCACAGTTAACATCGAGTTTACTCGATATTTAAATTGAGCATTAAAACTTATGAGCAAATATGACTTTATACCTGACGAACCAAGAGCGGTTATTGCATATTGTCGAGTATCTTCACGAGAACAGGAAGAAGGATATTCACTTGATGCTCAACTTAAAAACATAATCAATTATGCTCAAAAGAATAACTTACAAATAATCAAGCATTGGCAGGTTGCAGAATCAGCTAAAAAGGAAGGAAGAAAGGCTTTTAGTGAAATGATTACCTACCTTACAGAGCATGACAACATTCAAATTGCAGTTATCGAGAAAATAGATCGTGTGGCTCGTAACTTTGCTGACATTGTTAAAGTGTATGATTTAATCAAAGCAGGAAAAGAATTCCATTTTGTAAAAGAAGGAATTATTCTAAACAACGACTCAAGGTCAAACGAACTAATGAACTTTGATTTACAGGCAGTAATGGCAAAAGGATATATCAATAACTTGAGAGATGATGTCAAAAAAGGACTTGAGGAAAAAGTGGCTCAAGGCGGTTGGCCTGCTTCTGCACCGCTTGGATATAAAAACAATAAAGATACACATACTTGCGATATTGATATTTCAAAAGCACCATTTGTTAAGAAAATGTTTGAATTATATGCTACTGGCGAATACAGCTTTCAAACAATTGGTGAACTACTACTTGAAGAAGGACTACATGCTAAAAGCAAACCCGAAGTACCACTTTGCAAAGAAAAGATACGAGTAACCTTACAAAATCCCTTTTATATTGGCATAATGAGATGGAAAAGTAAAGAATACAAAGGTATTCACGAGCCGATAATTTCAGAAGAACTATACTACAAAGTGCAAGATATTTTACGAAGCAGAAAGAAGCCGAATAAACGCAAAAACAGTTTTCTGTTTAGTGGACTTATTAAATGCGGTGTTTGTGGCTCATCATATACAACAGAAATTCAAAAAGGCAGATATGTATATTATCGCTGTACTGAGTATAAAATGAGACATAAACACCAATATTGGAGAGAAGAAAAACTAAATACAGAAATCGAAAACGTTTTAAGTTCAATGAAAATTCCAAAAGAAACATTTGAAGTATTAAAGCAAACACTAAAAGATGCTCATAAAAGCGAAGCTGATTTTCATAATCAAGCAATGTCAACACTACAAGCAAAACTAACTAAAACGCAATCACGAAAAGACCAATTGTATGATGACAGGCTAGACGGACTCATCACAAAAGAAACATATCTTGAAAAGTTTGAAAAAGAGGTAAAAGCAGAAAAGCAAACTATTCGTGACATGGAAAAACACAAACAAGCCAATCACATATACTTTGAAACTGGATTAAGAATTCTCGAACTGACACAAAATGCGTCACGGCTTTTCAAACGAGCAGATGATGAAGGAAAAAGAGAAATTATCAATTTTGTATTCTCGAACTTGACTATAACCAACGAAAAATTAAGCTATATAGGCAAAAGTCCGTTTGATAACTTCCTGAATTTTAACGATCGACAAGACTGGTCGGGGTGACACGACTTGAACGTGCGACCACTTCGTCCCGAACGAAGCATTCTAGCCAACTGAACTACACCCCGTAAACTAAAAAATATAAGATCCGGAAATTTACACACTAAGTAATGTTACCATATCAATGTAATAGTTTCCACCAGCATCATAATTCGAACTTCCGTTATTAATACAAGAAAACATATCAGCCTCTACCCGACAAAAGAAAAATCAACAAATTAGCAATACAATTGACTAACAATACCGACATTGGATTACTAACAATTTCTTAGTGTCAGTGAACAATTCCTTTACACCTTCAATTTTACATGCTAAACGCACCCGATAGGATTCGAACCTACAATCTTTGGTTCCGGAAACCAATGCTCAAGCCAATTAAGCTACGGGTGCATCTTTCTACATGCGGTCTAAAGTCTCAATTCCCAGAAGCTCTAATCCATCAGAAATAACTCTTTCAAACAGCGAAATAATTATCAACTTATAATATTTTGCCAGTGTAGAATCTCCAAGGATATCGGTATTTTCATAAAAGGAGCTAAAATCCTTAGACAAGTCATAAAGATATTCAGCAATAATACTAGGCATATAGTTATTCGCACTTGCAATAATTGTATCAGGATAATCAAAAAGCTTAATAATAAGATTTTTACTATATCCATCAAGTGATACAGCAGAATTATTATCCCCTACTTTATTTAATAAATCACCCTCTTCATTGTCCTTATTTAGATCTGCTTTCTCTAAAATACTTTTAGCCCTAACAAATGCATACAAGATATATGGACCGCTTTTACCGCTAAATGACAACGATTTTTCAATATCAAATCTGATATCTTTATATGGATCGGTGCTTAAAAAGGCGTATTTCAAAGCTGACAATCCAACCTTCTCAGAGATATTTTCTTTTTCGTCACCGACTAAATTATTCACAATATCCTCATCATTAGATTCTGATAAATCCTCTTGAGATTTCTTCGCAAATTCTTTTCTTGATTCAATCACTTTTCGTGCACTATCAAGTATCAAATCAATTAGTTCGTCAGCACTTAATGCGTCACCAGATCTTGAAGAAAATCTTTTACCATCTTTATCAAAAACATATCCATAAGCATAATGATACAGATTATCTATCGGCATAACAGATAGCATATCTATGAGCGAAAATAGTCTCTGAAAATGTACAATCTGATCATTCCCCACAACCCATATCGCTTTCCATGGATTAAATTTTTCAATCTTTTTCATTGTAAGAGCAAGATCTTGAGTATGATACAAAGATGTTCCATCGGATTTTACAAGCACAACATCTGGAACACCATATGTTTTCTCAAGGATTCCAACAACGACTCCGTCTGGTAATTTAATAACATTTTTCCCATCAATATGGCTCTCGATCATATTACGCCCAATTTTGTAGATTTCATGTTCATACCATAAATATCCGAAATCTTCACCCAAACGCTTTAGAGTGGCTCTCTGACCTTCTACACTATGCGATATAACCCTCTTCCAGATTTCTAAAATCTCCGGATCTTCATTTTCTATAGAGCGTAATATTGCCCTAACCTCTTTACGCACTGATAAGCTATTTTTAAAATCATTGGCGCCCATGACGTAATATTTATCTACCCAATGATCCTCCTTTAATCCCTCTTTCTCAGGACTACTATCAATTCCATATTTTTTGATAGCCCATATAGTTTTTGCAATTGGCAAACCTTTATCATTTACTAAACAATCTTCAACCGCTTTAAAACCGACTTTATTGAAAATCCGTAAGAGAGATTTGCCTAGAAAAAGATTTAGGATATGCCCTAAATGTAAAGCTTTGTTAGGATTTGGAGAAACCATCTCGATTAATATTGTTTTATTCTCACCGGCATTACTTTCCGTAATATCATCAAAATTTTCATAAAAATTCTTCAGATTTGAAAGGTAAAATTCATTTGACATGACAAGGTTTATAAAGCCATTTTCAGCAACTTCACAAGAACCGATTTCACTACAGGATAATATTATCTCTTTGATTTGCAATGCAATTTCTTTAGGTTGCTTACCAATCTGTGATGCGACTCGCATTGCTATTGCAGTAGAATACTCAACATTCTCGATGTTATGTTTAGATTGAAGCATAAAACTATCCTGATCTAACAAGACACCATTAGACTGGCATAATTCTAATAGTTTCTTATCAATAACATTAATTGGACTAGAAGTGTTTTTCAAGCCGAGATTCTCCGCCTTTCTCTTTGTTATACCTTTATTTCCTTTTGTATATATTTCATCAACGATGCTTTGTAAGTACTGGTGTTTTTCTTGTAAAGTAAGATTTCTAAGTTGTGAACCATTAAGATTATTCGCATCAAAATCAACAATCATATTATTCCCGTCTAGCCTAAATATCTCGTATGTTCCTCCAAAATAATATTCCAATTTTGAAACAAAATATTGAAGCAATTGTTGAAAATCTATTTTAGTACCCTCTCCAAGCGAAGCGTTTTCAGAAGTAATAAAATCTATGGGCTTTTCATATAGATTACCAAGACTACCATTATCGCCGTCAATATGATCAAAGAAAAACATAATTTCTGTACTATATTTCCCGACTTTGTCTCTCTCTGATTGTTTCTGATTCCACCCCTTACAAGTTGGGCCCAGCTCATCGGTTAATATAACATCACCCCGGTTTATCGATTCAATATCTTTACTGGAAATAGATACAAAAGGTTCACCTCCGTCAGAAACTTTAAAAACAAAGTCGCCATATACTTTTGCTAAATCTTCAGCACCGATTGGCAGACCGTAATAAGCAGAAAAAATATTATAGTAATTCACAATTGGATTAATATTTGCAAGATCCTTACCAGCCAATATTTTATTTACTAACGAGACATGAGAAGATATTCCAGCTTTATGTTGCATACTTTTATCACCTGCTCCATCAATATTTTGTGAACTCGCTTTATAAGGATCGTCTGAAATAGAAGTATTTGACGCATTTGAATTATTCAAGATATTTTGGGCTATTTTTTTTTGCACAATATCCCAGTTTTTAAATCGAGGATCATCTTCGAAATCGAAAACCATTTCTCCAGAACGCATTTTCTTTTGCGCCGATTCCATATATTCAACTATTTCACGGCTTTTAGCTGTCATATTACTACAGCCTTTGAGCACAACAATATACTCCACTGCATCCGGAAATAATTCTAGTAAACTCCTCTCTATACTTATTCGCATAACTACATTCTATTTTATTAATTCAAAATATTCAATCCCAATGAAATAAAATTAATTACCAAATTTTTCAGTCCAAATTGATATAATTTTTACCATTTTTGTATAGAATTTCCGTGAAACAGATAATACAAAAATATTACCCATTTGGCGTGTACAAATAAATACGACCGTAAATATGGCATAATTTCAGAGTAAAGAAATACGCAGTGTGAAACAAAAGCACGAATTAAGAAACCAAATGATGATTGCAATTTACTTGAAAAGAATTAAGTATCGTGAACCGACTGCAAACAATGGATGGAAATAATTCGCAGATATCTGATCTGCAATGACATAATACAAAAAAAACAAAACGCACCCGATAGGATTCGAACCTACAACCTTTGGTTCCGAAGACCAATGCTCTAACCAATTGAGCTACGGGTGCATTAAATAACTAAACGCTAATATTTTACCATATTCTACTCTTTTTTGCCTACACTACAGAAAATTATTCATCCAAATTAATTATTACGAATATCATAGAAATATAAAAAAAAGATTTTTCTCAAAAAATAAGTTCCTATTTTTTTGAAAAATTCGTAAATGCACTTTCAAAAATATATTCAGGAATATTTCAAATAGCGCAATACTAAAAAAAATAATAATACAATTTATATATCCAACCACATTGGAGTGCACTCTATCATACCATTACTATAAGGATCGTCAATGTGATACAAGCTTTTTCACTTTTTCAGAAAAATTTAGCTATCATCTTAACAATAAAAATTTCTCTGATATACTGATTTATGCACACACAAAACAAACAAAATTCCCCTAAAGTAGATAAAAACAATGGCAAAAAAGCCAACGCGTCTACAAAATTTATTTTTATCTCCGGAGGAGTAATATCAGGCGTAGGTAAAGGTATCGCCGCATCTTCGATCGGATTCTTGCTTAAATCTCATGGTATTAAAGTAAGTATGATGAAAGCAGATCCGTATGTAAATGTTGATGCGGGCACAATGAATCCACTTGAGCACGGCGAAACCTTCGTACTCGAAGATGGCCTAGAAACCGACATGGACATGGGACATTACGAACGATTCCTTGATGAAACTTTCTCCAAAACAAATTACATGACTACCGGTTCAATTTATTCTCAAGTACTTAAGAATGAACGCGAGATGAAATATAAAGGGAAATGTGTCCAAGTATATACTCATGTACCACAACAGATTATTTCTCAGATCGAAAACTGTGCCGAGAAAACAGGCGCACAAGTAGTAACTGTCGAAATCGGTGGTACAGCCGGTGAATATGAGTCAGAATTATTCCTAGAAGCTAACCGAGTAATGAAACTTCACAGACCTAACGATGTCATCCATATCCATGTGGCTTACTTACCTATCCCTTCAAAACTTGGTGAGATGAAAACAAAACCGACTCAAATATCAGTAAGATTTCTAAATAAACAAGGGATATCTCCAGACTTTATTTTAGCTCGTTCAGTCAAAAAACCAGATGACATAAGAAGGGAAAAGATTAGCTATTTCTGCAACATACCAAAAGAGCATATCATAGCAGCTCCCGATGTAAACAATGTTTACAAGATACCTATTAATTTCCAAGATGAAAAAATCGTTGACAAAATTTGTAATAAATTAAACTTAAAATACAAAGAGACTTCACTTTACCCCGCTTGGAAAAAGAAAATTAAAATGCTAAGTAGCGCGACAAATCGCTCCAAGAAAGTTCGTATCGGTATTATAGGTAAGTATTATAAAAGCGGTGATTTTGATCTAAAAGATGCTTACGTTTCAGTTATTGAGGCAATAAAGCATGCCTGCTGGGCACAAAATAAAGAAGCAGATATAAAATGGTACGTTTCAGATGGATTTGAAGACGACAAAAAGGCTCAAAAAGAACTGATAAACAACAGTGACGGAATTATTGTTCCTCAGGGCTGGGGATCTCGAGGTGCAGAAGGCAAGATCAAAGCTATACAGCTTGCCAGAGAGAATACAATCCCCTATCTTGGCCTCTGTTTCGGTATGCAAATGGCTGTTATCGAGTATGCTCGAAATGTTCTCGGTATCAAAGATGCAAATTCTGAAGAAGTTGACACGGACTCAAAGAATCACGTCATTCACCTTATGGAATATCAAAAATCACTTATGGCAATAAATCTCTTCGGAGGGACTATCAGACTTGGTGCCTATCCTTGCGCTGTTAAACCTAAATCCCAGCTAGAAAATTGTTACAAGAAATTCGGAAACTATCTTTTTACTCTACCTAATGTATCAGAAAGGCATCGACATAGATATGAATTCAACAACTTCTATCGACAGCAACTTGAAGATAAAGGTTTACTGATTGCAGGTACTTCTCCAGACGGTTCACTTGTAGAAGCGATAGAACTTCCAAAATCAGTCCACCCATTTTTCATCGGCACACAATATCACCCTGAACTCAAATCTCGTTTCCTTGTTCCACACCCTATCTTCATGGGATTCATTGATGCTTGCTGGGAAAATAGAAAATAGAAATATTCATATAGTTTCTGAGAATTAAAAAGATACAATTCATCTGGTGAAATCAAAAAAGAATTTTTTTGACGCTTTCCGATTTAAACAAAAATTGTAAGCCATAATTACTATCTAATAACCACCTCATCAACATATTTTGAGATAGTATCTGCAAAGGATTTCAGATCCGAATCAGTAAAACCATTCTTTTTCAAATATAAAGGATCCAATGTTTTCCCAGGCCTGAAATTCTGCACATAAAATATTTTTGCACCACGTATCAATTCACCAATACCCTTAGCAGAATCAATTGAATGAAGTCCAGGTACAAAAGTCGTACGAAATTCATAATCTATCAGATAATTAGCTTCTGAAGTTGCCATAATTATTGATATGCTTTCTTTTACCCGTTCTAACAAGCTTAATGGGCTCTGTTTCACGGAATTATCATTGTGTATATCAATATCCCCTAGTTGTTTCACAGATTCTTCGTGCTGTTTTTCAAGTCCTATTGTTCTTAAGTATGTTGTCAAATCGTTCTTAATATCCATAGCAATATAATCAACCAAACGATTATCAATTAAATATTGCAATTTATCAGGAAAGCTACCGTTAGTATCCATCTTTACGAGGAAACCCAAATCCTTCACCTCCTTAACAAAATCTATTGTTTCCGGATTTACAAAAGGTTCTCCACCAGTAAAAACTACAGCATCTATCTTCCCTAATCGTTTTTTCAGAAAAGAAATCACCCCATCTTTATTGATTAACATTGAGCTCGGACTCTCAACTACAAGCTCTGGATTATGACAAAATGGACATCTAAAGTTACAGCCCCAATTGAAGATAATTGAGGCTATCTTGCCAGGATAATCCAACAGAGTAGATTTTTCGATAAAATATATAGGTCTCATTTATAAGAAATATTATTGCAATCTGATCAGTTCAGATTAGCATATGAAGAAATCAAGCCTGCAAGATATGTATTAGCAAGAACAAGTCGTACATCCTTCAATAAAAGTTTTGCGGGAATTCCATTCAGCCTTTTTCCCCTTATTCCACTGAGCGACAGGTCTGATATAGCCGACAACTCTTGAATATACTTCACATCTTTGTCTTTGTTGACTTAAGTCTTTGACTTGGCTAACTTTAACTTGTTGCATTTTGATTTTAATAATAATTTATTACTACCTGTTTAAACAATATTGTTACTACCTCTGGCAGTGGGGGCAGTAACTGCCACACGCTTAACCTACTACTCTATCACTCGTATCATTCTGTTTTCTTAAATGCTCTACATTTTTACCAGACACTGAAAGTTTTGCATCATCTTTATCTGTATTTGAGCCCTCTTCTACATTCGCAACTTTTGTATCTGCACTCTTTAAAGAATCTTTACCTTCTTCATACCCTATCTCAGCATCACATTTTGGACAGAATTCGTGTTCACCTGCTAGATACCCATGTTTTGGACATATGCTAAATGTTGGAGTTATTGAGAAATATGGCATCTTGTAATTTTGTGCAATTTTACGAACAAGCTCTTTTGTACTCTTGATTGACGGTAATCTTTCTCCCAAGAAAATATGTAAAACTGTACCACCAGTATATTTACATTGAATTTCATCTTGATGATCTAATGCACCAAAAATATCATCGGTACTATCAACTGGTAACTGGCTTGAATTAGTGTAGAAAGGTGCAAAACTTGGATCTGACGAACCAGTATCTTTGCAATCACTATCTATACAATTTTCGCAACAAGAGCCAACCACATTTGCTTTATATCTTGGATCGTTTGCGACATAAATATCCGGATATTTTGAGCGATCACTTTTAGCAAATCGATAGGCCGCACTTTCTGCAGGTGAGGCCTCAAGGTTGAATATCTGGCCTGATTCTTGCTGATACTCCATCAGTTTAGCTCGCATAAAATCTAAGACTTCCAGAGTAAATGCACGACCCTCATCATGTACAATATCCTTGCCGAGAAAATTAAGTACAGATTCATTCATTCCGCAAATACCAATAGTATTGAAATGGTTCTTCCAATATTCTCCGAAGCGCTCTTTAACCTCTGCTAAATAAAATCTTGAGTATGGATATAACCCTCTTTCAGTATATTTCTCTATTGTTTGTCTTTTAATATCAAGACTCTTTCTAGAGATATCCATGAGCTCACCAAGTCGTTTCAGGTATTCTTCCTTTGTTTTCGCAACATATCCGATCCGTGGCATGTTGATTGTAACTACACCAACACTTCCCGTCATCGGGTTGGAACCAAACAAACCACCACCTCTTTTCCGTAGTTCACGGTTATCAATTCTTAATCGACAACACATTGATCTAACATCATCTGGTTTCATATCTGAGTTAACAAAATTTGCAAAATATGGAATTCCGTACTTTGCTGTCATCTCCCAAACCGGATCAAGCACTTTATTATCCCAATCAAAATCAGATGTAATATTGTATGTAGGAATTGGGAATGTGAAAACCCTACCTTCAGCATCTCCTTCCATCAACACTTCAGCAAAGGCACGATTAAACATATCTATTTCTTCCTGGAAATCTTCATATTTTTCTGGCATTGGCTTGCCACCGATTATCACTGATTCTTGTGCCAACTGACCTGATGGTTTCAAATCTAAAGTCACATTTGTAAATGGAGTCTGACAACCAACTCTAGTCGGGACATTCATATTGAATACGAACTCCTGTAATGCTTGTTTAACTTCCTTGTATTCAAGTTTGTCATATCTGATAAATGGTGCAAGATAAGTATCAAAGCTTGAGAAAGCTTGAGCACCTGCAGCCTCGTGCTGCAAAGTATAGAAGTAATTAACAACTTGGCCTAAAGCAGTCCTAAAATGCTTCGCTGGAGAACAAGTTACTTTACCAGGAACACCTCTAAAACCTTTCATCAACAACTGTCGGAGATCCCATCCACAGCAATAAATCGCAAGCATACCGAGATCATGGATATGTAAATCTGCATTAACATGCGCATTTGATACTTCTTTTGGATAAATACTCCAAAGCCAGTAATTTGACTGTACCGTAGAAGATATATGATTATTTAATCCCTGCCAAGAATAAGACATATTGGCATTCTCGTTAACCCTCCAGTCAACACTATCAATATAACCTTTGATCAACTCGTCCGCATCGATAAGCGATTTAATATTACGAACTCGTGTGTTAAGATCTCGATATAAAGTGTATGATTTAGCTGTTTTTCCATGACCCATCTCAACTAAAGTCGCAACGACAATATCGTAGATTTCTGTAGTTTCTATAATCTCCTCAGTATCACTGTGCCTTGAACGAATTTTCTTAACTATCTCTACTGCAACCTCATTAGCTCTTTCCCTATCATCACCACCAATAATCTGTGCTGACTTGAAAATCGAATTGGCTAGCCTAGTAAACTCAAATGGGACTACTCTTCCGTCTCTTTTACGTATAGGATTGGGGATATTAGTCAAATTTTTATCAACTATTTCTCCATTTATTGTTATATTGTGAATATTACTGACTTTTGTAGTTTTCGTACTACTAATGCTTTTTTCGTTCTTGTGCATAATACTCTCTTAATAAGATTAATTCAGTCTGAAAATCGTCTAGATTCTCAAAATCTTTATATACCGATGCGAAACGCATATATGCAACGCCATCGAGCCATTTAAGCCTATTTAAAATCATTTTTCCTATTTCTGATGATTTAATCACGCTAGCCTTACGATTTAACAGCTTCATTTCAATATCTTCTACGAGTTTTAACACCTGATCATCAGATATAGGCCTTTTACTTATAGCCTTATTTATACTTCGAATAATCTTATCACGATTGAACTTCTCAATAGTCCCATCCTTTTTTAGCACATCTAGCTCGACATTTTCTATTCGCTCGTATGTAGTAAAACGCTTATAACATTTAAGACACTCACGTCTGCGGCGAGTATTTCCGTCATCTGCACCATCTCTTTTATCTACTACTCTACTCTCTTTCGAACCACAATATGGACATCTCATAGCAAAATAGTTTACATCTTATAATCTTTACATTACCACAACTGCTTGTATCTTATTCATAGCGTACCCCCAACATCTTGTGGTGTCAATAGTATTCAAGGGGTTGACAAGTCGTTCAATTTTCTACCCACTTGGTTTTGTTGCTCTACTGCAATTACTTGTGAATTATTTTCTTAGATATTATTTCATTTGACATTATTTTTACTCAAATGAGATATTTTTGTAAGAGATTTTTAGGATTTACGAAATTGTTCAGCAGATCAGTCTAAACACTTGTTTCTCCATTAAGCCAAAACTAATAGCCAATATTAACAACAAGATTATCAAGAACAAAATTAAAATATTCGATAAAACCGAATTCCATAAGTATTACTTCTGAAAAGAATAAGGAAATAAACCATCACGATTAGGAATCAGTGAGGCTATTATTCTTCAATATCGATAATGAAAAGTTTGTTTTTCGAGGAAAGACCTGATTTTATCTTTATGTTGCTTTTAGCAATACCATAATACTTTGCTAATTGCTTAATAATATCTATATTTGCTCTATTATCTATTGGACCTTCTTTTGTATAAACTATAAAGGACTTACCGGTATAACCACTATCGCTTACTGGCACTACTTTATTACTTTTAGATTTTGTTTTTGCAATAACACTTATAATCAAGTCAGCAAAGAATTAATTTAGGATCATATGTTCAGATAGAATAGATTTTAACGTACCGAACAAGAATATTCAAAACAAGCTTGGGTAGTCATGGGAAGATATTATTGGAACGCAATCTGGTTGGTGGCATACCATAAATAATTACTGTCTTGTCTATAACCGTTATTTTATAAATGCAAATAAAGTGAAAAAACGCACCCGGACGGAATCGAACCGTCAACCTTTGGTTCCGCAAACCAATGCTCTATCCAATTAAGCTACGGGTGCACAGAAACTGATAAAGAGCGATGAATACCTTAAACTCATATCAATCTAGCCTAAATAATACTACATTCAAGCTAATTTTTCCAGTGATACAAGCTTTCGAACACGAAATAGTATTATCAAATTGGATTTTTTACGTTTTATTCTTCTGAACGGCTTTATTGAGCCTTATCAAGTTTATCCACGATTTCTTTGATGCCTTCATAACTTAGCAAAGCACACTTAACTCTCCCACTACTAGCCTCCATACCAACCATTTTTAGTACATCTCCCGATTTTATTTTTTTGATATCAGAAAGAGTTTTTCCCTTTAGACTATCAAGTAAAATTGACGTTGATGCGATACTTATAGCACAACCTGAACCATCGAAAGCAACTGATTTTACAACTCCACTATCATCTATTTCCATCCCGACATTTATAACATCGCCACAAGAAGCATTTTCAACCTTGTTATGAAGTTTTAACTTACCAACATTGCCGAAATTTTTTGGATTTTTGTAATGGTCTATTATCAACTGTTTATAAAGGGGATTTTGCATTTTCATATACTGATTATAGATTATTCTACCTACTCATGAGCGGAACATATAGCTAGAACAGATTCACTATTTATCACTTTATCACTTAAGATGCACTTTGGAAGCCCATTAAGACAATAATCCGACTGACTATAATCTGGGACACCATCTAATTATTATACGTATCCGGCCGGATTCGAACCGGCGACCTACTGCTTAGAAGGCAGTTGCTCTATCCAACTGAGCTACGGATACACATTTGTTAACGAGTAATTTTATCACTACTGTAACAATATTACAATATCACCATCTATCGAGGTATCATAAACATCTACTCCGAGTCTTTCAAAAAGATCCAAAGTCTCTGCATGTGGATGACCGAATTTGTTATCAGTTCCAACACTGCAAACTGCGGAAATCGGATTAATCGTCTCAATAAAAGATTGGGAAGAAGCGGTTCTTGAACAGTGATGCCCAGCCTTCAATACCTCTACTCCTCCATTTTCTCCTAATATATCTATCGAGTTTGAGCTTAGATATTCAAGATATTCTTCTTCTAATTCTGTTTCAGCATCCCCCATTAACAAGATATCGAGCTGAGAAAGTCCTTTGGAAGAATATTCATTATTTATATTTAACTTTTGGCTTTCTTCTGATATATCTCGTATACTCCCCCAGAGTATGTAGTCGCCTGAACGATTTCGTATAAAATCTGTTACACTCAATTTAAATGTTGTAAAAGTATTGTATAAAAAAGCTGTAATTGATCCTTTCTTACTCTGGCTTATGTATTCTGTGAATATACGATTGTCGGAATCAATATCCCGAGTATTGTTTTTTGTAATTTCTACATACGATATCAATGAGCAATTATTCTCATTTTTACATATTTTATTTTGTAAATCAGGCGCTAGAGTTTCGTTTTTTATGCTAGAATTCTGTGAAACACTGCCAGTATTTACAATTTTCGTATCATTTTTCAACTGAGAATATCTATCCAACTCATCAGGATAATATATAGACAACTGAAGGGTGAACAATTCGTCTGAAACTTGTAATCTGTTGATTTGCCTATTAATACAAGTATAACTGCTATTGTTCCACGAGAGATTATCATCATATTTTCCAAAGCAATCAGGTTTCACAAAAATAACATTGTTGACATTATAATACCTTAATAAATCATTAATTCCACCATAATGGTCATAATGATTATGTGTAATTATTAGATATTCAATTGTTCGATCAGTCAATGGCATATATTTAGATAATGCATCAATAATACTTCGATCAGCTCCAACATCGATTAATATTTGATCGTTTCCAGATGTAATAAGTATAGAATCACCCTGTCCTACATCAAGTATTACAACCGACCTCTCATATGGATCTGAAGTAAAAAAAAATAAAGCCAGAAGAAGAAGTGCGAAGATAATTACTAACCTGTAGTGAGTCGAGCTCATATTTCAAAATAGTATGTAAAACTAAATAATGAGAGTGCAGCAGAATAGTCTATAGGTTCCATACTGTAACTCTCAACCAATGCCCATATTTTTCTCATATACTGTAGGGTAAAAAATTAGAACAAAAACGAATAGTATCATAGTATAGACGACAATTAATAGCGGAAGAATACTATTGGCATTGTTGATAATCACGGGTTCAATATCACCAACTATCTTCAGAATACTGGCTATAAGATTACATATAAGAGTTGGTATAAAAGTAATAAAAATTGCCAAACTAGGTATTAATGAATTAATAAGAATCCATATAAGACATATGAGAAGTGCCAATTCTACCAATGGTAGAATTAATATATTGGCGATTACAGTACTGATCGAGACTTGTTTGAACGTTACGATTAATATTGGTAATACAACAAGTGTACACGCTATTGTTTGAGTCCCATTTGTAGATATATCCCCTAATATCCGTTTTGCGTCTTGCAATATTATTGTATTTTGACTATATTTATAGTCCGATAGTATATTACTTGCTCTAAAATTGATTATCGTTTTTTCGATACTTGGGAGCACAACAATAAGTGCTAATGTCGACCCTACAGATAGTAAGAAACCTACATTATATATTTCAAACGGATTTATAATCATCATTATGCAGACTGTGATCAATAATGCATTTAGTGTTATTCTATTTTTCCCGATGTTACTTCCAATTATTGCCACTGAAGCCATAATTGTAGCTCTGATTATTGATGCTGATAATCCAGCTAGAATGCAGTATGCCCATATCACGATAATACTTACCCTACTTCTGTTTTTTTTATCTACAGCTGACAATATACTGTTAATACTTAAGAGAAGTATGTTCACATTGTATCCAGATGCGGCGATAATATGTGATGTCCCTGTGTTTATAAAAGCATCTGACAATTGATTATTAAACGCTCTATTCTCTCCGAAAATGAATCCAACAAGCAAACTAGCGGTCGGTTCAGTAAATTTCTTTTCGATCTGAGAAATTATTACTTTTTTAAACATATATATTTTGTTGCGTATCAAAGAACCATTACTCTCATTTACGCACTTAATATTCTCAAGATATGCTGTCAGATAGATCTGTTTAGTACCTAACATCTTTTCATAATCAAAATCAGAGTAATTTTCAGGCGATTTTAATTCACCATTTAGAAAGCATTTTTGTCCGAGCATAACAACAGGATATTTGGGTATTACAGCTGAGATTAAAATATCACCACTCGTATATAACTTCGAATAACTATACTTATCTATTTCTATCGTTTCGGGATATACAGCTAAAATTACATTAGTATGATTTGCTTTTTCCCTTGGCTCACTATATATGTAAACTTCAAGATCTTCATGTTTACCTATAAGAGTATTACTCATTAAATATCTCTCATTTGCACCTGATAAACATAAATATAGCGAGATTATCGCGACACATAGAGCAAAAAGATCTGTGAAACATCTTTTTAATACAAGTCTGATTAGTAAGTAGTTCTGTCTTTTTTGTGAAACTACTTTCAAAAGCGCTGTAATAGCAAGTTTTATCAGCATCGTGAAAAACACCAATAAAGCGAATATTGTGAAAACAAATATTAACTCATTTGTTGAACCATCAGTATTTACTAGGCTAATGCTTTTTTCTACTTTAAATATGTGCCATGAAAACACTGTAGAATTTGCGATTATCCTTTGTAAAAATAACTCATATGTTAATATTGCACCTACAATCAAGTACGCTGTTATCGTTCCGAAAAAATAAACAGATATGTTCTGATAATAATATTCAACAAAGGAAAAAAACCTTCGAGATAATCTTTCCACAATGAATTGGATATTTTTGCGTAATCTAAATTGTAAGGTTTTTATCAATTTAAATACATATTTCATTTTTGATCTTTGCAAAAATAGATTCTCCGATACCTTTCACTTCCATAATATCTTCAATTCTACTGTAAGGACGACTATCAATTATTTTTTGAGCAGTAGATTCGCCTATCCCACTTAATAATTCCAACTCCTCCTGACTAGCATTATTAAGACTAGTGCAGGCGTATGCACTTGAATTATCCGAGCCCTTCACTGGTTTACTAATCTCCTCAGAAGTGATACTTGCATATTTCTCGCTTTCCGATGTATCTAAAATACACTTCTGATCTTCATAGAAAGGTACATATATTTTTTGCCCATCAGTTACAGGCTCGGACTGGTTGAAGCTTTGTGCAAAGTATTTGAAAGCATAAACCTGTTCATTAACCCCCCCTGCACTAGCCAAAGCATCTACAACTCTATCCCCCTTTTGCATACAGAACACTCCTGGCTTCACAACCGCACCATTTACATCTACACGTATCTCACACTCCTGATCTTCAGCGACGACTTCCCCCTCAAGATATACGCCTTCACTCAGGTTATCGACATCTTCCGCCACAATATTATTCTCAGTATCTTCTTCCTCAGCTGCCAGAACCCCTGATTCAGAACCATCAGCCGACACGCTTATACTCCCCCTTAGTATGTTACTTTCATCACAAGTACAGCTTCTTTCACTTACCAACCCCCCTAGCAAATATCCGATACATAATGTGAGTGTAGCCACAGCGAATAAAATTAAATAATGCTTTTTCTTTTCAACCATGTATTAATTCTAATACAAGATTATTAATTCAAAATGAATATATTATTAAACAGAAAAGACTCGGTAAAGAATGTGAAAATGATACTTTTACAGTACAGAGAAAGGATTGTAATGGTGACGCATGCTTTTGAAAATCAGCGCATGGTTATATAAAAAACTTTAATAATTAGGTGAAGTGCTACCCACATAATTACCTCATACATAAGGATAAGAACGTTAGATGCAGAGTAAGTGAGCAATAACGATAAAAAAGCACTATTATCCTCAATAAAGGTGTTATTTTTCTAAGATATTGATTGTTGTAATTACCGGCTTTACTCCTGTAACCGCACCAGAATTTGGATCTGCAGGAGTTTGTGCAATAGCATCAACTACCGACTGACCACTCAAGACTTTACCAAAGATTGTATAATCTCCATCAAGACTTTCTATACTACCTTTCGATGTCCCTGTTGTGATAAAGAATTGACTGCCATTTGTATTTGCACCGGCATTTGCCATAGCCAAAACATATGGTTCAAATTTATATTTTGTAACAATTTCATTGATAAATTTATAACCTGGACCGCCCATACCAGTACCTAAAGGATCTCCACCTTGAATTACAAAATTTGGAAACACTCTATGAAATGTCAAACCATCAAAAAAATCATCGTTTGCAAGAAATACAAAGCTATTTACTGTTCTTGGAGTATCCTCTTCGTATAAATCGACTACTATCGTACCTTTATCTGTAACTATCTCAGCCTGATAATCAGTGTTTGGTTTTAAACTCATTACTGGCTCTGAACTATATTTATTATTTTTTGACATATTCTCATCTCCCTCTGGATAATCAACAACGGGATCTTCATTAATTCTTTCATTTACATTACTCATTGTTCCCGTGTTTAATAAATAAAAACCAACAAATAATACTACACAAAGACCTAAAACTGCTAGTAAAATATTCTTCTGACCCTTTAACTCACTTGTAATTCCACTTCCCATAATTTGATTTCATATGCTAATTTAAATTGATATTTAATAATAGTATATTGTTAGTATTTTTTCAACTCATATGAATAAAGCAAATATTCGATATTAATCATTATGAATTTATCTTTACTATTTTCAATACTAATTCTTATACGATAATATTAATTATTTTATTCGGAACGAAGATAACCTTCTTGTACTTACCTTCAGGAAGATTACGATTCAAAGAAGAATCCGCGAGAATCGAATCAATAACCGACTGCTCGTCAGCATCAACATTAATTTCGATCCTACCCCTTACCTTACCATTGAACTGTACTGGAATAACAACTGTAGATTTCTTGAAATCAGATACATTATATTTTACCCATTCTGAATTATGAACCGAGAAAGGTTGACCGACTTGAAACCATAACTCTTCAGCAAGATGGGGAGTAATCGGCGCCATAATTTTAATCAAATCAAGAACTGAATCATAATTTAACAAATCCTCTTCATGCTCATTTATAAATTTCATGATTAACGAGATGGCTGTATTAAACTTTAATCCCAAAATATCCTCTTCAACCTCATACGCGAGTTGTTTTACTGCAAGACCTATATCAGAAATCTTATCGGACTTCTCCAAACCATCTTCATGATTACCCGCAGTATTGTTTAAGATTGGCGCGGTAGCATTATCGTTATCGGTTGGCAGGACATCAATCTGTTTGCCAATATAATTCCACATCCTTGTGATCCATCTTCTAACACCAATTATTGTCCTATCACTCCACTCACATGTTACATCATATGGTCCCATAAACAACATATATGCTCTCGTTACATCCGCACCATATTCTGCAATAAGATTATCTGGATTTATAACATTGCCTAGCGACTTGGACATTTTTACGCCACCTTCACCTAGCACTATTCCATGGATTGCACGTGCAAGATATGGTTCTCTACCCTTTAGTACCTCCTGATGCCTTTCTTTTATTTTTCCAGATTCTAAGATCTTCTTTGCTTCTTCGTCAGAGAGTCTATTATTTGATGCATAACCGATATCACCCAGGAATTTGTACCAGAATCTTGAATAAAGAAGATGTAAATTAATATGTTCGGACCCTCCCTCATAGAAATCGACAGGCATCCAATAATCAAGCTTATCTTTATCTGCAAGTGCTTGATCGTTGTTAGGATCGCAATACCTCATAAAGTACCAGCTTGAACCAGCCCAGTTAGGCATAGTATCAGTTTCTCTCTTTGCCGGACCTCCACATTTGGGACAAGTTGTATTTACCCATTCACTTACTTTACTTAATGGAGAAGTTCCATCTTCGGTTAGTTCATATTTACTCATTTCAGGTAAAGTTAATGGTAACTGCTCTTCTGGTAATGGTACGGTACCGCATTTATCACAAAATACGACTGGAATTGGTTCGCCCCAATATCTTTGTCTCGAGAAATTCCAATCATGCAAATTATATCTTATTACTTTTTTACCAACTCCCTTTGATTCTAGATAATCCATTACAGCTGGTATTGCATCATGTATCTCCATGCCATCAAGAAACCCTGAATTCATCATAATACCCTCTGCTTCTTGGACATCATCTATACTTTCTATTTCACTATCTTTACCATCGAGAGTTTTTACAACCCTTATTACTGGCAAATCATAGACCTGAGAGAATTCATAATCTCGACGATCATGTCCAGGAACACCTATTACCGCTCCAGTACCGACATCTTTCATTACGAAATCGGCAAGGAATATTGGTAATTTTTCATTGTTTAACGGATTAATAGTATACAATCCAGTAAATACTCCCGTCTTTTTGCGTCCTTCGGATATTCTGTCTGCTTGAGTTTTCTTTGAAGTTTGCAAGGAATATTCCTCTACTCGAGAAATCGTCTCTGAAGACATATATTTCTTAAGGTGTTCAACATAATCACAATCTGGTGCTAACACTACAAAAGTTGCACCAAAGTTAGTATCTGGTCGTGAAGTAGCAATGGTAATTTTAACATCTTCAATTCTCTTAAAGTCAGAATCATCACTCTTGCGGTCCAACAATCTTAAACCATCTGCTATTTTTACTTTATCCTTATCGATATTATTTGATTCAATATCTGGTGTTTCATCCGTGTTATTTGATACTGTTTGATCTTGGACAGGCATGACAACTTGCATTTCAATATCAATCCACGGTTTTCGTCCAATCCAATTCCTTTGACTTATCTTTATACTTTCAAGATAATCGACATAATCAAGATCATCATATAATCTATCAGCATATTCAGTAATTTTTAATACCCATTGGGAGAGATTTTTTGTTTCAACTGGAGTATTACATCTTTCGTGTACTCCACCAATAACTTCTTCATTAGCACACCCAACTTTACATTTCGGGCACCAATTTATTGGCATTTCAGCTTTGTAAGCTAATCCTTTTTCCAATAATTTCAAGAAAATCCATTGTGTCCACTTGTAATACTTTGGATCAGTAGTATCAACAATACGATCATAATCAAAAGACAAACCCAAAGATTTCATCTGCCTCAAGAAATTATCTGTATTTTCTTTTGTTACTTCAGCCGGATTTCTGTTTGTTTTCAAAGCATAATTTTCTGTAGGTAATCCGAATGCATCCCAACCTATCGGGAAAAGTACATTGTATCCCTTCATACGCCTTAACCTTACCATTACATCCATCATTGAATCATTTCGTGTATGGCCAATATGCATACCTGCTCCTGAAGGATATGGAAACTCAAGCAAAGCATAATACTTTGGCCTTTTATCAAAATCTACTGCCTTATTTATATCGGATTTCTCCCACTTTTCTTGCCATTTTTTTTCAATCTCCTTTGGATTATATTTTTCCATTTTTCTGTTTAATAAAATTATGATAAATTCTTTCTCACTCATTCTACACATTTCGAATAAATTCTTCACTCGTCAATAATAAAAAATCCCGCCTGAGTTTCCCCGGCGGGATTTAAATACAAATTACCACACCGAAGAAGTTACTTGATAGTTGATAGCTCTAGTGCGTTCTCAAGTAGTAAACCTTCATCGGAATATTTATCATCCCTTGAAATTGTATAGATGACAACCAACTCATCCTCATTGTTAGAAAGTACTTTCTGAGTTGAATAAAGGGTACTGGATTCAAAATACATTGAAAAGTCTAGAGTACAAATATTTACTCCATTAACTGTTTCAAAATCTTGATTAGAAAAGATGTCTTCCTCGTCAATTTCAAAGGTCGCAGCAAACTCAGGTGTATAGTAATCGGCAAGATCATCACAATCACTTTGAGAAAAAATCTTTGTCGAATCAGTATCGATGGTAACCATATTTATACTGTTAAATCCACCTGAAGTATTAAATTCTTTTGAAACATAGTTTTTCTCAGTACCTTCAACTACTAATTCTTGATATGAAGAGGGAAAATACATGATATAATTATCTCCTTCAACTTTTGTCAAACCCTCGCTCGAAGTTGAATCTGTCTCTGATTCATTTGAAGTATCTGTATCGCTAGAATCATCTGAAAAAATTATCTCATCATAAGAATTATCGAGTAAATACTCAAAGTCGGGATTTGAGAGATCGAAGTTTTTAATTGCATCCCAACCTACTTTTGATATCAACGCTATTGATCCACAACCACAGCAAAGTAGTAATACTATAACTAAAATTACAATAATCCATACTTTTGACCCTTTTTTCTTCTCTCCATTTGTTGTTGCATTTGGAGTTGCACCTGTGCTGGATACTGTTGTCTCTGTTTTTGGAGTTACAACTTCTGCTTCAATTGTTTTAGGAGAAGTATCTTTAGTTTCCTGGACACTTTGTGAGAAATCTTTTTTCTCTACTGTATCAACTTTATTTTCTCCTGATACTTTAGCAAAAGCTGCTGCCGCTTTTGATGTTGTATTATTTGTCTCTGCCATTACTATACTATATAAATTTATTTTTGACAGTTTTTTCTCATAATTTTTACTGTCAATTCTTCGGATTATACCATTTATATTTTATCTTCTCAATAAAAAAAGAAAAATAATTATGATTTTGATCTTGCATCAAAAGTGAACTGTGTGAAGTAAGTATTTGAATAGGACCCGAGTAACGACCGAAGGGAATTACGAGGGCAAGTGAGTAACTAACGAAGCCAAGTGATGCTTTTGATCTTGCTTAAAAGCGAACAGTGGTAATAAACGAATCTAGCTTGATTTTCGAATGAAAAAATGAAGAAGATATGCGAAGTAAGTTACGAACTGGACCTGAAGGGACTTGAACCCTTGACCCTTTCACTGCCAGTGAAATGCTCTAGCCAAACTGAGCTACAGGCCCGCAGTAAACTTAATAATGGTTATATAATATATCAGATGATACCAAATAATTGTAGAGAATTGAATAGGAGATCAATTTTTTGTGCCCTGCTACAAAATAAAAAAAACTCGAAATATTTCAAACCCAGTCACGCATTATTCTTTATTAATTATATTAGCAAGTACTATTTCTCGAAATTTATTACTTTACCACCCATTTTGCTTGCAAAGTATGTGTCATGCGAGACATAAATAATTGCCCCCGTAAATTGAAACATATATCGTTCAAGCTCTTCAATTGAAGGTAAGTCTAAGTGATTGGTCGGTTCATCAAGAATCACAATGTCAGGTTTTGAAGCCAACATAGAGAAAATCTGGAACCTAGCCTTCTCACCACCAGAAAGATTAGCTACTTTCACATCACTATGCGTAAAATAATCGAACAGGTAATCAGCAAAGAATTTTCGTACATTAGTAGGATTAAGATCCTGACCACTATTTACCAGTACTGTCTCAACTGCCTTGACCAATGGCATATGCAAAAACGAAGACTTCACTTCTTGCTCATAAAGACCAAGTTTTACTGAATCTCTTACCTTTATTTCTCCTTGATATTTTATAATCTCACCTTTAGACTTTTCCTTATTTGTATTAGTTTTATCTAGAATTACATCATCATAATCTCCAGAAAGTAGGTACTTAATAAAGGTTGTTTTACCTGCACCATTTTTTCCAACAAAACGAATAACATCGCCTTGTATTAATTCGAAATTTATGGGATTGAAAAGTGGGAAGGTATATCCCAAAACAACATCTGTCACTTTTATCAGTAGCTTCTGACGATTAATACCAGTATTTATTTTGCTAATTTTAATACCTTCTGTTTTATATTTATTGTATGTTTCAACTACTTTTTCTGAGAAGCTTTCAAGATTCTCTTCATCAATCCAAAATGAAGGCTTCTCCATGTTATTTGTCACGCTTTTATATTCTCTTTTGAGCCTTTCTTCCAATATTTTCATTCGCTCCCTACCCTTATTTGATTTAGCAGAAAGCTTTTTACCAGTTACATCTTTCATCTGCTTTTTCAATTTGTTTACATGCATTAGGTCATTCTCGTATTTTGAGATTTTTGTTACAGTAGTAAAACTATTTTGTGATAGATACCATTCATAATTACCATTGTAAGCTATAACAACGCCATCTTTTATTTCAAATATTTTTCCAACTTCATGTAAAACATCTCTATCGTGAGTAATAACAACACATGCAATTTTTGTACTTCTAAACCATTTAATAAATACTTCTTTTGCCTCATAATCCATGTGATTTGTTGGCTCATCAATTAATGCAAGATCTGCCCCAGAATACATAATCTTAACTAGTTCAACTATCCTCTTTTCTCCACCTGAAAGTTGTTGCATTGAAACCAAAGCTCGTTCTGTTGCAAGACCAAATGAATTTAAACTCGCAACTATATTATCCTCAATATGAAAATAACCACGATCAGTAAATATCTCAATCGCTTCAAAATATGAGATTCTCTGACCATTACTCAATAAATGAGTTGTCTCATCCGGTTGACCTTTTATTATTTTATTAAGTAAATAATAATCAGGAACCTGCCCCAAGATGTACTCAAGTACTGATTCTTCTATATCTATGTGTTCCTGTTCTGTTTTTACAATGCGGATATCCTTAGAATATTCTATCTGACCATGAAAATCCTTATCCTTTCCAGAGAGGATATTAAAAAGAGTTGTTTTACCACAACCATTTCGGCCAATTAGCGCAACCTTCTCACGACTGCTTATTTCGAAATTAAGTTGTTTATACAAAACCTTTCCACTTATTTCTTTTGTTAATCCCGTTGCTTTTATTATCATAAAACTGTTTATTATTTTATCTTATTTTTAAGCTTCCCAATATAGCCAATAAAGCGATTCTCGTTCGTAAAATGCTTCGATTGATTTCCACTGAAGAGGCAAAGCTATTGAAAGATGCTTAATATTATCGGTATTATACAGCAATATCGTAGAATTTGAAATATTACTCTGTTGCAAAAAATATAACGAGATAATATTTTAGAGCCTTTATTGAAAATTGCTTAATCTGGGATAACAACGATAGCCATATTGCCAAGGTTTGCAAATCCTCTCTCAAAATCCGCAATTGGAACCTGCTTATTTGCACCATAACCTACATCCATAATATATACATAGTTTTCATCTATACCACGCAAAACAACAGCATGTTCGCCAACAAACCATTTAACCTGTGTCCCATCGGGTGCAACCCAATATTGCATCTCTTTAGTACTATAATCGTTAGATATCCAAACAATTACGGGATATGATCGTCGCAGATAATTATACATTTCTTCAGTATCCCAACCTACTTTTGAGATACTCTTACTAAAACCATTAAGCTCGAGAGCCCTATAGATAGGTTCATTGTAAACTCCGTATCCATCTACATAGATTACAGGAGCATCTACATTACCGACATAACCTTTATGAGGATCACCCCAATGTAAAACTCCATTTTGATCTGTGTAACGAGGAGAACTATCGTAAGTCACTTGTTCAAGTAAGAATTCTTCTGACTTATCAATGCCATAAAAAAGCATGCTTGCCCTTAAACTAGCAACTTCGCACGATGCTCGATGAGCCTGTTTAATAATTGGGACATCAAGCATGATACTTGTCGGCAATGTCTCAGGTGCATTTTCTTCATTATCTCCAAGATCAACCGATTCTGAATCAGTATTACTGTTATCATTTTCGTTTTCAGTATCGACTATATCCGAATCTCTACTGTCATTACCTGAAAAATCAAAAAAAAAGAGATTGCTCTTACAATATTTAGTAAGGCTTGTATCAAATAGCGAGTTAGTACAAATAAAACTATATGAAACTAACAATAACGCTACTAATACAAGCCCCACCGCAAGATAAATTACTATTTTTTTCTTCTTATTATTCATTTATCTGTATCTATCGGATTTATCTATTTCTATCAGTATCGATCTTCAATTCAACCGTTTTCACAATTGCATTATATTGAGACTGTTTATCAGTTATTTCTTCATCTCCTCTAAATACTCCGCTAGATTTTCTTTCTGCAATATTTTTATTTATAAGCTCGACACTAAAATACGCTGGACTTGACGTAACATTTTCTTCAGGAAAAACGTCTGTATGACTTATCGCTCCAATACCTATTTTACCTTGAGTCGGAGCTTCATCGGTTTTAACTAAATATGAACCAAACCAAAGATCTTGATCACCATAATTCCAATTACAGTTATCTACACCTGTCTCAGTTTCATTAAATTTGATACAGTCACAATCGGTTACTTCATTATAGTTAACATACTCATCAGAACGATAATAATCTCTTACTACGTTTGAATACTCAGCTGTCATACCTGCTCCACAGATTCCATCAAAAAAATGTCCAAAACCGCCACCGGTAACACCAAAGAATCCATGTAACCTTACAATATAATCACCATTATTCAATCTAATATCGTTTTTTGAAGAATTTTCTTGATCTAGTACCCAAGTACATGGAGCTTGAAATTTTACATCCTCAAAATCATAATCTTTGATACATGTTCTATTTTCATATCCTGATTCTTTATTTTGTATGGCAATCAAATCCTCTTCATCACCCATTACTAGCACTCCATTTACAAGTTCGCCTTCAGTAATTTCACTTTGATTATTGTCTGAAATTACAGTTTTCTCAGTATCCCTTGCTCTTTGAGAATTAATCTCAATTACTCCCGTTTTCAACAATACTGCAAAAATCAAACTTGCAAGTGCAAGAGTTGCAATAACTGATATTATCGCAATTTTTACACTTTCTTTTATAAAATTATCTTAATAATTTATTTATTTCTATTATATACGAAAATCCATCAAAAAAGTAACAGTTATTAGGAAGATTTTCAGTGTATAGACGAAACTATATTATTATAGATTATATTGATATTTAAGCTTTTTCTATTAAGATTCCTGTTTGAATATGTTTAGTATAAGTAGTTTTATAGAGCTTGATATTCATATTATTGTGCCAATACTTCATTGTTTGATTTAAACACAACAATATGATATACTATCGGACAGTCCTTTACTGCCATGATTTATAGATAAATTGAGTTGTCTGTAATAATGTCAATAAGACCACAATCTTCTCGTGTTTCTAATACCATTGCCAGAAATTGCCCCCCAAAACCATTGTATCCAGAACCTCCGTTATATCGTTTCTTCAAAAATGATGAAATGCCCGTATTAATTGATCCGCGTATATCACTAACAGGACTGCCAAGAGGCGCTGCTGCAATCGCCTTGATGATTATAGCAACAGGAGTAGTTTTTCCTCAATTATATAATCAATTTCATGATAACGGACAACCAGATAACAATTTAACAAATGCTCCAGATAAATTAGAAATAGCTCAATCAATTGTAGATGCGACAACTCATACATTGAGTAACAATCCAGCAATAGCAGCATACCTCTCAGATTTTTCAAATATTTTGTCTCATACAGAAACAATTGTAAATGATCGGGATATTCACATAGCGGCTCAACAAGTGATAAATGTTCTTAGTCAGTTGGGAGATGGAGATATTGATGAGCTAAGAGAAGAATACTCTTTAAGTACACTCGCAGAACAATTGAGATTAAGACAACAAACAGCTTCTTTACTCAGAAAAGCTTTAGAACATGGAGAATTAACCCCAGATCAATTATGCACCCTTACAGGCACTGATGATCAGTTATATCCAATACGAAGACAGATTCAATTACTGGTTGCAGAAATTTTCGGTATAAGAGTTCAGGTAGAATCTGAACTACTCCCTGCACAAGTAATGCAAGATGTAAATGGAAATCTTACATTATCTGTTACTGATCCTGATACAGAAAAAACTTTAAAAACTTTTTCTATACAAAAAAACGGAATTATAGATGGTACGGTTAAATGTAAAGGTGATATTTTTGTTCTTTCTCTACCAGATGCAGTTTTACAAAGCATTTCAAATGGGGATACTATAGATATTACATCTTTAACTGATACAGGTAATCAATTACAAATTACTACTGCAATAAATAATGATACATTGGGAACAGACCAAACTAATAATTACAAGAAATTAAGAATTTTATCTTCAAAAGGTGGATACATAATTATAATGTCTGAAAGCGGAGATTATTATGCAATTACTCGAACTCAATTAAAAAAATTTGTTTTGCAGCTCGCTAAAAGGTATGAACTACCATTTGATGACAAAACGAGTATTATTTCTTTACTAAGTCAAATTAAGCAAAAGTTAGAGGAAGCCCGAGCAGTTAGTGAAGAGCAACATCGTTAACTTATCGTGAAATTCACTCAGCTGACGAATGTAACAGAAAGAGCAACAATATTTGCTCAGAAATACTACCCTTTCAAGATTTGATCAAGATAATCTTTTGAATCGACAGTTTTCCCATACATTATAGGAAAAGTAAATTCTATTAAGTTTTCGCTTAATGCTTGTCTTGTTTTATTGTCTGTAGTTCCGACTAAATCTGTGATTAATGTAATATTATACCCAAGTCTAAAAGCTCCACACACAGTTGCAAGTACACAACCATCCGTAAAAACACCTGTGATAACGAGGTTATTTATACCTTTAGATTTTAGGTATCTATCTAATTCAGGATTAGAAAAGGCATCATAATTATTTTTTGTAACTATCAAATCAGACTTATTTGGCTTAATCTCATAAAAATCAAGTTCAAATTCAGAACCCTCATTATAATATTCCTTAGTTGGATCTTCATATAGATTTTGGATGTTTTGAGGCAAATAATCTTTTGTCCAAGGCGTCAAGTTAACAAAAATAATCTTTCCAGTTTTTTTATTTCTAAATTCTTCAATAAAATCATTCAAACGAGGTATCATATCTCGGATTTTCGAGAATGTAATACCATAATCCTTTCTCTCACAATCTGAATGACAGCAAGAATTAACTACATCTATAACGATTAATGCACTTTTATCTGCTTTCTTTTTTTCTGATCCCATAAACAATTCTACATTATTTATGATAACGAATCAAAATGCTCGAATATTCAAGAAAACTTGTTAAGGAATCATCCTTTTCATATCTCTAGGTAGATAAATCGCCTCCCGAATATTTGATAAACCAAGTATTTGCATAATAAAACGCTCAAAACCAAGTGATGCTTTTGATGTCTTATCAAAAGCGAACGATGTGGAGTAAGAATATGAATTGAATCCTGAGTAATGACCGAAGGAAATTACGAAGGCAAGTGAGTAACTACGAAACCCAGTGATGCTTTTGATGTCTTATCAAAAGCGAACGATGTGGAGTAAGTTACGAACTGGACCTGAGGGGAATCGAACTCCTGACCTCTTCAATGCGAATGAAGCGTTCTACCAAACTGAACTACAGGCCCATATTATAAACAAATAATATATAGAAAAACCAACTAATAAGCAACAGATATTCAGTACAGCATATCAATTATCTATTTAGTAACCACACGCATAATTACCAAGATACAAACAAGGATCAACACGATTCCATTTAGCACCTTGCCACAATTCGAAATGAACATGGATACCAGTCGCCGTACCAGAACGACCCATCTGACCAAGAGGCTGTCCGGCAGAAACATATTGACCGGAAGTTACATAGATTGCATTCATATGAGCATACAATGTTGTATAACCATTTCCATGATCTACCTCGACACCCCAACCCGCTCCAGAACCACCAATTGAATAACCTGGTGCAGGACAGTTTCCTGAATGACAACCTGCAAATACTACAGTACCAGGAGCAGCAGCAACAAGATCTGGAGATCCACCATCCGCAATATCTAAAGCAATATGGTAAGTCCAAGGATATTGGGTTATAATACCTCGACCACCTGCTACAGGCCAACTTAAAAATCTACCAACATTTGGATCAACATACGAAGCACTCCACCAAGGTGCAGAACTTGTAACAACACCAGAATAATATGAGGCTACTGGAACAACTGGTTCAGGTTTCTTTCCATTAGGAATAAATACTTCTGTACCCTCTGTGAGAGTAAAAGGATAGTCTAACCAGTTAAAATCAGCAATAGATTGAATATTGCCCTCATAATCATCTGCCAAAGACTCAATTGTATCTCCCGACTCTACTTTAACTAAAACGCCGTCGACTGGAGGAACTTTCAATACCTGCCCAGGTTGCAAAACATATGCATCACTCAAGTCATTAACCCATTTGATTGTTTGTTCGGAAACGCCGAAAAAGTTTGCAATTCCACTCATCGTATCACCACTCTTAACAGTGTATTCTACGATATCTATGCTTTGGCGATCAACAGGAGTTTGAGTATTAGTTGTCGTATTTTGTACAAGGATATCGTGACTTACTAGTGGTTCTTCTTGTGCATATACACGATTATTCAAACCAAAAGCCTGCCCTGTTTCAATTACATCTACACGGTAAGAATTAGAAATGAAAAGGAAACTCACAAAAAAAATAATGATAATATTTAGTACATATTTGAAAGCATTACTTCGGCCCCAAAACATCTTCCGGATAATAAATCTTTTTACCCTATCAACAATCGAACCTAAAAATTCAGAAAAAACAGATAATAAGACAATGAAAACCCTTAGGCGTTCATATATATAATTATCAAGCTGGATAATAAATGAAATCGGAGAAAGCTTTGTACTTAACTCACGCCTTTTTTGAGAAATAAATAGAAACGGCTTAAATCGGTTTTTTGAATTTTTTTTCTGATCCTCAGTATTACTGAAGTCATTGAGAAGATAAGCAGGCCCATCTTGTTCATTATTAATCATGTCCAGATCTTTAACCAACTGCCTAAAACCTTGGAATCCTATTATTTTTTTAGCTTCATTTTCAATCGGCATATTGCATTATACCATATTTACGATATTTAAGCTTCGTGCAATGTCGCTAAAAACTCCTCATTATTCTTTGTCCTCTTCATCCTGGAAACTAATACTTCTGTTGGTTCCTCGTTTTCACTTAAAACCTCAAGCATTCTACGAATCCTCCATGATTGATTAAGAACATCTTTGCCAAGCAAAAACTCTTCATTTCGAGTACCTGATTCTGTAACATTGATTGCAGGATATACTCTTTTTTGTGAAAGTTTACGATCGAGATGTAATTCCATATTACCAGTACCCTTGAATTCTTCATACACTAAATCATCCATACGGCTACCAGTATCAACTAATGCAGTTGCCATGATTGTAAGACTTCCACCCTCTTCAAAATTTCGTGCTGCTCCAAAGAATCTTTTTGGAGGATACAAAGCAACTGGATCAAAACCGCCAGATAATGTACGACCTGAAGTAGGCATTGTAATATTGTAAGCACGAGCTAATCTTGTAATACTATCCATAAGTATAACAACATCTTCACCCCACTCAACCATTCGCTTAGCTTTTTCAAGTGCCATTTCAGCTACTCTACAGTTATGTTCTGGCATTTCATCAAAATTTGAAGCAAAAACTTCACCCTTAACAAATCGCTTCATGTCAGTAACCTCTTCTGGCCTTTCACCAACTAGCACGACCATAAGTTTTGCTTTAGGATAGTTTTCTGCAACACCCTTTGCTATATCCTTCATTAACCAGGTTTTACCGGCTTTTGGAGGAGATACGATCATACCTCTCTGTCCAAATCCTACGGGGCTCAAAAGATCAATAAGTCTAGTTGAAAGAGTCTCTGCATCAGTCTCCAATTTTATCTGTTTATTTGGGAAAATTGCAGTAAGTTTATGAAACATAGGCCTTTTAAGAGCTTCATCAGCTGGTTTTCCGTAAACTGTATCAACTCGCAATAAACTAAGATATTTTTCTTTATCTTTTGGTAAACGTGCAGGTCCTGCAACAATATCACCCATACGCAGATTAAACTTCTTGATTTGTGAACCTGAAATATAAACATCATTATCACTTGGTAAAACACCTTCCGTTCGCAAGATCCCATGAGTACCATCATTCATGATTTCCAAAATACCCTCCATAAAAACAAAACCTTCTTTTTGTGAAGATACTTTCAAAATCTCAATAATTAAATCTCTCTTTGGCATTTCGACGAAATCTGTAATACCAAGATCTTTTGCAATTGCTCTTAATTCGGCAACTGTTTTGTCCTCTAACTCTTTAATCTGCATAAAAATATATAAAAAATAAATTAATTTCTAATCACAACATAAAATTACTAAATAGGGATAATTTTCATAAATCTTGTATAAGTGGTTTATTTTATACCTTGAATAAATTGACAATCCGCAAACTTAATAAACATTTGGGACTAATCAAAAATGAAAAATTTAATTCATAAACAATGTAAAGCACTATCGAAGGAGAAACTTAATAAAGGAAATTACCTTACTTAACTAGTGCTAAGTAAAACTAAAAAATTATACAAAGTTAAATATATCGTGTCAAATGAAAAAAAAAGGGATCGGCACTGCCCCGACCGACCCCGGTAATTTAGAACTAACATTCTGAATTATCGAAGAGTATCAGCGATACTTCCCTTATATTTCTAAAAAGAAGTGCTACCAAACATGAGATAATTATCCTTTCCTGATGCCCAGCTGTGCTTATGGCACCCCAGACATAGGGAGAGAACAACTATCCACATATTTTTAATGATCTATATAATTATAACCCTCCAGCTATTATATGTCAAGCCCCATATCTATTATCAACATATTAGGGTTATATGTGGAGAATGACTTCCTGGTCACCTATTTCCCCACACACCAACAGTTTACAACAACATCATACGACTTACCAAATACGTTTGTTATGTTTCCCATTAAACAGAACCTCGCTGTTACGATTGGTGTGGATAAGTAACATGGACACAATGTTACGATTGCTCTTCTACGTTGGTAAGACGGTATCTCTCGGATATTTAGTAAAGCTAGAAACCTCGAAATACTTATAAATCAATTAAGCGATTTACCCTAACTAAATACATTTCACTATGTATCGCAAGACCAATAAAATTAATTTGTCTTACTCAAGTAAAACCCTTCCATCGTAACTTTATTTTTTTAACGTGAAGGCGGTACTTGTATGGCAAAGCGCTTGGATTGTAATGGTGACGGTTCAGGCAGAATGATAGCCCTTGGTTACATAAAATATATGGAAATTTAGTCGATTAATACCAGCAAAGCTAGTTTAGGAAAAAAATACAATAACGAATGCGAATTAGCCAGTTAATACTTTTCTTAGATATCTGAGATCCTCTTATCGCCAGAAGCTCTTGATACTATCTTTTCATATCCCAATCTTGTCGCCTCTTTTTTCACTGCGTCATAACCCATAAAAGACCTTATCTCTCCAGACAATCCCACCTCTCCAACAAAGATAGTTTTACGATCTATTGGTTTATCCTTGACTACAGACTTTATCGCAGCACAGACAGCCAAATCTATCACCGGATCATCCAAGTTAAGTCCTCCGACGATATTTACGAACACGTCTTTATCTCCAAGAAATATCTTTCCTCTGCGAGATAAAACAGCACAAAGCATATCTAACCTAGGCTTTTTTATCCCATTAGCTACTCGACGCAATGGACCTCCCGACATATCCCTATCTACCGTAAGCGCTTGAACCTCAACAAATACTACCCTACTACCTTTTATTACTGCTCCGATAGCACAACCAGGGACATGATCTCCGCCCTCAAGAAATACTTGAGAAGGATTGGATACTTCTTTCATACCTAAATTACTCATCTCAAATACACCGATCTCATTTGTCGCACCAAAGCGATTCTTGATACCCCTTACAATACGGAAGATATTAAATTCCTCACCTTCAATATAGATCACACAGTCAACCATATGTTCAAGTATTTTTGGTCCTGCAATAAAACCCTCCTTATTTATCTGACCAACCATGACCACAGGAATATCATTTGCCTTAGCAACTTTTGTAAGCACCGAACCACAGATCCTGACCTGAGACATACTTCCCGGAAAACCCCTCGATTGAGACGAAGTCACAGCTTGTATCGAGTCAACTATCACAAGTGTTGGACTTAGGCTTTCTATCAGATCCACAATTTCGTCGATATCTGATGCTTCAGTGATATATAGATTATCTCTATAAAGTGCACCTTTTGATGACCTCTTACTTACAGATTTAATCGCCACATTACCTTCATCTTCTTCAACATATGATTCATTATTCTCCGACTTTGAGATATTCACCTTGGAAGGTAAATTAGCAGATTTTACCTCAACTTTACCTTCGGAATTTACAGTGCCGTTTTCTATGCCGACAACAACCCTTTCTATACGTTGAGATAACTGGACGATTGATTCCTCACAAGACACATAAAGTACCTTCCCACAGTTTGCTTGCTTAAGTGCAACTTGCAGAAGTAAAGTCGATTTACCTACACCAGGCTCACCACTTAACAGCAAAACTTCACCACCTACAAATCCTCCGCCTAAAACTCTATCGAATTCCTCATACCCAGAGCTCATTCTTGAACCAAACAACGATTCACCACTTTTTGAATTTTGCTTGTTTGAGAATTTGGAGCCGTTTTTACCTTTCATTAACAGCTGATTATTTCTTTCATTTTCTCGGATTTTATTTATCAATGTTGAGTAATTTTGAACCTTGCTTTCATCGACTCCAGTTTTTTTGCTTTTTCGAGAACCTATTCTCCCATATATTGAACTACCTGATTTTGCGATTTCCTTTTCATCCTCATACTCTTCCAAAGTACCCCATTGACCACAATTGGGGCATTTTCCAGACCAACCAAGAAATTCTCCATTACAATTAGCACATATATACTTCATCATATTATCGGACCAAATTATTTACTTTCGTACATTTAAAAGAATGTGAAATCCCCAAATCTATATACAATTATTATTTATGACTACCCTTTTTTATTACATAGTTATCCTTTACGTAATGAACTGTTATTTTTTCTAACTTATCATTAGTGTCACGATGGCCTCTTTTCAAGATATATTCTGCAACTATAGTCTCGACCTGATCCTGGATTAAGCGCCTTAATGGACGAGCTCCATATTCTTCACTGAAACCTTCTTTAACTATCTTTTTAATAGCTGATTCATCAAGTGCTACACTCACCCTCTCCTCAATCAACCGTTTATTTAAATCATCTATCAATAGTATTACAATCTTTTTAGCGTCTTTACGATTTAAAGATCTAAATATCACAATATCATCAAGTCGATTAAGTAACTCTGGACGTAGTGATTCTTTTAATTGCTTCATTAGGCCTTCTTTCATACTATCGTACGATTTCTCGATGTCTTTATCACCCCTCTGTTCACTTTCTCTATTATCTGTAAAGCCGGCAATCTTATTTCTTCGAATCTCTTCTGCTCCTATATTAGAAGTCATAATTATAACCGTATTCTTGAAATTAATCCTCTTTCCTTTACCATCTTTTAGGTGTCCATACTCTAAAACTTGTAAAAGTATGTTTAATACATCAGGATGAGCTTTCTCGATCTCGTCGAAAAGTATTACACTGTGAGGATTTTTCTTTACAGCTTCCGTTAATTGACCACCTTCTCGATATCCGACATAACCTGGAGGTGATCCGATAAGTTTAGACACACTATGCATTTCCATAAGTTCACTCATATCAACTTGTATCAATCTATCCTCATCACCAAATAATACTTTCGTTAATACCTTAGCCAATTCTGTTTTACCCACTCCTGTAGGACCAAGAAACATAAATGACGCCCAAGGTCTATCAGGTGAAGAAATACCGGCCCTAGCCCTCTTTATTGCATTTGCAACAGATTTTACTGCATCATCTTGCCCAATAACACTTTGACTCAATAGCTTATCAAGATTAAGTAAAGACTTTGTTTCGTCACGATCTATTGTTTCTATTGGTATACCTGTCCACTTTGCTATTATTTTTCTTACTGTATCAACCCCAACAGTAAATTTTGTACCATATTGCTCGTTCAGTCTTCGTTTATTCAAGTTCTCAATCTCAATAACAATTTTATTCTCAAGATCTCGCATGATTTTTGCTTTTTCTAAGTCTCCCTTTCTTACAGCCTGCTCTTTATTATGTATCGTCTCATTTAGTTTAAGCTCCATGTCAACCAATCCTTCATATTTCACTTCGGATTCTAACCTTCTTGAAGCCGTAGCCTCATCCAGCAGATCGATTGCTTTATCAGGTAAATACCTATCACTAATATATCTATCCGATAATTTGACAGAGGCTATAACAGCATCATCGGAAATCTTTACCATGTGATGTTCTTCCAATATCGGCTTTATTCTTTGTAGAATCTCGATACTATGAGTAATACTTGGCTCTTCAATATAGACAGGATGAAATCTCCTTAATAATGCCTCATCCTCTTCAAAATATCTTGTAAAATCTTCGCTTGTTGTCGCTCCGATACATTTAATCATTCCGCTAACCAAAGCCGGTTTAAGTATTGTTGCAATATCCATACCACCACCAGGCAAAGAAGTGTTTAGGATATTATGTATCTCATCGATAAATAAGATTATATCTCGATTCCTCTTAGCCTCATTGACAATCTGCATTACTTTTTCTTCGACATCACCACGCATTTTACTTCCAGCAATAATATTTGTAACATCTAAAGCAATAATACGCATACCGATAAGTGAACCTGGAACTTGACCGGCTGATATCCTTTGAGCTAAACCCTCAACAAGAACTGTTTTTCCGACACCAGCTTCACCTACTATGATAGGATTATTCTTTTTTCTCCTACTTAAAATATTTATTAATTGATCTATCTCTTCTTGACGACCGACAAGCGGATCAAGCTTTCCCTTATAGGCCATTTCTACAAGATCAACCCCTATCTGCGACAGCATTGGTGTTTGTGAGTTTATTTGATTAGCTCCTTCAGGTTTTGCAAGTAATCCAATCGGATAGCTGGCAATACTCGATAATGCTTTAAGATATGTTTCAAGTGTAAGACCACGCTTTGCCATTTCTTTAACGATTGGTAATTCTTTTTGGGTTAAGACAGCAAGCATAAGGTGTTCTGTACCGACATATACTAAATCATGTTTACTCGCTAATTGGAAAGCGATACTCAATATTATTTTACTTTCATTGGTCAAGTTGAGTTTTTCAAGATCAAGATTGTTATCAAGATCAAAAAGAAGAGATTCGTCAGCGGATATAATCCCGTTAACACTACCCGCATTTACACTCCTACCTTCCCTTCCAATACCTTCCGCATCTTTATCCTGATTATTATCGCTTGAGATATTTCTGTCATCAGAAAGATCAAAATTATTTAAGCTATCGCCAATTAACGATTTATCTAAATCACCAAGAAAATCAATGTCACCTACTAAATTACCTACTTGATTAACATCAGAATTTGGAACCGGAGGTTGGCTATCTAGAATATCTTGAAAATCCTTATTGGAGATACTTTGATTATCTCCACCCATATCCTTATTGTTATTATCAATATCATTCGCTCCATTATCCGTGATATCAAGACGGTGATTGCGCAAATCAAGATCACTTGATTGTGTTGTACTAGCACTATCGCTACCTTGAGCTAATTCACTTAACGATTTCAAATCATCTGCTCCCAAATTGTCTATTGCATTGATCCCATCAACAATCTCTTTAAATCTTTGCATATCAAAAGGATTATTCTGATCATCATTAATATCATTGCCTAAAATCGCTTTAAGATTATCCGTAGTCTGATCACCTTTTTGTGTATTTCCGATATCACCACGACTTTGAACATCACCTATATTGATAGCATCTTTGTCAGAAATTTGTGCCAAATGGTCTAAACCATCTTTTGCATTTATCTGAGTATTACCAACACTTTCTCCCAAATTGATACTTTTATCCTTAATTTCTTCTTGAGACACATCCTTTATATTTAGACTCTCAGTAACGACAGGATTATTCGGAGTTATAAAACCTGACAAATATGAACCAAAGCCAAGCATTACAATCAAGGTAATCGGATTATGTCGAGCAACCTTTAAGGCACTCACAGCGAGTGAATCAACCTCCAACAGTATTGAAACAAGTATATGCTCTGGTTTTACAGGCTCATTATTAGCAAGCTGAGCAGCTTTTGAGAGGACTTTTTTTGCCCTTAAACTCAATCTAGAATATATTTTTTTATTATCAACAACCATATTCAATTATAACACATATAACAAGTCCTAGTTTAAGATTTCTGACAAAAAGTGAAAAAGAAAAAGGGGTGAACAAAAGCTCACCCCTCTTCAAACACATTGAAAGCAAATTACTTGTCGCTCTCCAGTTCTTCAGCAAGTGCAGTATCCAAATCAACTTTGGATTCTTCACCCTTATCTTCTACTACAGCTACTGCTTTAGCTTCAGATTTTGGTTCCTCAATCTTTTCATCTTGAGTATCTGCTTTTGGACTCTCAACTTCGACTTTTTCTGCTTCAGTTTCCTCTGCAACTTCTGGTTCTGCAACAACCTCTTTTGAAGTTTCAACTGTTTCGACTTCTTCAACTTCTTCTTTCTTATTGCGAGGTTTATAAGTATTGCGAGGTTTGAAATCATCACCTTCAGCGACAGCTTTTAGACTTAAGCCAAGGTGTCTTTCAGTTTCTGAGATCGACAAAATGCGAACCTTAACCTCTTGACCCTCTTGTACAAAATCTCTAGGATTTCTAACAAGTTTATCAGATATTTCTGAAATGTGGATTAAACCATTTAAACCATCACCTATTCTTACAAATGCACCGAAATCGACAACTCTCTGAACAACGCCATCAACGATATCACCAACTTTAAATTTGGAGATAGCTTTTGACCATGGATCTTCAAGTAATCTTTTAACACTGTAAGCAATTCTTCTACCACCGTCATAAACGCCGATAACCATAACATCGACCTTACTACCAATAGTATAGAAATTTTCGATTTTCTCAACCTTATCCCAAGAAAGCTCAGAAAGGTGAACTAAACCTTCTAAACCAGCTGCATTAACAAAAATACCGAAAGGTGCAATACCACTAACTTCTCCATGTAGTACATCACCCTCTTTAACTTTTCGTAATGTAGCTTCTCTTGATTCAAGATCACGACCTTGCAAGAACATTTTTTCAGAAAGAATAATTTTATTTTTCTCTCTGTTAAGTTCTGCAATGCGAGTACTGATTTTCTCACCGATAAGTGAGCTTAATCTCCTTTGAACTCTTGAAGAAATATCCTTACCAACTGTACGAGTACCATTAACATATACTCTTGCGGCATCAAGTTGCATTGTTGGGATAAATCCACGGATACCACCACCCAAATCACAGATAACACCACCGTTATTAGCTTCAATAACTGTAGCTTCTACAACGAGGTTATCCCTCATTGATTTCTCGAGGTTCATCCATTGACTTGCTTGCTCTGTTCGTTTGATTGAAAGAACAAGACCTCCCTCATCATTCTCTGGCTTAACTACATATACAAAAATTTTATCACCGATTTTAAGTTTAGTGACATCAACTAGATCTGACTTTAACTCTTTATCAGCAACAATACCTTCAGATTTATAACCGACATCAACAACTATTGAGCTAGGTAAAATATCGACGATAGTACCTTCGATAATATCACCACTGCTTAACTTGCGGATTTCTTTGTTCTTATCTGAGAGGAAATTGTCAAACTGTGTATAAAGTGCCTTGTCTGATTCTTCAATTTGAACTCTTTTTACAGGCATATTTATATTCCCTGTACATCAGATTTCGCAGATATCTGATGACATAAAATAAATTACTGCGTTAATTGTGTATTATATCATACTTTGCAAAGTAATTGAATAGATAATTACACGAGTATTAATATATCTTTCCGAATTTACGAAAATCTCGATTTGACAATAATACAGAGGATCTTACCATCATGTTCAAACGAATACTACAAATACTAAATTCCGTTCTCCACTACACAAATTTTGCAAACGAATAAGTCTATAAGTTAGTATTATTCTTGTAGTAACTACACATAGTATTAATTGGACAATTTTTACATTCTGGCTTCTTTGCTTTACAAATATAACGACCAAAAAGTACAAATCGCCCACTAATCTTATGCCAATCTTGCTTAGAAAAAATATCCTCGAGTTTATGAGAAATAATGATCGGAGTATCTTTTTCATCTGCAAAACCTAGTCTTTTTGAAACTCTAGAAACATGTGTGTCAACAGCAATACCTTGATTCTCTTTGTAGAGATGGCTAAGGAAAACATTTGCAGTCTTATAACCAACTCCAGCTAGCGAAACCAGATCAGTAAGCTCTCGAGGTACTTCTCCACCAAAACGATAAAATACATCATAAGCCATTTTGACGATATTTCGAGCCTTACTATTATAGTAATTTAACGAATTAATAATACTTGCAACATCCTTAGTATTTTCTGTGCTTCCACCCGTAAACTCAATAAACGCTTTGGGGTCAGGTACAATTTCAAAAAGCTTCTGAGTAACCTTATTAACTTGCTTATCTGTTGCCTGTGCAGAGAGGATAATACAAACAAGAAATTGAAAAGACGTTGACCAGTTTTTCAGATCTGTCTGTGCTTCAGGGAAAATCTTATTGACTTGCTCCAGAGCAAAATAAGCATTCTTTTTGATTTGAGACTTGGAGGACATTATTATACGTTGCTATTATTTTATGTATCCGAGCTCTTACACAGAAATAGCTCATACCATTGCTATAAAATCGCATACACGCAAAAAAGCACTATCACTTTCCAAAACGAAAAAATTAACTTTTATCCATTACTTCAAATATCGGATATATCGTCTTGTAATATGAGAACATTAAGTGGAAAGTTGGGATATTTATAAATAATGCTATTCCAGCATAAATAAAGGACACAATGATACCTACAAAAGGAATATACATCAACACTTGGAATACCACCATTACAGTTGATAATATCAATCCAACAGCCAAACTTAGTCCCGCATATTTTAAGAATGACAATGCTAAGTCTTTAAAATATTTCTTTGCCATGTTCCATATCGAACCAATCATAAATCCACCCTTAAGACCATATCTTTTAATATGATAGATTAAAGCTGGCGAAATAATCGAAGAAAAGAAGAGTGCAAAAAGAAAATATATTATATACAAAACAACTGATATACAAATCATTAGAATCATCAATGCTGTACCTTCCTCAGCATATGTTGATATTACCCAAATTATTAATCCCATTGGAACACCAAATAATATGAATGTAATTAATCCATATATCGTAGAAGCAATCATTAAATTTGTTCCTTGAATCAAAGCTGATTTGCTTACAAATGGATTTGGTAAAGGATTTACCACTTTATCCTTTAAATTCTGAAAAAACTGAAAAACATAACTTACAGAATATATTGTGATTGCAAGAATAAAGATAATAAAAACAACAGCTGCAATAATACCCAATACGATAAATAACGGAGTATACTGCTCAACATTCCCCTCTTCTGATAGGATAGCCATGGGTATAATAGGTACATATACAAGAATAACCAATAAATAAGAAATTATTGAGATAATGGTTGTTATACCTAAATATTTATAAAAAAACTGTTTATCCTTAAATAGCTCTTTTATATTATCTATGAAACCGATTTTCAACATATAACTTATTAACCAATTTAATTGTATATTATAACAAAAATTGATAATTATTACAATGAATCTAGTCTTGCGGGGTCATTGAGCAAATATAAGCTAGCTACTTTCACAAATTGAAAAATAAAAAAAAGGCTCGTATTTCTACGAGCCTGTAAAATTCAAAGCCCCGGCACTTACCTATCTTCCCAAAGTCTTTCAACTTAAGTATTTTCGGCGCTAGAGTGTTTTACTTCTGAGTTCGGGATGGAATCAGGTAGGGCCACTCCGCTACCAATGCCAGGCAGAAAGCATCAGATCACACAAAATAAGTGATCCTAGGCCAACAGCCATTAATCTTTAATTTGATGCCTTCTGCCCAGCTACCTTACCATCCATTTCTGAATAGTAAGATAATTGAGCTTTATATTTATAATAAAGAGCTACAAGCAAACTTTGCAGTTCACTTGCAACTGAATAGAACGATAGTATTTCAATAAGCTTTTGATCTATTAGTATCTCTTGGCTAAATCCATTGCTGGACTTACACCTGAGACCTATCAACCCAGTAGTCTACTGGGGATCTTACCTCTCCTTAAAGGAGAGAAGTATACTTAATCTTAGGGCTGGCTTCGCACTTATATGCTTTCAGTGCTTATCCAAATAGCGACTTAGCTACCCAGCAATGCCCTTGGTAGAACAACTGGTACACTAGAGGTCTGCCTCGCCCCGATCCTTTCGTACTAGGGGCCAATCCCTTCAAGTATACAACGCCCGTACAGGATAGAGACCGACCTGGCTCACGCCGGTCTGAACCCAGCTCACGTGCCACTTTAATGGGCGAACAGTCCAACCCTTGGGGGATTATCCACCCCCAGGAAGTGACGAGCCGACATCGAGGTGCCGAACCGCGGCGTCAATGTGAACTTTCGGCCGCGACTAGCCTGTTATCCCCGGGGTAGCTTATCTTCGTTAATCACTGGCGATACCACTATCTGCCAAAGGATCACTTAGACCTGCTTTCGCAACTGCTCAGGATGTCTCCCTCACAGTAAAGCCTCCTTATGCCTATGCACTCTTCATCCGATTTCCATCCGGATTGAGGAGACCTTTGTGCGCTTGCGTTACTCTTTCGCAAGCAACCGCCCCAGTCAAACTGCCTGCCGTGCACTGTTATTCACCTGGGTAACAGGAAAATTTAGAAACAAAGTGCCAAAAGAGTGGTATTACACTGTCGACTCCCCCAGCCCTAACGAGCCGAGTTCCAAGTCTCCCACCTATTCTATTCATCCAGAACCTTATTCCAATGCAAAGCTGCAGTAAAGCTCCACGGGGTCTTTTTGTCCTCGTACGGGTAGGCCGCATCTTCACAGCCATTTCAGTTTCGCCGAGCGCGTGATCAAGACAGCGAGAGAATCGTTACGCCTTTCATGCAAGCCACTAATTAAGTGGCGAGGTATTAAGCTACCTTAGGACCGTTATAGTTACAGCCGCCATTCACCAGGGCTTCGGGCATCCGCTTCTCCGCATCCCTGAGAGCAAGCTCCCAGGAAAGCATGATGACGAACTTCCTTAACCTTCTGGCATTGGGCAGGCGTCAGCACTTATACATCTTCTTACGAATTTGCAAGCACCTGTAGTTTTGTTAACTAGTCGTTCTCTCCTATTCTCTGCGGCCATAATCATTACAAGAAATAAATCCATAATGTATGGCCCCCCTTATCCCGAAGTTACGGGGTCAATTTGCCGAATTCCTGAACCACGCATCACTCGTTCGCCTTGGTGCATTTACACCAGTTTACCAGTGTCGGTTTGCGGTACGATTACCAGATAACTTCTCTTCTTGCGAAGAGTTTAGAAGATTTTCCTGGAGTAATAAACAAGACAGGTTGGTTTCCACAAGGGTCACCTCCATATCGTAGCTCGCGTGCCCCTCCACTTCTAAACCAAACTAACTTGATCTAAAAGCGGAGGGACGTTTTCCCGGATTTACCAAAGAAAACTAGCTAACTACTTCAACCCCCATACCATTAGGGGGCCTGCCCGTTCACTTCCCGTGCTCCATCATATTATCTAGTAGTACAGGAATATTAACCTGTAATCCGTCGCCTACGCCTTTCGGCCTCAACTTAGGATCGACTAACCCATGGATGACTGACATAGCCATGGAACCCTCAAACATACGGCGAGCGGGGTTTTCACCCACTTTACGCTACTCGTCCCAGCATTCGCACTTCTGCACGCTCCATCCGTGCCTTACGGCCGAACTTCACAGCTACGATCCCTTACGAGACTCGTGCAGAACGCTCCCCTACCACTCATTCCGCCAACTTAACATCAACGAAATAGTGAATTAACTTTACAATTTCCTAAAAACTAAACTCCTTACACAGTATTACTATGTATTTACGCAAAGCGATTCACATATCTCACTAACATTAAGCTAGCGGAATGAATTCGCGGCTTCGGAATCTACCTTGAGCCCCGTTACATTTTTGACGCGGAGTCTCTTGACTAGTAAGCTTTTACGCACTTTTTAAAGGATGGCTGCCTCTGAGCCAACCTCCTAGCTGTCTGAGAAGCTCCACTATCTTTCCCACTTAGGTAGAATTTAGGGTCCTTATCCGACGATCTGGACTGTTTTCCTCTTGAACATAGAAGCTTAGCCCTCTAGTTCTGACTGCCGTATTGTACACCTCGGCATTCGGAGTTTGAGAGAATTTGGTACCCTTTCGAGCCCAAGGTTCAATCAGTGCTCTACCTCCGAGGATTAAAATACGACGCTAGCCCAAAAGCTATTTCGGGGAGAACCAGCTATCACCAAGTTCGATTGGCATATTACCTCTAACCACGCCTCATCTCATAATTTTGCAACATTAAATAGTTCGGACCTCCATCACACTTTCGTGAGACTTCATCCTGGACGAGGTTAGATCACTTGGTTTCGGGTCTAGTGCATGCGACTTAAATTGCCCTATTTGGACTCGCTTTCGCTTCGGCTTCTCCTGCTTAGCAGGATTAACCTTGCCGCACACAACTAACTCGCTGGGTCATTCTTCAATAGGCACGCCATTACCACGCATATAGCGAGGCTCTGACTGCTTGTAAGCTTATGGTTTCAGTTGCTATTTCACTCCCCTATCAGGGGTACTTTTCACCTTTCCCTCACGGAACTTGTCCACTATCGGTCACAAAAAGTATTTAGCCTTACCAGATGGTTCTGGCAGATTCCCACAGGGTTTCTCGTGTCCCGTGGTACTTAAGAAATTGTTAAGAAGATATATATCTTTCGCGTACACAGCTTTCATGTTCTATGGCCTATCTTTCCAGATATGTTCTGCTAGATATACACTTTATAACTTCTCGATTGGCTTGCTGCCCAATCACACAATCCTTACAACACCAATAATGCACGAACAGCAATCTACGAGATCACCTCTTCATTCATCGCAACGCGAATCCTAATTTGGATCACTCTTACACATTAATGGTTTAGGCTATTCCCGTTTCGCTCGCCACTACTTGGGGAATATTACTCGCTTTCGCGAGCTTGTTTTCTTTTCCTGCAGATACTGAGAGGTTTCACTTCTCTGCGTTATTTTCATACGGTTATTAATTAGCCGTCAGATAATCCGACATGACTCGGATTGGGTTTCCCCATTCGGAAATCCCCGGGTATAACGTTTATTGGCAACTTCCCGAGGCTTATCGCAGCCTATTGCGTCCTTCTTAATCTTTCTGTGCCAAGGCATCCACCATAAGCTCTTAATTAACTTATTAAAATGACTATCATTTTCTATTCAGTTGTAAATGTGCAATACATATAGGCTTTCTTTATTACCGCCGACCTACCCCGGTTGAAATGAAGCAACCGTGACGCGGATTTCATACTTACCTAATGATTTTAATGAACATACCATCATCCAAATTTACACTTGGGTGATGATTAATTCACTCAATTAATCAATAATATATTAAATAATTTTGGTGGACCTGAGAGGACTTGAACCCCTTACCTCCTCATTGCAAATGAGGCGTTCTAGCCAGATGAACTACAGGCCCTCGTAGAGACAAATACATTAACAAAGCTGTCTCAAATCAAATCCATAATTTTTCAAGGTGCCAAACGTACAATTACCTTCTATAAAGTAAGCACTCCGCCCATTTTGAAAAATGGTGGGTGCACCAAGGATCGAACCTGGGACCTCAGTCTTATCAGGACTGTGCTCTAACCAACTGAGCTATGCACCCTTATCTTCATGCAATGCCTCGATAAAATAGGTAGCCCAAGTACTGGTTATCATATTCTTGTACTTAGCAAATGTACTTTTTTAGGTACCACCCTTAATATTATTTAAAAGAGCAAATATTTCTCCTTAACTTCTGTAAAGTGACAGGTAAAGCGTCTCCTTTTTAAGTACTCCTTAGAAAGGAGGTAATTCAGCCGCAGATTCCCCTACGGCTACCTTGTTACGACTTTATCCCAGTCATAAGCCTTACCTTATTCACCCCGACCACAAGAATATCGACATATTTCAATAACCTTGTGGTCAGGATGCTTTCGGGTACTGCCTATTCCCATGACATGACGGGCGGTGTGTGCAAAACCCGAGAACGTATTCACCGCAACATGGCTGATTTGCGATTACTAGCGAATCCAACTTCATGAGGTCGAGTTGCAGACCTCAATCCGTACTGAGATCGATTTTTTAGGATTTGCTCCGCCTTACGGCTTGGCTTCCTTTTGTATCGACCATTGTAGCGCGTGTGTCGCCCAGGACATAAGGGCCATGCGGACCAGACGTCATCCCCACCTTCCTCCCCGTTTTACCGAGGCAGTTTCCTAAGACACTTGTAACATAGGATAGGGGTTGCGCTCGTTTCGGGACTTAACCCTACATCTCACGACACGAGCTGACGACGGCCATGCAGCACCTGTGTAGCACCCTCGAAGGATTCCTACTTTCATAGGTTTAGCAGCTACATTTCAAGCCCTGGTAAGGTTCTTCGATTACCGTCGAATTAAACCACGCGCTCCTCCGCTTGTGCGGGTTCCCGCCAATTCATTTGAGTTTTAACCTTGCGGCCGTACTCCCCAGGTGGAATGCTTAACGCGTTAGCTTCGGCACTTAATACTTCCACTTTGTCCCGAAGGACAAAGAAGTTGTATCAAACACCTAGCATCCATTGTTTACAGCGTGGACTACACGGGTATCTAATCCGTTTTGCTCCCCACGCTTTCGAGCCTGAGCGTCAGAACAGGACCAGTGAGTCGCCTTCGCCTCTGGTATTCCTCCCGATATCAACGCATTTAACCGCTACACCGGGAATTCTACTCACCCCTTCCTGTCTCAATTCTGGTAGTTTCGAGTGCACTCCCTCCGTTGAGCGGAGGTCTTTAACACAAGACTTACCAAAACGCCTACGCATCTCTTTACACCCAATAACTCCGGGTAATGTTTGTGCCCTACGCGTCACCGATGCTTCTGGCACGTAGTTAGCAGGCACTTATTCATAGAGTACCGTCAATTATTCTTCCCCTATAAAAGAAGTTTACGATCCTAGGACCTTCATCCTTCACGCGGCGTCGCTGCGTCAGGGTTGCCCCCATTGCGCAAGATTCCTAATTGCAGCCTCCCGTAGGAGTAAGGACCGTCTCTCAGTTCCTTTGTGGCTGACCACGCTCTCACGCCAGCTACCTGTCTTAGCCTTGGTGGGCCTTTACCTCACCAACAAGCTGATAGGACATAGACTCCTCTCGAAGCGCCTGAACTTTACCGTAAAAAACTCTCGTAAATACGGACCATCAAGTATTATCCCGCCTTTCGGCGAGCTATTCCTGACTTCGAGGCAGATTATCTATGTATTCCTCACCCGTTCGCCGCTGCTCCACTTGCGTGGAACCGCTCGACTTGCATACCTTAGGCACGCCGCTAACATTCACCCTGAGCCATGATCAAACTCTCATTGAAAAATGGCACTGATTTCAACAAACTCAAACTAGTTGAGTGTTACCCAACCTACTTGCTATTAAAAATAGCTTTCACGAAGGATATAAAGAAATCAGATATAGGTTAATTTCAAAGGTATAAATACCTTCATATCTAAATAACCAAACAAGCAGATGCGAACATCTGTTGTAGATTACTAGAAAAGTTTTGCTTACCTGTCACTTTACAGTTGTCAAAGAGCAACAGTGCGTATATTACAATATCCGACTCTCTAAGTCAATATCCAAAACTGAAAACATAAAAATATTTGCTATATATTCGTTGGGTTAAACCCAAGAGGAAATTTTTCCATCCCATACACTCGCACGAGTGTAGAAGTAATTATATCAGAAACAGCTCGAAAGTCAAGAACTTATACGCTCAAGACTTTACTCTACTGTGTAAAGTCTTTTACCCAGTTAAGGAACTCCGCAATTTTCATGGCAGGATCTTCTACGACATTTCCCATAGATAAATAAGCCATTGAATAATAACCTGCAGCATATAACCCATTTCTTTTGACAAATTCCCATGGTTTACGCATAGCCTTAGTTACATTTTTAGCAACTTTTGTTGGATCGAAGATATTTTGAGTAATAGTTCCAAATCCCAATCGCAATACAAACCAGGCCAAAAAGATGAAATTGTAATCTTGAATAGTAGGTATTATTCCGGAATTTTGATAAAGATAGGCTATTTCTCTAGCAGCAAAAATATGCGCCCCAATACCTATCATGGTTATAAAGAAACTCATTACATCACCCAACTGACCCTTACCAAACCCTTTCTCTAAACCTTTGCCCATCGCTTTTGGACCATCAAGCAAGCTACCATCACTTCCCCGATAAGTCATATCTGTCGTTCCAGCCGAAACGCTAAGATCTGCTTCTATTTGCTCGCAACAAACATAATCATCAACACCTAAATCTTTATATGGACTCATATAATATTATATCACATACTATGGGTTCGAGCAATAATATGCTTTATCATTCAGAGATCCAAGCTTTTCGAAAAGCTACAATAGACATTTCAGAATAGATAAATAACATACTAGGATTTCACTTAGAAACAAAGCCGCAATACTTGTGTCGAATATAATTGCATACTTAACGCTTGGGTAGTCATGGAATAACATAATTGGAACGCAATCTGGTCGGTGGCATACCTAAAAAATCAATTTTGCCTATCAATACACCAAACTTTACTTTGCCTCCCTACGGAACTTAAACATTTGTACTAACTCGTCGACGGTTGTAGCATCAGTCGCAACTTTATCTCTTCCAAAAATAATTAATCGTGGGAATCGCAAAGCCAATCCGAATCCCAACTGATCTTGACCCGCACTATAAACCTTGCTTGCAGATATTTCATCAGCTTCAACCTGTACTACTATGCTTGGTTCTACCCAAAAATCTGGTTTCTGATAAACACCATCAACAACTTCTTTTGGTTTAGCTTCGAGTGTAATTTCCTTTAACCTACTTGATATTTCTGCCCACCTATCCTCGGTAATCCCAGTACCTATCTTAGTTATAGGTTCATAATTATTATTTTGTGAGTTATAGACTCCAGCAAGCAATGCGCCCATACCAAATTTGATTTGCTTTCCTGATCCAGCATAATATCCTAATACAACTAAATCAACCGTATCGACAACTTTACCCTCAATTGATTTTTTAATCTTTATCCAGTCGAGGTTTCTAACTCCAGGGATATATCGGTCACCAATTTTCTTCAAGATTATTCCTTCAAAACCCTGAGAAACATATTTGTCGAACATTTTTCGCATTTGATCCATATTACTCACTATTGGCGATTCCGTAGGGATAATTACTGCATCTTGATTGTAAAATTTTGAGTTTTCATCTTTGATTAAGCTCTCTACAAAATCGATTTCCGAGATTACTTTCTCTTCCTTAATATTTGAGCTAAATGATTCCTTAGATCCAAGTAATTCGCTAATTATCTCAACCCTATTTTGAAGCAATTCAACCGACGTATCCCTACCATCAAGATGTAAAATATCAAAAACAAAAGCTTTTACCGGTACTTCACTTTGAGTATTACCAACCCCATATTTACGGCGTCGTGTCATCGTTTCCTGAAAAGGGATAAACTCGCCATCTTTATCAACTCCAACAATTTCACAATCCAATATTGCACTCTTACAATTCAGACTTGATGCGTATTTTACAATATCCGGAAAAGCGACTGTCAAATCCTCAAGATTTCTTGAGAAAATCTTAATTTCCTTATTTATGTCCTGCCCATCGCGATTATTATCCTCAAACGACTTATTTCCTTTATCATCATTTTTAGTTGAGGTAGAAAACATATCAAAACCGTTTACACTTTCATTCTGAGTCTGATCACCAGTACTATCCGTCAATAAATGTGACCAGATACAGTCTTTAAAAAAGTCATTAACATAATCTACACCTATATGTATCTGCCCACGCAATCCGTCAAATTTTGGTTGCAGATAAAAACGTCCACCAAGTTTTTCAAATGCCTCATCAAATCCCCCTACTCTTTGTACTAACCTTGGAAAAAATGGCATACCAGGTACAGGTTTAATTTTTGCTAATTCAATAATTAGTTCATCTCGATTCAAGCCTTTTATTTTAGCCTCGATTGCAAATCCGGCAAGATAACCAACATCTGCTGCAAAACCGTATGCAAGATCAAAAGAATCCCTCAACGATTTATCCCCCACAAGATAAACTGAAAGAGCATCTAAAATTGTCTTGTAATTACAGCCCAAACGGAGATTGCCCACTATTATCCTCGCCAAGTATTTTGCATCAACTGGAGAAAGTTTAACTATATATTCATTTAACATTGAAGATTTTTGAGATACCGATTTCGCACCTTTTACTATAGCAAATCGGCTAAGGAAATCGTAGAAATCGCCTATCTGAACACCATAATTAGCATTTGTATCATTTTTTTCTTCTTGGGACGATGCTGGTCTAGAAACATTTTCTAAATATTTATCTAGAACGACACGGTACTGTTCCACCGCTGTCCCGATATCACCACTTGATTCCCTAAGTTTAGCAATATCTATATCAGCACCGTATAATTTTGCCAGATTATTTAAGGCTGAAATGACACTTTTTTCCGAGAAATTGAACTCTGAGGATACAAACAAAGGTGCTACTCGGCCATCAAACAAATAACATAACTTCTGAATTTCTTCTTTATTTATTTTACTAAAAACATCAACCAATATCTCCACCATTTTATTTCTTGACTGAGTTTGCTCAATTGCTTGCAAGACTTGGGAAATCGACACTTTTGAAGTGCTGTCATTATTGACATTAGTATTGCCGTCATTATTACCGTCATTATAATAACTGCTCTTACTCATTTCTTCAGACGAATTTGTTGTTTTTCCAAGCTGATTATCGATACCATCCATATTATTTTTTTATTAATTATATTTATTCACTACTTCAACTCCGCCATATTATTTCCAGAGCTAAAATGTACTTCTAACGGCACTTCTAATTGTACAATCTCAGTCATAACTTTGACAGCATCTTTTTCGAAATCTTCAAGAATATCCTCTCCGACTTCTAGAATAATTTCATCATGGATCTGAAGCAATAGAAAAGCTTTGCTTGAATACTTATTCATAATAAGATCATCTATTGCAATCATAGCTATTTTCATCAAATCTGAAGCGCTTCCCTGTATTGGCATATTTATTGCCTCACGTATCGCCGCTGATTTAATATTCCTGTTTTTAGAATCAAGTCCGTAAATATATCGACGACGACCAAACATACTTTGTACATATCCATTAACTAAAGCTTCCTTTGTAGAATTTTCGATATACTGAGCAACTCCAAAATATTTCTCAAAATAATCATTAATATATTTACTGGCCTCTGCTTGAGTTATCTTTAACTGCCTTGACAAACCAAAAGGTGTAAGTCCATAAAGAACTGCAAAGTTTAATGTTTTTCCTCGACCACGCTCTTCACTTGAGATAAGATCCTCAGGTTTATCAAAAATTTTACTTGCTGTCGCTCGATGGATATCTTGTCGATTATTAAATATTTCTCTAAGAGCTTTATCCCCCGAAACATCAGCCATCACCCTAAACTCTATCTGAGAATAGTCTATTGAAACATATTTAAATTTACGACGAGGAACAAAAACTTCACGGATCCTTTTACTCCAATCTCCTTTTATTGGAATATTTTGTAAGTTGGGGTTAACTGATGAGAATCTGCCAGATGAAGTCCCAATTTGTTTAAAGTCGGTATTTATCACATACTCTTTTTTTGAACTCTGATAACTTTCATTTGATTTACGAATAAGCACATCTACATATGTTGTAAGCATTTTATTAAGCTCACGATACTCTAGGATACGACTTATTATTGGGTGCGCATCCTGTAGTTCAACCAAGATCTCTTCTCTCGTCGAAAGTCCTGTTTTACCCTTCTTTTTCCCAACTATCGCTCCAGTATTAATATTTAGATGTGTAAACAAGACCTCACTTAATTGTTTTGGCGAATTAATATTGAATTCATGGCCGACGTAATAATACACTTCCTGCTCAATAGAATTAATCCTTTCCACCAAATCTTTTTTTAGCATTTCGAGTTGTTCCGGATTAACACACAAGCCCCTATTCTCCATTTCCCCCAATATACAAGATATACGATTCTCAATAAGATAGGCTGTTCTTTCGACGCAATTAATACCACCTACTTCCTCATCAATAGATTCAATATTCTGAGATTCCTGTTGTGCGTTTGGTTCAATCTTATTCTTCAATGACCCCACACTCTGCTGGGTCTTTTCCTGCATTGCAGACTCACTAGATATAACCCCGTCATTTATATCCGGCAACCCTACTGATCCAAAATTACAATCAAGATAGAGCGATGATAACTTATTACTTGCACTATCAGATCTTTTAGCTATTAAATCTGCTATCTTGAGCTGATGTAAATCAGCTTTTATCTTATCCGAAATCTTGCTCATTATTTCCAAATCAACATTCTCACCAACTCTTTTTGGGAAAACTCCTCCTAAATAATCAAACACCAACGCAGACAAAGAATAGTCCCGTTTCCCAGAAGAAACGAGATGCGCAAAAAGTTTAATATCAAAGAGCTTATTGACTCTATCCTTAATCACAGGAATACTCTTCGAAATAGAATTTTTATAATTTACTGCCGATTCTTCGAAATTCTTAGACGATTCATTATCTGACTTAGGAAGTTCAGACTTATCCTGCTCCAATAGATCAGTGCTTGCAGAATAATAAATAGCCATTACATACGAGATATATTCCTCCCAATTGTACGCCAATGTTTCACGGTCCATTTTGAGCCATTCTGTGAAACATACAAAACTATCCACAACGTTTTGGGTACTGTGCATAACCACATCGACCTCAAGTCGCCCAATACCATCTATATCTACGCTATCTTTATCTGACGGGGTGACTCTTGACGGCACCACCAAACCGCTATTTATATACCCCTGGGGGTATATAAACCTTATCTTGATAAGTTGTTCATTACCGCCTATATTCCCTACATATTCTTCATTATTAAAGAATGCTATTATTATTTTCGAAGCCTTTTGGTAATTACTCAGATTACATGCATATAGCTCATCTGCCCTTATGATGCTCGGACTGGAAGTATCTGTAGTTTGACTTGTATTAGCAATATCTGGTTCATTTTCATCAACTGAGGTGCCAACCTTTGTACTAGATTTTTTCGCTTTGATTTTATCGGCAATTTGTTCGTATGTAATAAGTTGTTCATCGAAATCCGATGCAATACCCGACGAATCACTTTGATCAAAAGATTGATTCATATTAGGGCTACTATTTTTCCCCATTGCTTCCCTAGCAACTTTAGAATCATCACTTTTACTTACTTTCTCGGCATTATTATCGACCGTACTCATAGGTGAACCAAATAGATCATACTGGACTCCATCATCAACTTCCTTTTCATTGGATTGAGGAATTTTATCGATTAAAGACCTGAATTCAAATTTATTAAAAATATTAACTACGTCATTACGGCGGAAATCACGAGTCTGGCAATCTTCAAGTCTGAGATCTAGATTTACATCTGTTTTAATCGTCGCAAGCTCTCTACTCAATTCTGCCTGCTCAATACCCTCAGTCAATAACTGTTTATAACGAGGCTTTATTTCATCTATGTTCTTATATATACCATCAAGCGTTCCATATTTAGTCAAAAGCTCAATTGCAGATTTATCTCCAATACCTTTTACTCCGGGGATATTATCTGATGAGTCACCTACTATCGCCTTATATTCAATTATTTGTTCAGGATAAATCTGATATTTCTCAAATACTTCAGCGCGATTAAATGCCTTAATGGTCTTAAAAGATCCCTGTGGCAAGCACACATTAACCCTATCATTAACTAACTGAAGCAAATCTCTATCTCCCGATACCAATAACATTTTTACGGTATCAGAACTCCATTTCCCGTCTGTCACATATTTTGAAGCGGTACCAAGTATATCATCAGCTTCATATCCTTCTTTTTTGATTATAGGAATATTTAATGCCCTAACAACCTCCTCAACTAAAGGAAACTGTTCAGCCAGACTTTCATCCATTGGCCTACGATTTGCTTTATAATCTGAGAACTGAGTGTGCCTAAAAGTAGGCTTTTTTGTGTCGAATGAGCAGAAAATATAATGAGGATCGTATTTCTTCAGTACTTCCAATAGCATCACTGTAAAACCGAATACTGCGTTAACCTGAATACCCTGCGAAGTGACCAAAGAAGGTGGATATGCATGGTAAGCTCTGTGAACTATAGCATTGCCATCTATCGCGATAAACAATTTATAACCATTTTCGATCATTGATGATAGCTTTGCAAATTTAACACTATATTATTGCAAGATATTACAATTACTTCAATTAGTAGCCAATTAAGGCTTTGAGGCAATTATTCGCCCTGTGTAGAAAAAATGAAAAATAGAAAGCCAGGAAACAAGACAATACATACTACATTGACAACATCCTTGTCGGTAATAGTTTTTTGTGCAAACTAATAGTTCAACAAATACCTATTCTTTTACTTCTACAAAAAGCTTTTCGAACTCATCTTTATCAACAACTTCTTTTTCGAGAAGCATATTTACAAGCTTTTCTACGATATTTTTATGGTCTTTCAAAATTGTTCGAGCATTATCTTGTGCCGTTTCGATAATCTCCCTAACCTCCTGATCAATCATTAGAGCTGTTTTATCACTGAAATTTCTTTCACCACCATATTGATAACCTAAATATCTAGTTTCATCGAGATTACCATATTGTACAAAACCTAATCTTTCGCTCATACCATATTGCTGAACCATCTCTTTTGCAACCGAAGTAACCATCCTTATATCGCTTGATGAACCAGAAGACATCTCATCACAAAATAGTTCTTCTGCAATCTTTCCTGCAACTCCATGTTGTATATGGGCCATAAGTTTTGATTTAGTTTCAACTTTTGTGTCTTCATCAGGTACAAAAACTGTAACTCCGCCACTCATACCTCTCTGTATAATCGATACCTGTTCGACAGGATCAGAATTCTTTGTAAATTTACCTACAATCGCGTGACCAGCCTCATGATATGCAAATCTTTTCAAGTCTTCCTCGATTACTTTATTCTTCTTTTTTCTGCCTAATTTTACTTTCAAATACGCTTCCATAAGATCAGATTGTATTATCTCCTTACGATTATCCTTAGCTGACATGATTGCTGCTTCATTTAGGAGATTTTCTAAGTCTGCACCAGAATACCCAACAGTCTTTTTTGCGACTATATCCATATTTACATCTTTACCAAATTTCTTATTTTTAGCATGAACATCAAGTATAGCTTTACGTCCCTCAAAATCAGGCATAAGTACTGTTACTGTTCTGTCAAACCTACCTGGTCGCAAAATTGCAGGGTCCAATACATCAGGACGGTTTGTTGCACCGAGAACAATAACATTCTCTTTTGTCTCTAATCCATCCATCTCAACCAATAATTGATTCAATGTCTGCTCTGTATTTCCCGATTGAATAACTGTACCACGCTTTTTAGCTATAGCATCAATTTCATCAATAAAGATAATACATGGAGCTGTTTTCTTTGCTTTAGCAAAAAGATCTCTAACTCTAGAAGCGCCTGCTCCCACTAACATTTCTTCAAATTCTGAACCAGATGTGTGAAAAAATGGAACTCCTGCTTCACCTGCTATTGCTTTTGCAAGCATTGTCTTACCAGTACCTGGAGCACCGACAAGCAATACCCCCCGGGGTATACGAGCACCGGCATCAAGATATTTTCGGGGATTTCTAAGGAAATCTACAACTTCTTGCAATTCTTCTTTTGCGTCATCAATACCAGCAACTTCTTTAAATGTAATACCAACCTTTTTGCCGAATAACAATCGTGCTTTTGATTGCCCGAATTCAAATACTTTGCTTCCTGAAGATTGCATATTCCTGATAAGCATAAATACCATAACGATGCCCGCACCGAATGCAATAAAAATAAATACATCACCAAAAGTAATCTGTGTATTTGGCTTATATGAATAATTTTTGATCTGATCTTTTGAAATACCTGCCTGTATTAATGAATCATAAAAAGATTGATCTGATCCATCTCTATATTGTGAAAAGTTTCTTGTAACAACTTCGATTTTTCTGCCATCAATTTCTTTTTCTTCTTTGAATTCGATTACTACATAATTATTTCGTTCTGTAATGCTTTCATACTGTCCACTCTCAATTTTGCTTATTATCTCACTCTGAGATACTTCACTACCTTTGTTAATAAAACTGTTGTAAGTTGACCACGCCACTGCAGACAATATTAACAATACTATAGTGATGATTATCCCTGGAGTGCTAAATTTCGCTGACGGAGAAAACTTTCGAATATCTGGTTTAACCGATGATCCTGAATTATTTCCGACGTTGCCAACTTGAGTGTTCTCTGGTGAATTCATTTGTGAAGTAGTATTTTCTCCCTGCTCTCCTTGTTTCGTTGCAACTCCACCTGGATTAGCACTTGATGTGTCCGCATCCGCATTTTGAGTGTTTTGCATTCTTGCAGAACTTTCTGCTAGCTTCTGCTGAAACTCATCAAGCTGATTGATTATCTGGTCTATTGTTTCATTATCAGCCCCAGCTACCTGATTTGGGATATCATTTTTAGTATCTTTATTTGCTGTAACTTCTTTGACCTGTTCTTTTGTCTTGTCTGTTTTATTTGTTTCTTCCATATTTGTTTATTATTAAATAAATGTGTAAATAATATGATAGGATAATTTCTCTGAGGAAATGGTGGTAACTGGAATCGAACCAGTGACCTTGGGTTTATGAGTCCCATGCTCTAACCTTCTGAGCTATACCACCTTAAACCACTTTGAATCGTGCAACATATTTTATCAGATTGTACAATTATGCACAACAATTTATTAACAACAAGAACCGGACAAGAATAATCTAGTCAACAAATTGATTATTACGATAGTGAATAATTAAATTTGAAGCTTACAGAGTAAATAGGTATACTATTAATATGAAAATAGATTCAAATAAATCAATAAGAATAATTAGTAACTTTCTCACGCCAGAGTCATACAACAAAACAGCATTTCTAGACAACCATATATTAGAAACTGACGAAAATGGGAAAATCACAGAGTTCCACTCTGCCCCAAGACTCTTTGACAGAAGTGGTACGATTGATTTACGCAAATTCATCATTTCGCCAGCACTTATCGATACACATGCTCACGTACCTCAAATTGAAGCTATTGGAAAGCATGAACCCAACCTACTAAGCTGGCTAAACAAACACATATACACTGTCGAACAATCTTTTAACGATCTTAACTACGCCAAGCAAATAGCGGACAAGTTTTTTACCCTAGCTAGAAGCGCCGGTACATCAACAATTGTTGCCTATTCATCTGGGGATATAAATCCGACTCACGAGATATTCAAATCGGCACTAAAGCACCGAGTAAGAATTGTCGCTGGCAATGTACTTATGGATCAGAATGTACCTCAATCCCTTATTGGCAACCCAATGAGTATATTGACAGGTAGTATGGAGCTTTGCGAGCAATGGAATAAATATTCCAACAAAGCGGATACTGAAAAAGATTACAATGACGGCAGAAACGAAAGCACTCAAAAACAGAATAGTATTAAAGATTCATATTATGCGTTCACACCTAGATTCGCGATTAGTTGTAGCGAGGGATTGTTACAAGAAACTGCTAAACTGGCTAAAAAATACGACGCTTACATACAAACTCATCTAAATGAGTCTCAACTTGAGATTAAAGATGCAATAAAAAATCATCCTTACGCCAAAACATATACTGAAATTTATCAAAAAAGCGACTTACTTGGTCCCAAAACATTGTTGGCACATTGCATACACAATACTGACGAGGAATTACAGATTATCAAAGATACTGAAAGTAAAATCGTTCATTGTCCAGATTCTAACCTGTTCCTAGGAAGTGGTCGTTTTCAGATAGAAAAGATAATGGATTTTGACATTACAATCGGTTTAGGTTCAGATGTCGGAGCAGGGACGTCTCTAAATATGTTTAGGATAATGAGATCCATGTTATATATGCAACTTGCACATCAAAAGAAAGTTGATATTAATATCCCCTACTATCTTGCAACCTTGGGTAACGCAAAAGTATTAGGTTTACAAGATATGATTGGAAGCATTGAGGTCGGTAAACAGGCAGAATTACTTTTAATCGGCATCAAAAATATTGATTTCGGCCTAAAAAATAATGAAGCAAGTAAGGATATACTTAGCAAATTGATTTTTACTGAAGATTACTCAATGCAATTAGTCAATTAGACATAATTGACATTAAAATACATCATTATCCTTTCCTGAAATGCGAATAAAGAAGCACTAATTGAAGTGGATATTTTCAAAAACGGATAACCCATGAAGACAAGAAAAACAACCTCACTATACTTAGAAGTACTATTAGTTAATCCTGCCAGTATATGAGATATTCTCAGTATTTATTGAGATCTTATCACCTTTTTTGATAAAGAGAGGAACCATGATCTTTAATCCTGTTTCAGTTGTTACCTCTTTCATAGCATTTGTTGCAGTATTTCCCTTTACAGCATCTTGAGCCTCAACAACTTCTAAAGTAACCGAAGGATTTCTTTTGATATTTAGCACCTTGCCTTCATTACTCAAGCCGAGCAATTTATCACCCTCTTTGAGTAACTTACCATAATCGCCGATAATGTCTTCACTAATACTAACCGTATCAAACGTTGTAGTGTCCATGAAATTATAACCTTGACCATCTTTGTAAAGATATTGAAGTTCTTTTGTTTCCATATCAACCTCCTCAAGCTTTGTACCTGATTTGATAGTATGAGAAAAGACATTACCTGTACCCAGATTTCTCAAGCGCAAAATAATCAAACCACCCTGTCTACCCTGCGTTTTTAATTGACGATCTAAAATATGATGAATCTGATCATTAAACATAATGTACATATCTTTGGAGAATTGATTTGTAAGTGCCATTTTAATCTAAAAAATAATAATTTATGCTAAATTTTCCTAAGCAGTAAACCTTCTTGGTGAATCACAAATAATAAAATGCACCAAGAAATTACGGCTGAAACCGTAAAAAACCAGTCACTGAACCAGGAAATTGGTTGCGGGGGTCGGACTCGAACCGACGGCCTTCAGGTTATGAGCCTGACGAGCTGCCACTGCTCTACCCCGCGATATTGTCAGAAACTTCGATAGTATACCACAAAGAACTCAAGATATCAAACCTCAATTGCTCGTTTTATTCAAGGGAAAAGTAATTGAAATATGCTTAATGTATCCGAGCAAATAGCATTGACGACCGCTTCCCATCACTATCCAAGGGTTATTTTTCAAAAAAAACTGATGTATGGCTTCGTGATAGCGGTGCATCTTAAAAAAAATGCTCGGGTAGTCATGGAACAAGAATATTGAAACGCAATTTGGTTGGTGGCATACCATAAAATATTATTCAGAATTACATTACGGAGAGATTTACGCAACTAACTCTATACAGTTTGTAAATAATATTATAATATTGATTATTAAATTAGGGTCTTGTAAAGATTAGAGAGGATTTTTACTCAACTCTTTCATCAACAATTTGTATATATTATCACTTCTGTGGTTAAAACGCCACTCAGATTCTTTTAAATGTAAAATGAACTTATTTCTCGGAACTCCGTTGAAT
>JAKPPS010000051.1 GCA_029547225.1 bacterium | reverse complement strand
TCAACTTAGCAAGACCATCGGGGACTTAAATAAGCAACTCCTACAAACCGTAGAAGCCATAAAAGCAACCTATAAGGATATTCGATTTGATGTACAAGAAAAACAGAATGAGTTAAGAGCAATTGGACCTGGTCAAAATGGAATGGTTAGGAATGATAAAGGTCTTGTAGCTCTTGGAACAAAAGAATTAATTAATGAAACAAAAAGATTAAAAGCTGCTCAAAATGACCAGGTTGTCATTATAAAAGGAGATCAAAATGTTCAAGATATTGAAGAGATAAAAACGGAATAAGGTATATATGTTAAAGATCCGTTAAAAATGGCACAAAATATTGTATGGAACACTGAAATAGTCAATGAAGCTCTTGAAAAACTTAGGTATGGAGCGGATGTTAATCTAGACTGTTTTCATCAAAGAGATCCAGAATTAAAAGCTGATAATATTCTTTTTCAATTAACTCACGAAGAAGAACAAGAATTTATAAAATGTTCTCAAGATATAGAATATTTTGTAGAAAAATATTGTCGATTCTTAACTGACTACGGAAGGCAGACGGTTACTTTAAGGGATTTTCAAAGAGATATTTTAAATACCGTTGGCGAAGAGGTTTGGATAAATGATTTAGAAGATTTTGGTCCTAAAGTACGAAATTATATTTTGATGGCCTCTCGCCAGACTGGTAAGACAACAACTATTTCTGCTTTCTTTGCTTGGTATCTTTGCTTTCATACAGATAGAAACCTGCTTATTCTTGCTAACAAACAAGCTACAACGACAGAAATTGTAGCAAAAGTAGTTGATGTTTTCAGGGGTCTTCCATTCTTTCTTAAACCAGGTATAAAACAAATTGCAGTTTTGGGTTTGAAACTCGATAATGGATGTATGTTAACATCCCAAGCAACAACGAGTACGGCAGCTATCGGTTTTACAATCCATGTATTATACATCGACGAGTTTGCTCACATTAATCAAAAATTGGCTCGCTCATTCTGGAGATCTGTTTATCCTACACTCTCATCTTCTCGTGTATCTCAGTGTATTATTTCTTCTACCCCCGATGGAATGGATAATTTATTCTTTGAAATATGGGATAAAGCCAACAAGGGTCTAAATAGTTTTATTTATAAAAGGGTAGACTGGTGGGAGGTTCCCGGCAGAGAT
>JAKPPS010000048.1 GCA_029547225.1 bacterium | reverse complement strand
AATATCAATACACAACTCAACGTTTTTCTCTTTTTCAAATTCTTGTACGTCATTGAATTCGTAGACTTTTGATGAATAATGTGGATGACTTTCTACCAACGCCTTTTTCACACATTTTTGAATAGAATCACTAACAAATCCACTATCATTCTATCTTCTAGTGAAACCATACAATCAATATATTCCTTAGAACTCATCTTAGTAGGTTTTAAAGCATTTTTGCTCTTAGGTTCCATCAATACTTTTGGCTTAGGCAGTTCTTTACTAAGGGTTATAGTTGATGGTATATGTTGATTGCGGTCTGAATTCTTAATGATTCCGCGAGCAGGGCTGAATAGTTACTATTTAGATGTACGATGATTGGTTAACTTTATAAGATATTTGATAACAGTTTTTGTGATACTGTCTTGCAAAAATAGAAGATGATGAAGTGGGGAGGTGTTGTAACTTGCTTCAATTCGTCTTTTTCTCAATATGTAAGGTCTCCAATAGTAACGCAACGTCTTTATCTTGATCCAGATACATAGTATGCACTTGTACAAATGTGTTTGAATCCAATGCGTATGATACCGCACATTTATGCGGATTATCCGGTCGTTTAGAATTAAATGACTCGTATTTTCTTCCACTATGTCCATCTATCCTAAAAATATTTCCATAATCAAATACTGTATAACCTTTCTTGTCTACAAGACCTAGTGAATCAAATGGATTCATTGGTTTATATTTTGCAGGCCCTATATAATCCGCTATTGTTATTACAAGATCATCACCCATTACAAACGAAACCATGGTAAAGTTTTCTGTATGGTAATCCTTGCCTGTTCCTACTGTTTTTGACACTACATTAACACTTGGTATTATTTCCATTTCGTAAATAGTTCTTATTTGGAAACTTACCTCGTAATTACCCATTGGAACGGTGACTAACTTACTAGACTCATAGTCTCCTGTTGTGATTTTGATACCAGTATCATTAAAATATGACTGATATCTTTTCTTTCGTTCTTTTTCAGCTAGTATAGACGCAGCTGATTCTGCTTGTTGTCTTGCTTTAGTATCATCAAATTCGAAATAACGTGCAATACCATCACGATCTTGTTCCATACCTCGATCTACATTTTTATTA
>JAKPPS010000037.1 GCA_029547225.1 bacterium | reverse complement strand
ACAGTACCTTTGGAAATTACTGATTAACGGCAAATGTACCGTTAATTTCAGTGACATCGGGCGTTGGTGGGGAACAAATCCCAAGACCAGAGTACAAGAGGAAATAGATATTATGGGCTCATACAAAGATTCAGCCTTATTTGCCGAATGTAAGTGGACAAATGAAAGAACAGACGTAGGTGTGCTGGAGACACTGATAGAGCGCAGTAACCTATTTGACTATGAAAAAAAGCACTTTTATCTGTTTGCGAAAACAGGATTTACAAAAGGCTGTCATGACTATGCCGAAAAGATGGGTAATGTGACACTTGTTCCATATGAGGATTTATTTAAACTATAGCCGTATTGAATTGATATAATAAGGAGATAGAGATGGCTAAGATAATGGAGATTATAGAGAAGCAAACTAAGGGAAAAAGCTATCGTACATACAAGTATAGTTATGATTCCATTGGTTTGCCCTCAATCAATTACGATGATGATTCAAATAAAACGATTAAATGGAAGGAATCTGGAGAAACTAATATTTCCAAGAATCCCATTGATTTGAAGCCTTTAGCAGACCAACTACAAAAGATTGGAGACAAACCATTACTTAAATACTTCCTTGACGGGTCACGTCGTGTTTTTAAGGTTGATGATATAGCATATAATAATCAAGTTTTTCCTGTTGTTGCTGGACAAATTGGAATAGGATGTTGCAGTCGTGAGCAAAAGTGTATGAGAAAGGAACGTTTCTATCGTGAATTAGTGTTAGCGCTTCCAGATAAAGCAAATGCTGATGGTTGGAATGATGCAGCATACTTTGCTGCTCAAACTGAGAAACTTAATAATAGTGAAGAGTTAAAGAGATTAAATCTACATTTTTCTGCTATTATTCCTTATTCTACTTCTAAGATTGGTTCGTCTGAAGTTAAACTTGATAATTTAGCTATTGCTGCCATACAAGATTATATGATTGAGGCAGAAAAACGAATGGTTGCTGAACTGGTAAAGGACAAGAGGTTAGGACAGGATTCATATTTATTGAAGGACGGTTCCCTAGAATATAAAGATATGAAATCCGGTCGTGAAGACTTGAGAACTTTGCAGAAAATAAAGTCTAATTATCATTGGGTAATTGGTGTTTCAAAATCCTTTAATCCTGCGAGTTGTCTCGATTATACTGGAAAACCTAACTCAAACTACATTGCTAACCTGCCTGTACTACATAGAACACCAGTAGCACGATATGAGAACAGAGAGTTTTTGGGCGATATTCAGTTTGGAGTTTGGTACATTCGTTTGCGTGATAAATTCAGAACGCAAACGCCATTTGATGGTGTTGTAAAAGTTGAAAAAATAATGTTGGATAATGAAATTGATTATGGAATTGACAGCGATGTTATTGATGTTATCTCTGCTAACATTATAAATGAACGTAATCCTACCTGTTATGGTACGGACCGGCGTTGGGCTAATCACTTGTATCCCGTTTTTTTGACGGAATCGTATGTGAAAAGTAAATATATAAGTACAGAAATGTTTTTACATCTATTTTGAGGAGGATAAATAGAATGGCTAATACTGTTATAGGGCGCATAGTGGCAACAGAAAAGAAACCAACAACCATTGATGATTTTACATTTTGGACGGATTCAAAACTTATCTTAAATCCGTTTGATATTGTGAAAGTGGAGCATGTAAACGATTCAGTTTCATACGGAGTTGTTGAGGATATTGCCCACATTACCGATGCTGCAAGTTTTCTTACCAATTATATCTCAAGTGACTTTGGTGATGTAAGTGCTGAAGAGAATACTCTGCGTGTAGGAATGAATTATGTTACTGCTAAAGTTATATGTAATACTAAAAACATATATATTCCTCTCCAGAATAATGTAAAAGTTATGCTTGCTACTGCGAAGGAAATCAATTATGCTCTTGGTTTAGACGATATTCGCAACCCTCTTGTTTGCGGTTATCTTGAAATGTATGAAGGAACAAAGGATTGTGAAAAGGTTACTTTGCCTGTGAATCTCAATTCTAAGTTCATTATTGGACCAGAAGGTGCTCACTTGAATATTTCAGGTATTTCTGGGCTTGCTGCAAAAACTTCATATGCAATGTTTTTACTCAAAGCCATCCAAGATAGTTACATGAAGAAGAGCAAAGAAGACGAAGATGAAGATAGTGTCGCATTTGTATTGTTTAATGTGAAAGGCAAGGATCTTCTTGCAATTGACCAGTTAAATGATTTTTATGATGAACGCAATCCTGAGCAAGCTCGTAATGAAACACATGCGAAATACAGGGCTTTAGGCTTATCTACTGAACCGTTTAAGAATGTTCAGTATTACTATCCTTACTCTATACCGAATACGCGTCATTGGAATACTTACATGACACCTCAAGAAGTCGAGGATAACATCAAAAAGAAAAAAGCCAAAAAATTCAAATATATATATAAATATGATAAGGATAACCTTGATTTAATGTTTGCAAATATAGACGATTCAACTCAAACAATGGAGTCTATTATAAGCTATATTATGTCTGGTCAGGGTAAGTTTAATCAAATTAGTGATTGGCAAGAGTTCCTTGAAGTTGTAAAGGAAAAGAATTCTGCTGAAACCACTACTAAAGATAAAGAAATTTCTGTACAAAGCTGGAGAAAGTTCTATCGTATAATTAATAAAAGCATTACAGATAACAAGATTTTTGCAAGAGATATACGTGAAGACGAAGGTGAAACCCGTATTGGCGATGCAATTAAAAAAATAAAGAAAAATGAGGTTCATGTCATTGATATTGCAAAACTATCTGAGGATAAGCAGGCTTATGTGTTTGGTGATACTATAAGAACTATATACGATTTGCAGTTAGGACAGTATAATGGTGAAGATGGTGTAGCTCCACCTTCAAGAATTGTGATTTTTATTGACGAGCTGAATAAATATGCTTCTAGCGAAATGCCCAAAAATTCACCTATTCTGCGTCAGGTTCTTGATGTTGCAGAGAGAGGTCGTTCTCTTGGTGTAGTTCTTTTCGCAGCAGAACAGTTTAGAAGTTCTATTCATGATAGAGTTACCGGAAATTGTTCTACTCATGCTTATGGTCGTACTAACTCAATTGAAGTAGCAAAAGGCGATTATAAGAGCATACCACCTGTCTACAAGACTATGATGACACGTTTAAAGCAGGGTGAGTATATTATTCAAAACCCAGTTTTTCGCTCATTGCTTAATATCAAGTTCCCAAAACCAATTTACAAACAATTTAAATAAAAGTGAGGTAATCAATACAATGATAGTAGGTAAAAACATACTTGATATACTTACAACAGGCATGTATTCGGACTCCAAGGTTATCTACAGAGAATACATACAAAATGCATGTGATCAAATCGACGAAGCTATCCGATTAGGTATTCTTTCTGAAGGCGAGGAGATTATCGACATATATACGAACATTGAAGATCGTTATATAAGTATCAAAGATAATGCTACCGGTGTTAAGGCAAATGACTTCATTTCTAGTGTTGGTGATATTGCCAATAGCAATAAAGAAATTGGTAAAGATAAGGGTTTTCGAGGCATCGGTCGTCTCTGTGGTTTAGCATATTGTAAAACATTAAAATTTACAACTAGTTATCTTGGAGAAAATATAAAATCCATTATGATTTGCGATGCTCAGAAGATGCGTGCAATGCTTGCTGAAAAAAAGAAATATACCCTTAACGAAGTTTGGGATGCCATAATAGCGTATTCGACTGAATCTGAAAAAAAGGAGGAGCATTATTTTGAAGTTGAGTTACTTGATATCAACAAAGAGAACAAAGATCTATTAACTAAGTCAAAGGTTTGCGAGTACCTTAGTTTTGTTGCCCCTGTTCCTTACAAAAATACTTTCATTCTACGCAAGACGATTTACGATTATGCAGAATCAATGGACTATAAGATTGACGAGTATTGTATAAGAGTAAATGGAACTCAAATATTCAAAGAATATACCACAAAACTTAAGGAGGGAAATACTCCTCATTTCAAAAACTATGATGAAATTTCTCGATTAGAGTTTAAAGATTTCCGAGACATATCGGGCCATTTAATTGCATGGATGTGGATAGGCTTGTCGCGATTTGAGAAACAAATACCAAGCGTGAATAATATGCGTGGCTTGCGTTTGCGTAGTGCTAACATTCAAATTGGATATGATAATACCTTGCAATCACTCTTCAAAGAAACTCGTGGAAATTATTATTTTGTGGGAGAGGTTTTTGCAGTAAGCTGTGAGCTCATTCCTAACTCGCAACGTGATTACTTCAACGAAAATACAACTCGTGTTTTACTTGAAGATTTATTAAGAGAATACTTTTATGATGTATTGCACAAATTATATTATGATGCAAATCGTGTAAAAAATGACTATAAGAAACAGGAAGAGTATCTTAATAAAGTAGATGAATTTCATATAAAGGAAAGAGAGCAAGGCTTTATAAATGATGAAGAACGGCAAAAGTTTCAATTTGATATTGATAAGGCAAGAAAAAATGCTGAAGATGCTCGTAAACGTTTAAATAAACTCAATGATGAAAATGGAACATCTGCTTTCTCTGAAGTTAGAAAAAGAATAGGGGAAAAATATGAAGCAGACAAAAAGAAAGCTGAGACAACGAAGTTTGATGTTGATGACGCCAATAAAAAAAAGGCATTTGTTACAAGCAGTATGTCTAAATTATCAAAAAATGAACGTAAAATTGTAAGTAAGATTTTGTCTATTATCACTGATATTGCTCCAAGAGATATTGCAGATAAAATAATTGCCAAGATAAAGGACGAGATGAGATAATAGCCAGATGAATAGAAAAGTTTTACTTATTGAACCTAATTATAAAAATAAATACCCGCCAATGGGACTAATGAAATTAGCGACTTATTATCGTATGGTTGGTGATGATGTTCGATTTTATAAGGGTGATATGATGTCTTTGGCGGTAGAATTGATTTGTAATGACTTAATAAACCATCTTTCCATTGTTTTCTGTGAAGTATTTTGGAAAGACTATTATCCTAAACTCTTTGAATTTATAAGATACGGCAGAAACTCAATTCTTGAATCTGATTCTGTATTTGAGGATGAATTTGTGCTAAAGATTTTAAAGGATTATCGTAAAAAGTTTAGAGAAAAAGAATATTTTACAAAACCAAGATTTGATAAGGTTGGTATTACTACACTCTTCACATTCCATTGGGATATAACAGTTGACACCATTAATTTTGCAAAGAAACTTTGCAAGAGACCTGAGGATGTTATGGTTGGTGGTATTATGTCATCGCTTCTTTCTGAAGAAGTATATGAAGCAACGGGTATTAAGCCTTTTGTCGGACTACTCAATAATCCCGGGGATATTGATTCAGATAATGATTTAATAATTGATGAGCTTCCTCTTGATTACTCAATTCTCTACGAAATAGACTATATTTATCCTGCAAACGATGCTTATCTTGCTTATACGACAAGAGGATGTGTAAATAAATGCAAATTCTGTGCAGTACCAAAACTTGAACCACAGTATCAGGATTATATAGGACTTAAGAAACATATTCAGCATACGGATAAGCAATTTGGTGCTAGAAAGGATCTTCTTCTACTAGATAACAACATCCTGGCTTCAAAGTGTTACAATCAGATTATTGACGAAATAAGAGATTGTGGGTTTGAAGTTGGTGCTACTTTTATACCACCAAATGAGTATGAAGTGATGATCAATAATCTTAGAATTTCGTACAATGAACGAGCATACATTCGTAAGGCAATCTTAATCTATAGAGAATTAATGGATAGATTAAAGAACAATGAGGAAAGGACAGAATTGTATTTAAGATTAGAAGAAGCACATTGTCTTTATCATTATACTGCCTCAAAAGAGGATATACTGGGATTAGATGGATATGTTCGTCCATTGTATGAAAAAATACATAAAAAGTCTTTAAGAAAACGAATTGTAGATTTCAATCAAGGAATTGACTCTCGTTTAGTTACAGAAGAGAATATGAAAAAATTAGCAGAGGTGAATATTCAACCATTGCGTATAGCCTTCGACCACTGGAATTTAAGAGATATATATGAAAAATCAATTCGCATAGCGGTTAAAAGTGGTATTCGAAATCTTTCAAATTATCTTCTATATAATTTTGAGGACAAGCCGGAGGAACTGTATTTACGTTTGAGGATGAATGTTGATTTGTGTGAAGAACTCAATGCAAATATTTATTCTTTTCCGATGAAGTACCATCCGATAAATGGTAAAAAATTTTTTAAAAACCGTGATTATATAGGAAAGCACTGGAATAGAAAATTCATCCGTGCAGTACAAGCAGTTCTCAACTCAACTAAAGGCAAGATTGGTCGTGGTATTGATTTTTTTGAAGAAGCATTTGGTCGTGATGTTGATGAATTTATGAAGATTCTTTGGATGCCTGAAACATTTATTATATACAGAAGAATTTATGATGCTAATCTTCGTACTCGTCTTGTTGATAGGTACACTTCTACAACAAAACAAGATTGTGATTTGTCAAACGAATGGTGGACAAAATTTAAAGCTCTAACTCCGAGTAAGCTTGAAATTGTTAAATCTATTATTGCCTTAAACAAGTTCAAGGAATGTGATGGTTTAAGTGATGACAAGGAGATAAAAGAGGTTTTAGCATACTATAAAATCACTCGTAATGATGCAGAAAACAACAAATAAAAGGTAATTATTAGTGACATATCTATTACAGTATTATTTCTGGATTATGAAATATAAATAATCAATGTTTAGCAATTGGCAACTGCACAATGGTTGAATGATTATTCATTGTTTAATTAGAATATTCTCTACATAAATGAATATGTAAAATTGTACATGATTTTTTTATCGGCAACACTACTTGACTCTTGAATGATATAGCAAGGAGTAATGTTATTCAGCACTTTAATTTTTCTAGTCTAATGATTTTTATAAACTATTTCGCATACAGCATGTATATTATTGCACTTACTATTCTCTGAGGCAGTATTTTGGATAACAGGACAAACAGTTTATATACAAATCCGACCGTGTAAATCTGCTTGAATTTTCTTCTCTTTGCGAGTTTGACTATGAAATCGGCTACAACATCCGGCGGTAAACCGTTCATTTCATCCTTTTCCATTACCGCAACGGACTTTTTTATCCTGCCGCCGTATATTTCATTACCGGTCAGGTCGGTGTTTCTTGCGGATGTGAAACCCGTCTTTATATCGCCCGGCATTATTGCACATACGGATATTGCGAAAGGCTTTATCTCATGAGCCAGAGCGGAGACAAATGCGTTTATTGCGGATTTTGATACCGAGTAATATGTCTGAAAGGGGATAGGGATGGCTGCCGCTACCGATGATATGCATATTATCTTTCCGGACCTGTAATTTCTCATGTACGGAATAACCGCTTTAACGGCATTTACTGTGCCGAAATAGTTTACATCCATCTGTTTTTTTGCATCTTCATCGGAAATAAATTCCACGGCTCCCGCAACACCGAAACCGGCACTTGTCACAAGAAGACTGATTTTACCGCATTGCTTTACCACCTGTGCCATTGCATTGTTTACCGATGAGGCCGAAGAGACATCACAGGTCACATGCCTTATCCGGTCATGTGCAAAATTCCTTCTGCTGAGGTTGTACACAGTGTACCCTTTATCAGACAGTTTCAAAGCTGTCGCAAGACCGATACCGCTGCTTGCACCGGTTATTACGGCTACCTTTGTTTCCATTACAGATTATACCTTCCCAGTACTTTTTTTATGCTCATAACCGCCTCGTCTATAAGTTCCTTTGTATGAGTAGCCATAAGGCTGGTTCTCAACAGACACTCGTTGGGAGCGGTTGCGGGCGGAAGCGAGCAGTTTACATATACGCCTTCATCATATAATTCTTTTGCTATTGTCAATGTG
>JAKPPS010000029.1 GCA_029547225.1 bacterium | reverse complement strand
TCAAGATGAGCGAATGTTGCGGTTGGTGCTGGATCTGTATAGTCATCAGCTGGGACATAGATCGCCTGAACCGACGTAACACTACCAAAATTTGTTGAGGTAATTCTTTCTTGTAAATATCCTAACTCATCTGCTAATGTTGGTTGATATCCAACCGCTGATGGCATACGACCCAATAGAGCTGAGACCTCAGAACCTGCTTGAGTAAAACGAAAGATATTATCAATAAATAATAGTAGATCTTTACCCTCTTTTTCTCTAAAATATTCCGCCATGGTCAATGCTGTAAGTGCTGTCCTCAGACGAACACCAGGAGGTTCATTCATCTGACCGAAAACCATAGCAGTTTTTTCTATAACTCCACTCTCCTTCATATCACCGTACAATTCCGTACCTTCTCTTGTACGCTCACCAACACCTGCAAATATTGAGTATCCAGAATATGCTGTAGCGATATTATAAATCAGCTCTTGTATTACAACTGTTTTACCAACACCTGCTCCTCCAAAAACACCTATCTTACCACCTTTAACAAATGGGCAAATCAGATCGATAACCTTAATACCAGTTTCCAAGAATTCAATTTTATCAGATTGGTCATCAAATTTAGGAGGTTTACGATGGATCGACCATTTTTCTACATCTAAGTTTTCTCCTCCATCAACCCGATTACCCAAGACATTAAATATTTTACCTAATACCTCTTTACCAACAGGCGTTTCTATTGGACGGCCAGTAGATACAACTTCGGTACCTCTCTTCAATCCATCTACTGCATCCATAGCTATACATCTAACTACACCATTACCTAGATGCTGTTCGACTTCGAGAGTAACTTTTTTACCCTTAATCTCTAACTCTAGTGCTTCATATATTTCAGGAAGATTGTTTGTAAACTTTACATCAACAACAGCACTCATCACTTTTATAACTTTACCTATTAATTTGCTACTCATTTTTTTACATTATTATATTATTTAGTTATTGCTCTGCATTTATCATCACAGAACCGCTTGCTACTTCAAGTATCTCACTTGTAATCTTTGCTTGGCGGGACTGATTATATTGCAATGTCAATGTTTTGCTTAATTCCTTCGCGTTTTCTGTTGCGTTTTTCATAGCTACCATACGCGCCGATTCTTCAGAGGCGTTTGAGTCTAAAACAGCAGTCAATATTTCTGATTCAAAAAATTCAGGTAGGACAAAATCTAAAATACTTTTTTTACTTGGTTCAAATACTAGATCATTATTATCTATTTTTTCTGTATTTTCATTTTTTTCAAGATTATCATTACTTTTATGAGTATCTGTATGTATATTTGCATATTCTTTTTTTGCAGTTCCAACTTTACCTTTGGTAGAAATTTGTTCGGCAATATAATCTAAATCAATTGGAAGTAATTTTGTAAAGAAAGGTTTTTGAACCATAGTGTTGATGAAATGAACATACGAAATATATATCTCATCATACTCGTGCGACTTGTAGGCATTTAAAATCGTTGTATAGATTGGTGAAAGTACAGTTGTACTTGGTTTATCGAAATATTTTGCAAAGTGATATTTTGATTGAAGTCCTGCCAACTGAGCAATATTCAAGGCTTTACGGTGTATAGTCAAAGCTGAAATAGTTGCATCTGGATATTCATCACGAATTTCTTTACAGTTTTTTGCTACATGACTTGCGAGCAAAGTTACCAATCCGCCAACAAATCCCCTACTCTGACCAATAATTACGATCAAAATATTCTTTACTACTTCAGGTTTTGATGTTAATTCACTTTGATAATCTGAGATATCACCCATTTTTGAAATAATTTCTGACATCGCTTTTGTGTAAGGAACGGTCTGAGTAGCATAATGTACTGCTGTTCGCATTTTTGATGCAGAAATCATCTGCATAGCCTTAGTTACTTGCGATGTATTTTTTACTGTTGTTATTCTTCTTTTTAATGCTCGTAATGATGACATACTGTTTGTTTCTTAAATTGTTTTGTATTTTCAAAATGATTTTCGAACTTAATGGTTAATATTTTATATTATCAAGTATATAAAATATAAGTTTCAATTATAAATCTGCTTTTCGGTTATTCCTTAGTGCCGTTATCCGATATCTCTTTCTTAGCAGACTGTTTTAGTTTCATTGAAAGCTCTGCCGTTTCATCAGCTGGAAGCACAAATTGCTCTAAAACTTGCTTTAATGATGTTTCAGTTTCTTCTGTAAAATCTCGACTCTCATCAATGGCTTTAACAATCGCTTTGCCTGACTGAGCAAAATACTCAAGGAACTTCTTTTTCCATCTTTTAATATCTTTTAACTCGACATTATCAAGATAACCATTTGTTGCTGCATAAATCATAGCTATCTGTGAAGGAAGATCGTACAAATCTAATATATCTTGTTTTAATATTTCAGATAATCGCTCACCTCGAACTAATTTTTGCTTTGTCTCATCGTCAAGATCTGAACCAAATTGAGCAAAAACCTGCAATTCTCTCGTCTGAGCCAAATCTAATTTTAATCTACCAGCGACTTTTTTCATAGCTTTAATCTGTGCAGAACCACCAACACGAGATACTGACAAACCAACATTAATTGCGGGTCGATATCCAGCATTAAAAAGATCTGAACTCAAGTATATCTGACCATCAGTAATAGAAATAATATTTGTTGGGATATATGCCGACACATCATCAGCTTGAGTTTCAACCAATGGCAAAGCAGTCAAAGAACCACCTCCATTTTTGTCGCTTAACTGTACAGCTCTCTCGAGTAGTTTTGAGTGGAGATAAAAGATATCTCCAGGATACGCTTCTCGACCTGCTGGACGCTTAAGCAATAAAGAAATCTCACGATAAGCCCAAGCATGTTTTGTCAAATCATCATAAATAACCAAGGCGTGTTGTCCTTTTTGT
>JAKPPS010000003.1 GCA_029547225.1 bacterium | reverse complement strand
CTAAGACCTCCCAACGGCTTATAGTAGAATTGTGCCAAAATCCCGTATGTAGTATACTCATGTATACTTATTGTAGCACAAAAAAACCGGGTGGCAACAACCCGGTATTAAATTTTCATCTTCCATATCAATATATCTACGCAAGATATTAAATTTTGAAAATGAATTAAGTGTGGCAATTACGTTTTGATGCTAAGGAAGGATGTTTTTGATGTTGTGTAACCTTTGTCCATCTCTGTTGTCTTCATATGTATAAAGTTCTATTCCGCCAAGTGAGCTACAAATACTATTCAGATTTCTGTACTTTCCATCCAAATATATTTCCAGCTTTACGTAGCTCCAGTTCTTTTCAATGTCACTACCAACGTAAACATAAATGTCAAACAACTTCCTTTGCATACCCCTTCTCATCATTGCAGTCTGAAATAGATTTTAAGATATGGAAGTCATCAGTATTCATACCAAAACCAACAACGACACATTTGTCGGCATTCTTGAATGCATCGTATGTTTCGTACTACTTTTCAATCATTTCGATGGACACTGAGAAACTCTGTTTTGGCCATTGAAAACATGGTTTTAACCTCACTTTTGTACAACCAAAGGATAACGAGTATACCAACTCCTGCTGACAATATACTTGATATCATTCCTCTTTCGAAGGTCCCTATCAGTGCGACGACTACCATAACTATGTTACCAACGATTATTTTTGATATATCATACTTCACTGGATACAACTTCTTAGAGATAATTGTCCTCATTGCAAAGAATACAATATACGAAAGACCTGTTGAGATCGCCGCCCCTTTTCCACCCAGTGTTGGGACCAGAAGGGTATTTCCGATATAATTTGCCAAGGCACTCACACTTACTATTACCATGTGCCAGTAGGTTTTTTTCTTGAAATTTATTCCAACAACTGTTACTTCTGAGATGGTATACATGATCGGCATGAGTATCAAAAACGGTGCAATATAAGAAGCTTCCCTATAGCTCTTTGAAAACAATAGAAAGATAATATCTTTGAACCCTATTGCTGCCAGCCCGACTAAGTACATAACAAGTGATATTGTCAGAAACGCTTTTCTATAGAAATCGGTATTCTCTGGTTCCTTTGCATATTTTTCATATACCATTGGAGCCCAAGCCATTGTGAATCCTGTTTGAACAAGGTTCATTACCGAAACAAGTTTGAAGGCTGCAGAATAAAGTCCCATTTCACTAAATGTAGAATACTGCCTGAGAGAGATTCTGTCCATAGAACTGAACAACCACGATACCAGAAACGTTGGTAGAAAAGGTATTCCGTATCTCACGTACTTTTTGATGTTTTGGAAACTAACCTTTGTGATTTTTCTATTCTTCTTGTCGTACATGAATCCGTATGCCAGAGAAAATATGTTACCTGTGATTTGTCCGGCAACGATGGCATAAAAATCCGGAGAAATAAACCTTGCGTAAAGTATCGTGCAAACTGCGTTTGCCACAGAGGATATTATTTGTATCGTCGAGAACGCAAGACCTTTTTGTTGCATCCTTACCGATACTGAATTAAACCTCTGGAAAATACCACTTATCAAGCTCAATAAGAGTAATAATCCTATGTGTGGATAATACCTTTGGAAAAATAGAATGCTCAACTTCTCTTCAAACAATAAAAATGGAACTATAACTATAAGAGATAAAACAGTAGGAACCGTTATACACTCCCAGAACAAACCTTTTCGTTCTTCTTCACCTATCTCATAGTAGAATCTCACGAAACTTTGGTCCAATCCAAGTACCACAACTGTATATAGGATACTATACACGAGAGTAAACATCGATGCTCTACCAAATTCATCAGGAACTATAAGATAGCTTATTATTGGTGTTGTAAAAAAGCTTATTAATGCACCGAGCCACGTACCAACCGAAAAAGAAAAAAAGTTATAGATATACTTTCTTAATCCCAATTACATACATCTCCACATCATAATATTTATTAGTTTTTCCTTGAATCTTCGTTCCATCTACAAATTTGACAAAACCACTAACATCAGTGAACTTCTCAAGTTTTTGAATGATCCATTCTTCCGGCTTGTCCCACCATTTAATTTCTAATAATTTTAGTATAACGTCATCAGAAAATCTATATTTGATAACTTTAGCTGGAACACCTCCAACTATCGCATATGGCGGAACATCTTTTGTTACAACTGCTCCTGCAGCAATTGTCGCACCATCCCATATTGTGACCCCTTGAAGTATAATTGCATTTGCACCAATCCAAACGTCGTTACCTATTATTGGCGGAAAATATACATCCTTTATATCTTTCGATTTTATGTTTCTGTATATTTTAGGCGAAGTAGAGACCATATTAACTGGGTGCTCAGGTAGTCCAATTCTGACTTCTTATGCTACAGAAAAAAGTTGAAAATTCAAAAAACGATTTAATAAATTTTCTTTCTTTTGACATATTTGTCCTTCAAAGCTCTATTCACAAATTTCTATATGCATTTTTGTGAGTAATTTTATAGCAACAATGTTCCTAGTTTTTTCTTTCTAAAGTTATTGCTTTCAATTACCTCATTAATTAAATCATGCCTATCAGAAATACAGAGATTTTTATATGCTTTGTTTTTACCTATCTCACCAAACAATCTGGGTATTTGATCACTCCTTTAATTTCTCTGATCTTCATAGAGGCTGTTACGGTAATATTCAACTAGTTAAATACAAAAGGGAATACTTATCTTTTAAAAACTCCTTCTCTAAATCTAGTATTTTTAGGAATCATAGGATTGGTCAATGATTCACCACTGTAATCATCAGAAATTGCATACAAGATGACCTTTTAAATAACTCACCCCATATTATAAATAAGAAAATATAAGGGATAATAAAGCTCTCATCAAGATTCCTTTTCTAACAGTATTTTTACATATATTTTGTTACCTTTTTCATCAAAAAAATATGCATTTTTATAATTTCCGTGAGTCAAAGCTCTTAACCTATCTATAGCTTCTCTTAAAGATAAAATTTCATTTAAATCTAACTTACATAATTTATTAAAATCTTCTTTTGTATTAATATTTCCTTCGCTTATTGGTTCTTTTGTTTCAAATTCATTATGTATGATTTTTTCTATGTAATTATGTATGATTTTTACTTCCAATTCTAATATCTTGTTATATACATCAAAAGACGTTTCCCAGTCATTTATTTCGACTTTTTCTTGGAAAATTATTGGACCATGGTCTACTTTTTCATCCATAATGTGTAAAGTAGCTCCAGTTGGTAACTTATTGCATATACTAAAAATATGTGGATACCATCCTCTGTTATATGGATTATAACCTGGGTGTATATTTATACATAATATTTTATTGACTATTTCTTTTGGAAATATTTGTTTACAGTGTGCTGATAAAATGAGATCATAATTTTTTATAATATTATCTTTTTCTTCTCTTATATTTACTGGCTGGAAATTTTCATCCTTCTTATATTTATTTATGAAAGATTTATTATTATAAGAATATCTAAAATCAAACTGATTTAACAAATTCTTCTCTTTTAGAATTTTTTTAATGTTTTGATAGAGATATTCATTATCAGTTATTATTAATTTTTTCGTATTAAATCCCTCCTCCTTAAGATATTTTACTAATCTTCAAAATCCCTATTCAAAAACATAGTTTTTCTCATAAAACTCCATATACTCTCCTGTTATAACTTTTTTCAACCATCCTTGGTTTTCTAAGTACCAGTCTATTGTTTTCTTGATCCCGTCTTCAAATCTTGTTTCTGGTTTCCATCCTAATTCATTTCTTATCTTTGTCGGATCTATTGCATATCTCCTGTCATGACCTAATCTATCCTTCACGTGTTTTATTAGGCCTTCATTTATTTCTTTGTCTTTTGTTTTTTCTTGAAGATATGCTATTATTAACTTAACTATCTCTATGTTTTCTTTTTCGTTGTGGCCTCCTATGTTGTACACCTCTCCACTTTTCCCTTTTTCAAATACTAGGTCTATTGCTTTACAATGATCTTCAACATACAACCAGTCTCTTATCTGTTTCCCATCCCCATAGACTGGTAGCTCTTTGTGGTTTAGTGCGTTGTGTATCATTAGAGGGATCAACTTTTCTGGAAACTGATATGGTCCATAGTTGTTTGAGCATCTTGTTATGTTTGTATTTAATCCGTATGTGTCATGGTATGCCTTTACTATCAAATCGCTACTTGCTTTACTTGCAGAGTATGGACTGTGTGGATTTAGCGGTGTTTCTTCTGTGAAGTATCCAGTTGGTCCAAGTGCTCCATATACTTCATCGGTTGATATGTGTAAGAACTTTTGCCTTTTTCTTTCATCGTAATGTTGTTTAAACACGTGTAGCAATGTTTGTGTTCCTAAAACGTTTGTTTTTACAAATACACTTGGATCATGAATTGATCTATCCACATGACTTTCTGCAGCAAAATTGATTATCCCATCTATTTCATATTTTGAATACATTTCTTCTAACAATTCTAAATCATTTATATCTCCTTTTACGAAAATAAATCTTTTCTTTTCTTCCTCACTCAGTTTAGATAGGTTATCTAAATTACCTGCATAGGTTAGTTTATCTAAACCTATTATCTTTCTGTCTTTGTATTTTCTTAGGTAATAATACACAAAATTACTTCCAATAAAACCAGCTACACCTGTTATTAGAATGGTCATAGGCTATCACCCACAAGACTTAAAATATATTGTCCATATTCTGTCTTTTCATATTCTTTTCCAACTTTAATAAACTGCTCTTTAGTAATCCATTCGTTTTTGTAGGCTATTTCTTCCAAACAAGCTATGTATAATCCAGTTCTTTTTTGTATTGTTCTAAC
>JAKPPS010000008.1 GCA_029547225.1 bacterium | reverse complement strand
ATATAATTAATGCAGAAATGTCAGGTAATATACTATCTCAATTTGTTAAAGGCAAGAATTTAGAAGGGTTAGTTAATAAGGCAAATATTACATCTCATACTGCAAGTGTATTGTTTAGCGAGCTTTCAGGAACTATTAACTTTGATATTCTTGGTTTATCCCCAATATCTAATGAGCTATTTAAGTTAGAATTGATTCTAGCTGATGATGAAGTAGAAATTAAGATATTTGATACCGATGAAAAGAAATTTAAGAATTTTTCAAGATTTTCACCAGGTCAACAATGTAGCTTCCTTTTAAGCATTTTATTGAAAGCAAGTAACAAACCATTAATAATAGACCAACCAGAGGATGAACTTGATTGGCAATATATTGAAGATTTTATTAAGAAGTTGCGCCAATCTAAATGTAACTGTGAAGGTAGTTCAAGGCAATTTATTTTTGTGACTCACAATCAAAATATCCCTGTATTAGCAGACAGCGAAAAAGTGTTCAAAGTTAAACACATTCCGATTGAAATCGATGAGCATATAAAGCGAGGAGATATTGAGGCCAGTGGAGGGGTAGAAAGACCAAATGTAAAAAAGGCAATTCTATCATTAGAAGGTGGGGAAGAAGCATTCAAAGCAAGAGGGATGAAATATGGATTAAAATTATCAAATTAAATTTCCATCGCCTAAATAATTACCTCACGCTACAGCGCGAAGGTAAAGATCAAGAAGCAATTGCCTGGAACTCGAACAAAAGAAATATAACAAAACCCAGTATTACCACAAGAATATGCTATAATAAGCATGTACATTTATTGTATCTGAATGTCAATGAATTTCTTTACCACTTGACATCCAATTTGTTTACCAGTAATGATACTGAATTAGTTTGCCATTTTTAAGATTTTGACATTGAAAAAGTTTACCACTTAGTTTTGAATTATAGGGAAATACTGATGATGCAGCATTTCCCCTGTATTTAATCGTCTTTTTCTCTGTTAGAATGCTCTGCCCTGTAAGGGTGATCAGAATTCATATTTAGCACATGAGATCTGAAGGTCAAGCGGTCAATCAGAGCTGTTACCATTGTCGTGTTTTCAAACATTGTAATCCAATCTGAGAACTTTAGATTTGTTGATACGATTACACTACGGCGTTCAGCTCTATCTGCAATGACTTTAAATAATAATTCAGATTGATGACGGTTAAAGGTTAGGTAACTTAGTTCATCAATAATTAGTAATTCAGCTTTTGCAAGTTGTCTTTCTATCTTAATCAGTTTCTTGTATTCCTGAGCTTCAATCAGCTCATTTGAAAGATTTGCTGCAGTGTAGAAC
>JAKPPS010000002.1 GCA_029547225.1 bacterium | reverse complement strand
TTTTCAATATCAAATGAATTGCAACTAGAACAATCAATACTTCTTGTTCCTGCCGTAAATGTATATCCTTTTATTAATGTTCTCATATTAATTATTTTATAGTCCTGCGTATATAAGTGGCAGCAGTTTGTTTATCTCTTCATTTGTCTTACTGCTGCTCCAAACTTCCGTTAGACTTAAGGTATTATCACTAATAATAGCCCTAGCGTCATCACCTTTGTCTCCTTTATCACCCTTATCACCTTTATCACCCTTATCGCCTTTATCTCCTTTGTCTCCTTTGTCACCCTTATCGCCTTTATCTCCTTTGTCACCCTTATCGCCTTTATCTCCGGAAGGACCTTTGCCAAAACCAGACATGTTAACAGTTGTAGTAAAAGCTTTATTATCGTCTAACAAGGACAAAATCAACTGACTATTTTGCAAAACGATACTAGCTGAAAAAACATCACTATCATTTATTAATGACATTATGACGTTTTCAGGAATAAGATGTATGTTAGTAGTCAGCATACTATAATTTTCTATGTATCAAGTTATCATTTACCTTGAAATATGACAAATGGCGTGTGCTGCCGATTTTTAAGCCCTCGTTGACCATTATAGCTATCTCTATATAATTATCTCCAACTAATTTAGCCGACTGCAAGTTGTTTATAACAAACGAATAATATTCGTTATTTATCTCAATTGCACCATCTGCTGGCAAGCCTTCTTTGTTTGTGAAAAATAGTTGTACGTTATTCTTCTCATTCCTTATTAATGCACTTATCTCAACACCTTCTAAATCGGTTATTTGAGTAGCAACACTATCAATAACTTCGGATAGTGTACCAATTATAGCTATATTCGTGCCTGCTTGATATTCTGTAGCCATTTAAATCTCTCCTATAATTTTTATTCGTCTATTCCTATCTTTTTGATTCAAACAACAAGGCAAGACATTTATATGTTTTAGATAATCCAAACACTCATCAAGGTAGCGTAAGCCAATAGCTAATGCATCATTACTTATACGCAATAATGTCTTCTCGTTTGAATGCTCGCTATACTCGCTATTTTTAAACATTGTGCCAAAAGCCGTAACGTTAAAATCTTGATTCAGAATCATTTTTGAATACGCTATATACGCAATCGACTTGCGTAAGCCTTCAAAATAATGCTTGTCATTATCGTAAAAGCCACCTTCAAGCAAAGTTACATAATTATCCTGATTATCTGAAATATTTTTAAAAAGAGATGCACCCAAAGCCGGTATAACATACAAGTTCTCTGCTTCTTTTAAATAAACAGTAATCCGACTGTTAGGAATATTGTCAGCTATTGGTCTTATATTTTTTATGTCGTTAATTGATGCTATCATTTGTTAATGGAATTAATCTATTTATTTCATCTTCGCTTATATCCCAAAGACCTGATACGATTGACCTTTTTTGTGTGTACGTCATGTTAGAGTTAATTATATCAAGAAGCTTCGTCAACCCTGCTTCGCCCAACCTCTCCGCTAAAGACAAGTTTGATTTAAACGAAAGCGGTTGTATTTCAGTTTTTATATCTGTATTATCTTTATAATTGGTTAGCAATTCAGAGAACACACGTTCAAGAACTAACCTCTCATTGCTTGTCGTGCTGTTGTAGTAGTCGTATGCCTGCTCCATAAGCTCTGAACCAAAACCAGCTCCTACATTCTCGCATCTAAGGATAGGCGGTTGTGTAAAAGCCCTGCCTATTGCGTCTTTTACTGCTTCCCTCGATACTGTAAACTCCTTATCGTATGAATTTCCAGATAGTTTTAAAAACTCGGGAATCTCCTCCTTGCTATTCACACTCATGTAGCCCACTTTGTTCGCATTTCGGCTTCCTTGCATCTGTTTGATAACCTTCTCAGCGTCTGTCTCACCCTCGTCATTGTCTGTCTCTTTATTTAAAATATCAATAAAAAAACCAGATGGCAAAAAACCCCTAGTTGCGTTTCTGTTCGTTATATCAGAAATAGCTTCTTCGGTGTTCATGTCTGTTAAAACTTCATCAAAGATAGGGATAGGATATACCCCAACCCCTTCATTTGAATAGTAGAAAATTTGCCCTTTATAACTATCCCAACCTCCAGCGGCTGTTACTTGTTGTTCAATAACCTCCGGATCTGGATTGTAAAGGTCGATAAAGTCAATGTCCTCACGCCGCCAACGTCGTGATAATAGATTCCTTCGCCCCCAGTCAGGGTGTAACGCTATTTTAGTAAAGTTGCCTTCTTCATCAAGTGCCTGAAATCTGGCATTTTCAAGTGGTACATGTGATATTGTTGTCTTTTTGTAATTAGCGTTATAGTTAACATGTAGGCAAAAGCCTCCAAATAACGCAAAATCACGAGATACATCGTGTAAAATGTCGTCGAGCGTCTGTGAATTATTAACAAATAGTTGATAGGCTTTTTCGTCTGCAAACCCATTTCCGTTTATAAATTTTGCGTAGTTAATAAAACAAGCTTTGCCTGTTACTGAAGAAAAAACGACGTCGATGACTTTTTGCGGATAGTCATTGTCTGTGCCGAACAGTTGAATATTTAGAGACTTGCTGTTGATTAACTCAAACCTATTTTTCTCTGCGCATAAAATTGAAGCCTTCATGTTGTTTGTATTTGTTCCCTGCGATTAAACCAATAATCACAGAGAGTTAAGGAATGTTATATTAATTCCTTTGTTTCTTTTTGCTGTTTTTAACAATTGGAGACTGTTTGTCCTCCTCCTCTATATTTTCCGCAACCTTTGCAGTCGCTATAGGTTTCGGATATAATCGATTTTCAATATCGTCTGGCAATTTATCAAATAATTTTATACAGTCGGGATTTGTACGTAAATGATATAATGCCCCTTCTTCTGTCAAATTAAAATTCGACATAGTTAGTGATGCATCGCTATTTACAACATCACGAAGTAATGCGCCTGCCCGTAACTTATATTCTAATGTTCTCATATCTTTAATATTTTTAATATTTATTAACTCAATGTATGCGTCACATATACAATTATTGCAACCGCCTACATTTCTATTTAAAAAGAAGAGAGAAAGCTCTTTAACCTCTTCTTTTAAAGTTAAGTTAGTTGCAAGCTCCTTCATCAACATATCTATGCTTGCATAAATGGACTTAGTAGCCTGCAACTTTCTTAATCGTTCAATCATATCTGTTTATAATTAACCTTCTGGAGATTCTGGAGATGATGTTTCGGTATACAATCCTGCTAAAGCTGTCTCCGTTTCACTTAAACTAGTTATAAAATAAGACAAAGGTAATTGACCCTCTTTGCTATTGTCATCGCTTGCCAATTTAGCTGTAAATACTACGTTATCTGCAAAATCAGTTGTAAACGCATTCTCGCTTAATTTTAAGCCACTATCCCAACCATATATCTCGTACTTTGTGTTACCACCAGCTCCTGTAGCTCTATTTTCAACAATTGCCACAACTCGTGCGTTTGTTAGTGAATTGATGAAATTTTTGCTTGTTTGGTTTTTTATAAATATTCGCAATGTTACCGCATGGTCGTATGAATCAATATACGTGCCTTTTGCAAAGGTTGCTTCTCCTGTTGTTGCCTTGTCAACTGATTCAAACAAGTAAGCAAGTTTATCTGCTGCCAACACTAAAGAGGTGCATACACCTGATGAAACAGTGCTTGTTGCTTTATCGATGTCGTCGTAATTCATAAGCACAACCTTCGTGCCTGTCCCTGATGTTGCCATCTTGCCGCATTCTGCTGCGGTTAATCCTGCTGCTATTTTTGCGCAATCCATTTTTTTTGTCCTTTCTTTTTTTTAAAATTCGTGTACAGAATTTTAAGTTCCGCACACGAATTATTTTGTTATTATATAGCTACTACAAACATTCTTGGGTTCAACAATTTAGCATCAGCTTTGCCCATCAACTCAATCTTAACACGTCTGGAGTCAGGATCATGACGAACATTTGCATCAGAGAAAGATGCGATGCTGTCTAATCCTACGGCTAAGAAGTCCTTATGTGTATATACGGCTCTGTGAGGGTTGACCAATTTAACTCCATTATTATAGTAAGATAATATTATTTTATCCCATATAGGAAGTGGAATTAGAGGTATGCCGTTAAAGGTCAATGTTTTCTGACCGTTTAATAAATTAGAGTACAATCCATCCAATGATAATCCTTGCAATGATTTTGAATAACCATCGTAGAATGATTGTGTGCAAAGAATAAACGAGTCAGACTTTGAACGCAAAGTAATGTCAGCTCCATAAACCATTGATTCTAAATAACCTTGAACATTTGCCTTTGCAAGTGCTTGTGCGGAATAACTAACTCCTGCATTTTCTGTAATGGTTACTCTTTGAGCTGCATTCGCAGTGTATTGCGTTTCTATTTGTTTAAAGAAACCGTTTAAGATTGTGAAATAACCAGCATATACGCCCGGAGTGATGGTACCACCTGAATAAATAGTAATTTTATTCGCTGTGTCTTTGCTATAGTAGATTGTACCTGCTGCTGCATTTCCCTCTGCTGCCGTTGCTGCTAAATAGACAATTGTCTTATTTGCTAGTGCACATTTAACTGCTCCTTCTGTTGATGAGGTTACACCAGCATAAACAGTGCCCACAATTGGTGACCCTGCTGTTTGTTCAGTGGCTGCTGCTGTTGGTAATTCTTCTACGATAGTGTTTGTTGCTTCTGTGTCGCTAAACCACAATAAACGGATGATAAAGTCCTTAACACTATTTGCCAAAACCTCCAACACAAGATTTACATAATCAGAACCTGTAAAATCTTCTATTGCTATACCTGTTTTAAGAGAGTAAACACCTGCTGTAGCTTCTATATCTTTGAAGCATTCTGCGATATATATCTCCCATCCCTTTGGCTCCCAAGTAATTTTGCGTGTTCCGATGTTATATGCTTGAGGTGTAGGATCGCAGCCTTGATTAGCAACGCCTACTAGTCCACCGGCTCCAACAAAACCAATTTCCTTGTCATACACAATACCCTCGTACACTGTATGCAGTGCTTCAAGTTCTGGACTTTTTACTATCTCGTCATAGAGTAACTCTTTCACCGAACGTATTTGTTCGTCTGTGAAAGTAAATTTTGAAAAATCTAATATAGCTGCCATTAATTTTGCTCCTTTCTGCCCATCATTTGAGCTCTTTTGTTTTTAATTTCTGTCTTAAAGTCGTCGTAACTGTTTGCTGTAGGACTCTTTCTGTTTACCTGTCTTACGGCAGGTTTGTAGTTCGATTCTACATTTTTTTTCAGTTCTTCAATCATCGCAACTGCTTCATTAAGTGAAGCTGTTAATTTTGCATTAGTAGCGATTAAATTAGCAACTTCTTCTTCTGTTTTTGAAGAAGCTTCTTTAATTTCTGCAATCACACCTTCAGCGATTGTAACTGTGCGACCATCAGGTAATTCAAAAGTACCATCTGGTTGTGCGCTCATGCCAATTTCCAATGTGTCATCTTCTGCTTCGGTTGAAAATAACACCTTTCCTTCTTCATCGGTAAAGTCGTAATTCACGGCTTCCCCTACTAGCAAATTTTTTAACTTTGCTAGCAAATCATTTGCTGATTTTAAAACTTCCTTTTTGTTCATCTTTTCTTTTTTTGCGTTAATAAATAAATCGTTTTTTAAATTTGTATTATAATTGTTGATTTTAGATATAAAACCATAACTCATCAATTCATCTGCTGTTCTCACCTTCTCCTCTTTCATTAAATTTTCAAGCGTTTCAAAATCAGTGCCTGTTCTGTCGGCATATATATTTAAAATCGCCGTTTGCTCCCTTTCAAGCTCTTCCGTCATTCTCTTTAACTCGTCAACGTTTGCATATTGAACAACCGGCATCATAACTTTGTGAATGAGTGCACGGCAGTTTTTGTTTGCCGTTCTGTTTTCTTTTGGAGCTGCCAGAAGTATACATATAGCCATTGAATGACATCCCCCCTCTATATTACAATAAATGTTTTTACCGCTCGTGCGGATAGCATCATATATAGCAAGCCCCTCGCTCACACTTCCACCGTCGCAATGAATGTTAAACTTAAAATCATTCTCCTCAGGGTTATCCGCTAGTATTTTTTGGAAAGTGTCCAACGAAAATACGACGTCTTGATTAGCCCCCCACATAGCCATCCACCTGTTGTCTTCTTCGCTTGAAATTGGTAAATGTAATTTTATCTCAACCATATATATATCTTTTTATTTATCTACAAATATGTTAATATTTTTATTTAAAAAAAAACAAAATACGTTAATATTTAACATCTCCTAACTTTCGTAAGGAATTATAATCGAATAAGCTCAACTTGTGTCGTTTTCCCGCTCATGTAGTTTTTAATCTTATTCACATAGAAAAAAGCTCCAAACTTCCGGATAAATACCGGTACTACCTGTTTAAAAGACGCAATATCTTCTTCGTTTAAATTAAAATAAGCGGTAATTTTGAGGTAATCTTTAAATATAAATTCATCGGAATAAATGCCAAACAGATAATCGTACCAAACATCTAAACATTCTGAAGCCGTCACGGGTTGCACTGTATAATAACTATAATCATTGCCGCCGGCGACATCTACATTTACTCTTGAATAGTGAAAAAATTGAGGGAACGTCATGTCCTCCCATTCGGTAGCTAACCCTTCTGTATTTCTGAACCACGTTATGGAGTTAGCATCGGCACTTTCTACGCTCAACTCTTCTCCGCACATTGTTTTTTCTTGGGATAATGTTTCGTTATCAATAGTAGCGTAGGCCTCATCTATTTTATCTATCTTTTCATTTTTTGTAAAGC
>JAKPPS010000046.1 GCA_029547225.1 bacterium | reverse complement strand
AGTTTTGAGTGGAGATAAAAGATATCTCCAGGATACGCTTCTCGACCTGCTGGACGCTTAAGCAATAAAGAAATCTCACGATAAGCCCAAGCATGTTTTGTCAAATCATCATAAATAACCAAGGCGTGTTGTCCTTTTTGTGCGAAATATTCACCTATCGCGCAACCTGCATATGGAGCAATATATTGCATAGCTGCAGGATCCGAAGCGTTTGCCGAAACTATAACTGTATAACCTAGGCAACCCAATTTTTCAAGTTTTGATCTGATATTTGCAATTTGAGATGACTTTTTACCTATCGCGACATAAATACAAACGATATCTTTACCTTTTTGATTAACTATTATTGGCATTACAACTGATGTTTTACCAGTTTGTCTATCACCGATAATTAGCTCTCTCTGTCCACGACCAATTGGGATCAAAGCGTCAATTGCCATAATGCCTGTCGTAAAGAGTTTCTCATTATTAACATTTTTTCTATCGATGATACCAGGCGCAATTCTATCAAGTAACATTTCCTCACCATTTTTGACAACAAAGTCCATGTCTCCTTTAAGATTTTTGCCCAATGGATTTATAATATGTCCTAAGATCTCTTCTGAAACATTTATTGATAATTGTTTACCTGTACTTGTTATCTGATCACCTTCTTTGATTTTTGAAAAATCACCTAAAATAACTATACCTGTAGATGCTTCCTCAAGATTCAAAGCCAAGCCTGAAACCAATTCACCAGAGGTAGTATGTACTTCCACCATCTCATTGTAACCTACTCCTGATAAACCAGATGCGACTACTATACCGTCACGTACTTCTGTTACAATACCGATATTTTTTACTTCTGACATATACTTGATACTAATTTATTTTAAATCTTTTTATCACACAATTAATTATCTGATCTAATGGCCAGGATGTACTGATTTGAGATTTTCGAAATACTGACTTAGATTTCAACCTTCTCAATTTCACTCTTGATTGAGTGATCAACTATGTAATCACCACACCTAATAATTACTCCACCTAACATATTTTGATCGATATGGAAAATAGCTATAGTCTCATCGCCAAAGTTTTTTACAACATCGCCCTCAGCTTTTAATTTTTCCTCGGCGCTAAGTTCTTTTGCGGTAAGAACTTCAACAACCTTAACAGTACCTGAAATAATATTATTATACATCTGCAATACATCTGAAGCCTTTGCTGACTCAAGCTTTGCAAAAACAGTAAGTAGCAATTGTACAGCATCGTCAGCTGAAAGATTTTTCATGTACCTAATCTTAATATAGATCTGTGCTGCAGAAATACTTGCATTATCTTTATACATCAAATTGTCTAATTATATTAATTATTTACTTGCTTTAACTTAGCAATCGCTTTTGCAATTTCATCGTTATTCACGGATTTATCGGTCCAAGAATTTTTTAGTACCTCTCTGACTCGAGCTTCAACAATCTTATCTATTTGATTTTGGGCATCTAACATATACTGATCGGCTTTCTGTTTTGCACGGTCAACTATCGACTGAGCTTCTAATTTAGCTTCTTCGATAATCTGTGATGCTTCATCTTTACCAACCTTGTGTGCACTATTAACCAATTCTTTTGCCTCAACCTCAGTCTGTTTAATTTTAACATCAACTTGCAACAGAGCGTCTTCCGCCTTTTTGGCATCTTCAAGCGATTTATCGATAACTTCTTGTCTTTTTTTCATCGCATTGTCTAAGGCAGGAAATAGAAATTTTGCCAATGCTAAATAAAGTACTGTAAAAAGCACTATGTAAATCACAATGTTGACCAAGTTTATACCTAGTGGTAATTCCATCTTGTTACTCCTACAAAAAGTTAAGTACTAAACGAACTTGATTATAAGGACAACAACCAATGCATAGATAGCGATAGCCTCTGTAAAAGCTACTACCAAAATCATGTTTGTACGGATTGCACCTTGTGCTTCTGGATTTCTACCTAATGCTTCCATTGCTTTTGCACCGATTTTACCAATACTTAGAGCTGGTCCAATAGCACCGACTGCTATTGCAATTGCCATAGCGATATATTGTATTGCTTCTGTTTCCATATTTTTAATAATAAAAATTATTTAATATCTCTGCGACTAATAAACTGATATTGCATTTGTACTGCAAAAATAGTTTGCTTACTTACGCAGGATTGTAAGCAGATAAAAATAATACTTACTCTTATCTACCCGCAACTTCTCTTTCCATAATAAATCAGCGAGCATAACAAATAATCTAATGTTCGTGACTTATCGACAAACCTATAAAAACTGTTGTTAACATAAAGAAAACAAAACCTTGTATAAACCCAACAAATACCTCAAGTCCCATGAATGGCAAAGTTGCAATACCAAAGCTTAAAGATGTAACAACAAGTAGTAAAACTTCCCCAGCAAATATATTGCCAAAAAGCCTGAAAGTGAAAGAAATAATCTTACCTATTTCTGAAATTAATTCTAGTAGCCCAACGACAAAATCAACAAAACTAGAAAAATTGAAATATTTTTTTATATATTTGAAACCGTTGAAATTAAAACCCAATATATTAGTAACAATTACCGATATCAAAGCTAGAGCAATTGTTGCTGAAACATCAGAAGTCGGCGCTCTAAAAAACGGAAACGCTTTTTCATGAACTTGTATTGAACCATCTAACATTAAATAACAATTTCGATTTGCAATACAATCTTTTACAGTAAGTTTTGGGACCTCTGTTTCTGCTGCACTTTCAATAGTACTTGAAAAATCGCTTACTTCATCAGAAATATTATCTTTATGATCTATTGCTCCAGTATTTTCTGTGACAAATTCGGTATCAGATTGTGAATCTGGTTGATATATAAAGACTTCCTCAGTCTGCTCATGATGGATTACAGATATTGGACCCACAAAAGGTAACAAACCGAACCAGTTTGATAGAACAACGATAATAAAAAAAGTAAAGAGAAATGGGAATAAAGCTTTTGAAGCCTTACCTAGCATTGATTCAGAAATACCACTTAAACTTGAGATAACATATTCAAAAAATAATTGAATTTTGCCCGGCTTAAAAGCCGAAATAGATAAAGTAGTAACAACAATAAGTATAAGCACCAAGACAGTGATAATAACCGCAGAAAGCATAGAGTTTGTTACTCCGTAATCACCAATACTGAATATAACCTCTGGAGCAATAGCTATTTCCATGTTCGATATATTTCAAATAAACTACTGATGAGCATTTTCATCAAGCGCAATCAGGGAGTTGAGGATCAAAAAACTCCTACACAAAGTAAATATGAAAATTCTTTATATTTATGATACGCATAAAAAAAGATCATACTTACTCGCACTTAAAAATAAGTGTACATCCCGGCCAACACATGGCATTATATCAGTCAAAAAATATCTTGTCAAAACAATGTATAAGTTACATACATATGGGACTCGGGATGATTTTTAAGTAAATAATCTACCGGACTCAAATTCCCTAACCCACTATGCGGTTTTAAAGTATTAAACCAAACCAAATGATCTACTAGTTTCTCGTTAAAACTCTTAAT